>NZ_CALDGS010000094.1 GCF_937941905.1 uncultured Mycolicibacterium sp. | reverse complement strand
CGCCGCGGAAGCGGCGAATGAGGCTGCCGCCGCGGAAGCGGCGAATGAGGCTGCCGCCGCGGAAGCGGTAGATGCACCTCCCGCCGCGGAAGCGGCTCCCGCCCCGGCGCCGGAGGTGCCGGCGGCGAGTGCGGACCCGTCTTCGGTAGCGCCGGACGAAACCGACGCAGCAGCCGCCACCCCGGACGAAGCAGCGCCGGCCGAGGCAGCGGCCGAGCCGGCCGCCCCGGCCGACGAGGGGCCGGTGGCGGAGATCCCCGCCGAGCCGGCCCTGCAGCCGATCTTCGTGGCCCCGCCGTCGCCGGTCGCCGAGGACGAGGCCGACGCCGAGCCCGAGACGGCCGACGAGCCCGAGTCCCGGCTGATCCTGGAGACCAGCACCGCCACGCCGACCACCGCGCTGGTGGAGCGCCCGGACTACCTGCCGTTGTTCGTCGCGCCGCAGCCGGTGGTGGTCGAACCGGAGGAGGACGACACCGAGGACGCCGACCTCGAGGAGCTCGAGGAGCCGGTCGAGCGGCCCAGCGGGCGGCGCCGCCGGCGGGGCCGGCGGGGTCGCGGCCGCGGCCGCGGCGAGCAGACCGGGGAGTCGCAGGACGGCACCGACGAACCGGCCGCCGAGGAGCCCGGTGCGGTCGCCGAGGAGTCCGCCGAAGCGGCCGAGTCCACCGACGAGGAAGCCGCCGGCGAGGGCACCGACGAGGACACCGCTGACGACACCGCCGCCACCGCCGAGGGCACCAGCAGCACCCGGCGCCGCCGGCGGCGGCGCCGCCGCAAGGCCGGCACCGGCGACGACGGCGAACCCGTCATCTCGCCCGACGACCCGCCGAACACGGTCGTCCACGAGCGCGCCCCGCGCCAGAAGGAGACCGACCCGGACTCGGAGATCCAGGGCATCACCGGCTCCACCCGGCTGGAGGCCAAGCGCCAGCGCCGCCGCGACGGCCGGGACGCCGGGCGCCGCCGCCCGCCGATCCTGAGCGAGGCCGAGTTCCTGGCCCGCCGCGAGGCCGTCGAACGCGTCATGGTGGTGCGCGAGAAGGTGCGTACCGAGCCGCCGCACGAGGGGGCCCGCTACACCCAGATCGCCGTGCTCGAGGACGGCGTGGTGGTGGAGCACTTCGTCACCTCGGCCGCCTCGGCGTCCCTGGTCGGCAACATCTACCTGGGCATCGTGCAGAACGTGCTGCCCTCGATGGAGGCGGCGTTCGTCGACATCGGCCGCGGCCGCAACGGCGTGCTCTACGCCGGCGAGGTCAACTGGGAGGCCGCCGGCCTGGGCGGGGCCAACCGCAAGATCGAGCAGGCCCTCAAGCCGGGCGACTACGTCGTGGTGCAGGTCAGCAAGGACCCGGTCGGGCACAAGGGCGCCCGGCTGACCACCCAGATTTCGCTGGCCGGCCGCTACCTGGTGTACGTGCCGGGGGCGTCGTCGACCGGCATCAGCCGCAAGCTGCCCGACACCGAGCGGCAGCGGCTCAAGGAGATCCTGCGCGAGGTCGTCCCGCCGGACGCCGGGGTGATCATTCGGACCGCCTCGGAGGGCGTGAAGGCCGAGGACATCAAGGCCGACGTGGAGCGGCTGCAGCAGCGCTGGGCCGAGATCGAGGCCAAGGCCGCCGAGCTCACCCAGAAGAAGGCGGGCCAGGCCGTCACGCTCTACGAAGAGCCCGACGTGCTGGTCAAGGTCATCCGCGACCTGTTCAACGAGGACTTCTCCGGGCTGATCGTCTCCGGCGACCACGCCTGGCAGACCATCAACGACTACGTGTCCTCGGTCGCGCCGGACCTGCTGCCGCGGCTGACCAAGTACGAACCGCCGAGCCCGGACGGGCCGGACGTGTTCGCCGTGCACCGCATCGACGAGCAGCTCGCCAAGGCGATGGACCGCAAGGTGTGGCTGCCCTCGGGCGGCACCCTGGTCATCGACCGCACCGAGGCGATGACCGTCATCGACGTCAACACCGGCAAGTTCACCGGGTCCGGCGGCAATCTGGAGCAGACGGTCACCCGCAACAACCTGGAGGCGGCCGAGGAGATCGTGCGCCAGCTGCGGCTGCGCGACATCGGCGGCATCGTGGTGATCGACTTCATCGACATGGTGCTGGAGTCCAACCGGGACCTGGTGCTGCGCCGGCTCACCGAGGCGCTGGCCCGCGACCGGACCCGCCACCAGGTGTCGGAGGTGACCTCGCTGGGCCTGGTCCAGCTGACCCGCAAGCGGCTCGGCACCGGCCTGATCGAGGCGTTCTCCACCACCTGCACGCACTGCGGCGGCCGCGGGATCCAGCTGCACACCGATCCGGTCGATACCGCCGCCCCGGGCACCCGCAAGAGCGAGTCCTCCGGCGGCGGCCGGCGCAGCAAGCGCAAGCGCGGCAAGTCCGACGACGTGCAGGTCGCCAAGGTGCCGCCGCACCCGCCCGGCGAGCATCCGCTGTTCAAGGCTCTGGCCCAGCGCAGCGAGCACGCCGACGAGGGCGGGGAGGGGACCGGCACCGAGGCGACCGTGGCCGAGCATGACGGCGCGGTCGCCGAGACCGGCGCCGGTGCCGCGGACACCGCCGAGGCGCTGACCGTCGACCCGACGGAGCCGCTGGACGGCGGCGCGGCCGAGACCGACCCCGACACCGGGGCCGGGATCGACGCCGACGTCGAGGACGCCGAGATCGAGGACACCGACGACGACGCCGACGGCGAGGACACCGAGATCGACGAGATCGAGGTCGACCTCGACGACGACGAGGCCGAACTCGACGACGACATCGAGGTGATCGACCGCGACGGCGGCGACGGGTTCGCCGACGATGACGACGCGGATGACGACGCGGAGGACGAAACCGAGGCCGACGCGGAGTTCGACGGCGAGGCCGGCGACGAGTTCGAGGAGGAGGCCGGGGAGGACTTCGGGGACGAGCCGGAGGACGACGGCCGCACCGGTGACGAGGAAGCCGACGACGCCGCCGACGACGAGGAAGCCGGCGACGAGCCGGTGGCGCCCGCGGCGACCGCGGCGCCCGAACCCGCCACCGAGCCCACCGATGCAGCCCCGGCGGCGCCCGAGCCGCCCGCGCCCGCGGCCCCGCCGCGGCGTGCCCGGCGCCGGGCCGCGGTCCGGCCCGCCGGACCGCCGAACCCCGCCGGACGGGGGGAGGCGGTTTGACCCTCTACCAGCTGCTCACGTAACCTTGAGCAGTTGTCGCCGGGGCCCCGAGACGTCCGGCACGGCGGCAGCGGGGACCTGGAGACCAGCGAACCCGCACCCCAAGACCCGCGCTCGCACCGACCGGTAGCGCGCGCCCGCAACGAGACATGAGGTACACGATGGCAGCCGAACAGGCCACGTACGCAATCGTCAAGACCGGCGGCAAGCAGTACAAGGTCGCCGTCGGGGACGTGGTCAAGGTCGAGAAGCTCGACTCCGAGCCCGGCGCTTCGGTGTCCCTGCCGGTGGCCCTGGTGGTCAACGGCTCGCAGGTGACCACCAAGGCCGACGAGCTTGCCAAGGTCACCGTCACCGGTGAGGTGCTCGAGCACGTCAAGGGCCCCAAGATCCGGATCCACAAGTTCAAGAACAAGACCGGCTACCACAAGCGGCAGGGGCACCGTCAGCAGCTGACCGTGCTCAAGGTCACCGGGATCAAGTAACGAAGGCGGCGAACACAGATGGCACATAAGAAGGGCGCTTCCAGCTCGCGCAACGGCCGCGACTCGAATTCCAAGCGGCTCGGCGTCAAGCGGTTCGGTGGCCAGGTCGTCAAGGCCGGCGAGATCCTGGTCCGCCAGCGCGGCACCCACTTCCACCCGGGCCTGAACGTGGGCCGCGGCGGTGACGACACCCTGTTCGCCACCGCCCCGGGCGCGGTGCAGTTCGGTGTCCGCCGCGGGCGCCGCGTCGTCGACATCGTCCCGGTCAGCCAGAACTGACTTCTCGACACCGAAACCGGCATCCGGGGCGATCACATCCGGATGCCGGTTTCGGTGGGAAGTGAACCCCCATGCCCCGCTTCGTCGACCGCGTCGTGATCCATGCGCGGGCCGGCAACGGCGGTAACGGCTGCGCCTCGATCCACCGCGAGAAGTTCAAGCCGCTCGGCGGCCCTGACGGTGGCAACGGCGGCCGTGGCGGCAGCGTGGTGCTCGTCGTCGATCCCGGCGTGCACACGCTGCTCGACTTCCACTTCCACCCGCACGTCGTCGCGCCCAACGGCAAGCCCGGCCAGGGCGGCAACCGCGACGGCGCGGCGGGCCCCGATCTCGAGGTCAAGGTGCCCGACGGTACCGTGGTCCTCGACGAGCACGGCAACCTGCTCGCCGACCTCACCGGGGCGGGCACCCGGTTCGTCGCCGCCCGCGGCGGCCGCGGCGGCCTGGGCAACGCCGCACTGGCCTCCAAGGCCCGCAAGGCGCCCGGGTTCGCGCTGCTCGGTGAGAAGGGCGAGGAACGCGACCTGGTCCTCGAGCTCAAGTCGGTCGCCGACGTCGGCCTGATCGGCTATCCGTCGGCCGGCAAGTCCTCCCTGATCTCGGCCATCTCGGCGGCCAAGCCCAAGATCGCCGACTACCCGTTCACCACCCTGGCGCCCAACCTCGGCGTGGTCTCGGCCGGCGAGCACACCTTCACCGTCGCCGACGTGCCCGGCCTCATCCCGGGGGCCTCCGAGGGCCGCGGGCTGGGCCTGGACTTCCTGCGCCACATCGAGCGCTGCGCGGTGCTGGTGCACGTCGTCGACTGCGCCACGCTGGAACCGGGCCGCGACCCGATCTCCGACATCGAGGCGCTGGAGGCCGAACTGGCCGCCTACCGGCCCACCCTGGCCGGCGACGCCACCCTGGGCGACCTGACCGAGCGGCCCCGGGCCGTGGTGCTCAACAAGATCGACGTGCCCGACGCCCGCGAGCTGGCCGAGTTCGTCCGCGACGAGCTCCGGGAGCGCTTCGGCTGGCCGGTGTTCCTGGTCTCGACGGTCAGCCGGGACGGCCTGCGGCCGTTGATCTTCGCGCTGTGGGAGATGGTCGACAAGCACCGTCGCGAGCAGCCGCCGGTGGTGCCGCCGCGCCCGGTGATCCGGCCGGTGCCGGTGGACTCCACCGGTTTCACCGTCGAACCCGACGGCGAGGGCGGGTTCGTGGTGCGCGGCGAGCGGCCCGAACGCTGGGTCGCCCAAACCGATTTCAACAACGACGAGGCGATCGGCTACCTGGGCGACCGGCTGGCCCGCCTCGGCGTCGAGGACGAACTGCTGCGGCTGGGCGCCAAGCCCGGCTGCGAGGTCACCATCGGGGACATGACCTTCGAATGGGAGCCGCACACCCCGGCCGGGGTGGACGTGCCGCTGGCCGGCCGCGGCACCGATCCCCGGCTGGACCAGTCCACCCGCGCCTCGGCGGCCGAACGCAAGGCGGCCCGCCGGGAGCGCCGCCAACCCGGAGGTGAGTTGTGAGTCCCCGTGGCGGGTCGCGCTACCGGGAGGCCATCCGCACCGCGCGCAGCGTCGTCGTCAAGATCGGCACCACCGCGCTGACCACCAGCCGGGGCCGCTTCGACCCGGAGCGGCTGGCGGTGCTGGCCGAGGCCATCGAGCAGCGGATGCGGGCCGGCTCCGACGTGGTCATCGTGTCCTCGGGCGCGATCGCGGCCGGCATCGAGCCGCTGGGGCTGTCCAAGCGGCCCACCGACCTGGCCACCAAACAGGCCGCGGCCAGCGTCGGGCAGGTGGCGCTGATCAACGCCTGGAGCACGGCGTTCGCCCGGTACCACCGCACCGTCGGGCAGGTGCTGCTGACCGCCCACGACATCTCCATGCGGGTCCAGGCCACCAATGCCCAGCGCACCCTGGACCGGCTGCGCGCGCTGCACGCGGTGGCCATCGTCAACGAGAACGACACGGTGGCCACCAACGAGATCCGGTTCGGCGACAACGACCGGCTCTCCGCACTGGTCGCCCACCTCGTCGGCGCCGACGCACTGATCCTGCTGTCCGACATCGACGGTCTCTACGACGGTGACCCGCGCAAGGCCACCGCCGACAACCCGGCGCGGTTCATTCCCGAGGTGCGCGGACCCGACGACCTCGAGGGCGTGGTCGCCGGCCGCGGCAGCCGGCTGGGCACCGGCGGCATGGTGTCCAAGCTGTCCTCGGCACTGCTGGCCGCCGACGCCGGGGTGCCGGTGCTGCTGGCCGCCGCCAAGGACGCCCCGGCCGCGCTGGCCGACGCCTCGGTGGGCACGGTGTTCGCGCCGCGGGCCGAACGCATGTCGGCCCGCAAGTTCTGGGTGCGCTACGCCGCCGAGGTCTCCGGCGCCCTCACCCTCGATGAGGGTGCGGTGAAAGCCGTTGTGAAACAGCGTCGTTCGTTGCTGCCGGCGGGGATCACCGCGGTCAGCGGCCGGTTCCACGGCGGGGACGTGGTGGAGCTGCGCGGCCCGGACGCCACCATGGTCGCCCGCGGCGTGGTGGCCTACGACGCGGCCGAGCTGGCCGGCATGATCGGCCGGTCCACCTCGGAGCTGCCCCCGGACATGCGGCGGCCGGCGGTGCACGCCGACGACCTGGTGCCCGCCTAGCGCCCGGGCGCGGCCGCGGGCGCGCGCAGCTCGCTCGCCAGCAGGGTGAGCAGCTCCGAGCAGCCGCCGTCGACCTTCACCGTCGCCAGTTCGTCGCCGCGGGTGCGGCCCCGGTTGACGATCGCGACCGGCAGGCCCAGCGCGGCGGCGTGGCGGACGAACCGGAAGCCGGAGAACACCGTCAGCGACGACCCGGCCACCAGCAGCGCCTCGGCCTGCTCCACCATCGAATACGCCTCGGCGACACGGTCCTTGGGCACGCTCTCGCCGAAGTAGACGATGTCGGGCTTGAGCATGCCCGCACACGCCGGGCAGTCCACCACCCGGAACGACTCGGTGTCGGCGACCACCGCGTCGGCGTCCGGCGCCACCGCGATGCCGCCCACCTGCTCGGCGTGCTCGGCGAACCCGGGGTTGGCCGCCTCCAGCAGGTCGTGCAGGGCGGCGCGGGTCATCGCGTGCCCGCAGTCCAGACAGACCACCCGGTCGTAGCGGCCGTGCAGGTCGATCACGTTGCGGCTGCCGGCCTTGGTGTGCAGCAGGTCGACGTTCTGGGTGATGACGCCGTGCACCACCCCGGCGGCCTCCAGCGCCGCCAGCGCCCGGTGCCCGGCGTTGGGGCGGGTGGCGTCCATGTGCCGCCAGCCCAGATGGTTGCGCGCCCAGTAGCGCTGCCGGAACACCGGATCGGAGGTGAACTGGCGGATCGTCATCGGGTTGGCCGGCGGCGAGTCCGGCCCGCGGTAGTCGGGGATGCCGGAGTCGGTCGACATCCCGGCGCCGGTGAGCACCGTCACGCGCCGGCCGGTCAGCGCGGCGACGAGTTCGGGGGCGTCCACCCCGCCCAGCCTAGGCGGGACGGTCCAGGCTGTGGGCGGCCGGCAGCACGGCGGCGTGCATGTTGGTCTCCATCATCTTCAGCGCCGCGTCGCCGAGCTCGGCGTCGATGTGGGCCACCGCGTCGGCCGGCACCACCAGGTCGAAATGGCGCACGTAGGCGTCCAGCGCGCTGTAGAGGATGCACTGCTCGGTGACCTGGCCGACCAGCACCACCCGGCGGGTGCCGAGCTGGCCGAGCAGGTAGTCCAGCGCGGTCGCGTAGAACACGCTGTGGCGCACCTTCGTCAGCATCCGGCAGTCCCGGTCGGGCAGGATCGGTTCGACCAGGTCGGGGCGGTGGCCGCGGCGTGCGGCGGCGACGATGTCGGTGAACTGCGCGCTGAAGTCGCCGTGGTTGTCGTTGACGTAGATCAGGTCGACGTCGGCGCGCCGGCGTGCCTCGGCGACCAGGTTCGCGACCGGTTCCAGCACGGACTCGACGTGGCGTGCCAGCGGTTCGGCGTCGGCGTGGTCGTAGGTGTTGAACATGTCGACGACGAGCACGGCGGTGTCACTCACGACTCGGGGATACCCATTCGCCGCGCCCGGACACCCGAGGGGCGACAATGGGGCCGATGAGCTTCTACTCGGCCTACCGCCACGGGTTCGTCCGTGTGGCGGCCTGCACGCACCACACCACGCTGGCCGACCCGGTCGCCAACACCGAGGCGGTGCTGCGGATGGCCCGTGCCTGCCACGACGACGCCGTCGGGCTGGCGGTGTTCCCCGAGCTGACGCTGTCCGGCTACTCGATCGAGGACATCGTGCTGCAGGACGCGCTGCTCGACGCGGTCGAGCGGGCGGTGGGCGAGCTGGCCGAGGCCACCGCCGACCTGCTGCCGGTGCTGGTGGTGGGGGCGCCGCTGCGGCACCGCAACCGGGTCTACAACACCGCGGTGGTGCTCCACCGGGGCCGGGTGCTGGGCGTGGTGCCCAAGTCGTACCTGCCCACCTACCGCGAGTTCTACGAACGCCGCCAGCTCGCCGCCGGGGACGCCGAGCGCGGCCTGATCCGGGTGGCCGGCGCCGAGGTGCCGTTCGGGCCGGACCTGCTGTTCGCGGCGGCCGACCTGCCCGGGTTCGTGCTCGCCGTCGAGATCTGCGAAGACATGTTCGTGCCGGTGCCGCCCGGCGCGCGGGCCGCGCTGGCCGGGGCCACCGTGCTGGCCAACCTGTCCGGCAGCCCGATCACCATCGGCCGCGCCGACGACCGCCGGCTGCTGGCCTCCTCGGCGTCGGCGCGGTGCCTGGCCGCCTACGTCTACGCCGCCGCCGGCGCGGGGGAGTCCACCACCGACCTGGCCTGGGACGGCCAGACCATGGTGTGGGAGAACGGGGTGTGCCTGGCCGAGTCGGAGCGGTTCCCGGCCACCGAGCGGATGTCGGTGGCCGATGTCGACCTGCAGCTGCTGCGCAACGAGCGGCTGCGGATGGGCACCTTCGACGACAACCGCCGCCACCATGGCATCGACGACACCAGCTACCGGCGCATCGAATTCCGGCTGGACCCGCCGTCCGCTGACATCGGGCTGCGCCGCCGGGTGGAGCGCTTCCCGTTCGTGCCGGCCAATCCCGAACGGCTGGAACAGGACTGCTACGAGGCCTACCACATCCAGGTGGCCGGACTCGAGCAGCGGCTGCGCGCGCTCGGGCACCCGAAGGTGGTGCTCGGCCTCTCCGGCGGGCTGGACTCCACCCACGCCTTGATCGTCGCCGCGCACGCGATGGACCTGCAGGGCCGGCCGCGCAGCGACATCCTGGCGTTCACCATGCCCGGCTTCGCCACCAGCGAGCACACCAGGAGCAACGCCACCCGGCTGGCCGAGGCGCTCGGGGTGACGTTCGAGACGCTCGACATCACCTCGACCGCCGAGCTGATGCTGGCCAACCTGGGGCACCCGTTCGCCCAGGGGCAGCCGGTCTACGACGTGACGTTCGAGAACGTGCAGGCCGGGCTGCGCACCGACTACCTGTTCCGGCTGGCCAACCAGCGCGGCGGGATCGTGCTGGGCACCGGGGACCTGTCCGAGCTCGCACTGGGCTGGTGCACCTACGGGGTGGGCGACCAGATGTCGCACTACAACGTCAACGCCGGGGTGCCCAAGACGCTGATCCAGCACCTGATCCGGTGGGTGATCCGCTCCGGCCAGTTCGACGCCGCGGTGAACGAGGTGCTGCAGGCGGTGCTGGACACCGAGATCAGCCCCGAGCTGGTGCCGGCCGGCGAGGACGAGGAGATCCAGTCCACCGAGGCCAAGATCGGACCGTATGCGCTGCACGACTTTTCGCTGTTCCACGTGCTGCGCTACGGGTTCGGCCCGGCCAAGATCGCCTTCCTGGCCTGGCACGCCTGGAGCGACGCGGGCCGCGGCTCCTGGCCGGCCGGCTTCCCGCAGGATCGCCGCCCGCAGTACTCGCTGGCCGAGATCCGCCACTGGCTACGGGTGTTCGCGCAGCGGTTCTACGCCTTCAGCCAGTTCAAGCGCTCGGCGATGCCCAACGGGCCCAAGGTGACCGCGGGCGGCTCGCTCTCGCCGCGCGGCGACTGGCGGGCCCCGTCGGACCTTTCGGCGCGCACCTGGCTCGACGCGATCGACCGCGAGATCCCCGAGCGGTAGCGCCGGGCCTAGCCCGCCGGACCGGAGAAGCCGGCCGGCAGTTCGACGCCGGGCGGCGGCGCGACGAGCACCGAGGGATCCTGCAGCGGCGTCCGGTCCCGGATGACCAGCAGGGTGCCCGGGGTGTCCCGTTGGGCGATCACGAAATCCACCGGGAACGCCGGCGTTCCGTCGATCGTGGCGTTCAGGTAGACGTAGTGGTCGCGTCGCTGCTGGAGCAGGTCCACCAACTGCCGCGTCGTCCGGTACCCGTCGTCGAGGAACCGCCGGATCCCGGCCGGGTCGGCGTCGCCCCCGGATGCCTGCAGCAGCATCAGCAAGGCCTCCATTTGCGGCCCGACCGGATGCAGCCCGGCGGCCGAGTACCAGGACGCGACGGCCCAGGCCAGCGAACGGAGGTGCTCCGGGCCGGGCAGCGAGCAGTCGATGAGGTACTGCAGCACGTACCCCCGGTCGGCGAGCACCCCGGTGACCGTCGCGGCGGTGGCGCGCAGGTAGTCGAGCACCTCCGGGGTGTACCGCAGGCCGCGGCAGTAGGTCTTGTAGAGGTCCTCGACCATGACCACCGCGGTCGCCAGCAGCCAGCCGTCGTCGAGCGCCTCGGCCTCGGAGCGGGCCCGCCGCCGCATCCGCTCCAGCATGCCGGCGCGCTGCTCGCCGTCGAACGAGGCGATGTAGTCGGCGCCGACCTCGAGCTGTCCGGTGCGGTGGTCCCAGGCGAATGCCAGTTGAGGCCAACGGGATTCAGTCATCGGTGCGCTCCCCGGTGCGTCGGTGCTCCTGCTCGTGCTGCTCGGCGCGCCGGGTGCCGCGCAGCCGGCCGGAATCGGTGAACCAGTGGCAGCGCAGGCAGCCGAAGGCGCCGTCGGGGAGTTCCACCGTGGGGTGGGGCGTGGGCCAGTTGTCCGGGTCGGCGCCGTGCACGGCTTCGTACTCGGCGCGCAGCCGTTCGCGCTCCGCCCACAGCTTGCGCGCGAAGTTGACGCCGGTGCCGCACCGCTTCCAGTCCTCGAACTCGGTGACCATCGCCGGCGGGAACATGACATCCCAGTAGGGGCCCCAGGTCTGCATGTGGCCCCGGGAGGCCCGGGTCGAGGGGCGACGGCGCGGTGGGGTCTTGCGGTTGTCGGGCATGAGGAGTCACCTCCGTTCTCCGAAGGCCTCCCGAGGAGGCGCTCTTGCCGCGGCACCGGCCGGTGCCCGGCCGCTTCGTCATCCGAGCCACCCACGAGCGTGGGGTTGGCGCACCGTCAAGTCGGAGCTTGGCGACGGTGTCTCGTGAAGCTGGTCTCAACATAGCAGCGGCCCCCGACAAACCGACGACCACGCGGGAGAACCCACGGCGGTGACCGCTCCGGTGCGCACGACCGGGAACGCTGTTCCGCGGCGACCGGGGGCTAGAGCCGGCCGTCGGTGCGCAGGTCCGGGTGCACCCACTCCGGCGACCGGCGCTGTTTGAACGCCAGGAACCCCTCGACCGCCTCCGGTGCGCCGAGGCTGGCCTGCATGCCGATCCGGTCGTAGAGCCCGAGGTAGTTGTCGATGCTGGCCTTGACCACCGCGCGGGCCCGCGGCGCGGTGCGGCAGCAGGCCGCCAGCACCTCCCGTGCCGCCCGCTGCAGGTCGTCGTGCGGCACCACCCGCGCCACCAGGCCCCAGTCCAGTGCCTCCTGTGCCGAAAGGGTGCGGCCGGTGAACATCAGGTCGCGGGTGCGCACCGGCCCGATCAGCCGACACAGCATGTGGCTGTAGTAGGTGTCGGCGATGCCGCGGTACAGCTCCGGCACCCGGAAGGTGGCCCGGTCGCTGACCACCGCCATGTCCGCGCACAGCGCGATCTGCAGCCCGCCGCCCTGGCACAGCCCGTTGACCGCGACCACCACCGGCTTGGGCGACTGGCGCAGCGTGTCGAACGGCAGCGCGTCCATGCCCAGTGCCGAGCCGAAGGTCAGCCAGTTGTCCTCGCCACCGCCGCCCATGTCGCCGCCGGGGGAGAACACGTCACCGGTGCCGGTGATGAGCAGCCCGGCCAGGTCCGGGTCGGCCGCGACGTGGTTGACGGCGTACTTGATGCCGAAGTACATCGCCGGGGTCATCGCGTTGCGCGCCTCCGGCCGGTCCAGGGTGCAGACCCCGAACGGTCCCTCCCGGTCGAAGCGCAGGAACTTCGTGCCCAGCCAATCTCCCTCGGGCGGTCTGGCGGTCATGGCCCTCCTCACCGGCTCGCGACGGCAGTGCCGACGGCCTTACTGTAAGTCGCCTGGTCGCGGTCGCGCCGTCCACGCCGCTGCCGGGTGCGCCGGGACCCTTGCCCGACCGCCCGGTCGAGCACCCGATACGCTGGGCTGATGAGTGTGCACGCCCCTACCGATGTCGATCTGCGCCGGCAGGTCCACGACGCCGCCCGCCGGGCGCGTGCGGCGTCCCGCTCGCTGGCCACGTTGAGCACCGAGATCAAGAACCGGGCCCTGCACGCCGCGGCCGACGCGCTGCTGGCCAACACCGACGACATCCTGTTCGCCAACACCGAGGACCTCGACGCCGCGCGCGGCACCGGCACCCCGGCGCACATGCTCGACCGGCTCGCGCTGAACCCGCGGCGGGTGGAGGGCATCGCCGACGGGCTGCGCCAGGTCGCCGCCCTGCCGGATCCGGTCGGCGAGGTGCTGCGCGGGCGCACCCTGCCCAACGGGCTGCAGCTGCGCGAGCAGCGGGTGCCGCTCGGGGTGGTCGGGATCGTCTACGAGGGGCGGCCCAACGTCACCGTCGACGCCTTCGGGCTCACCCTGAAGTCCGGCAACGCGGTGCTGCTGCGCGGCAGCTCCTCGGCGGCGCGCTCCAACGCCGCCCTGGTCGAGGTGCTGCGCGACGCGCTGGCCGGCCAGGGCCTCGACCCCGACGCGGTGCAGCTGCTGCCCAGCCACGACCGCGCCAGCGTCACCCACCTCATCCAGGCCCGCGGGCTGGTCGACGTGGTGATCCCGCGCGGCGGCGCCGGGCTGATCGACACCGTGGTGCGCGAGGCCCAGGTGCCCACCATCGAGACCGGCGTCGGCAACTGCCACGTCTACGTGCACGCGGCGGCCGACCTGGACATGGCCGAGACCATCCTGCTCAACGCCAAGACCCGCCGGCCCAGCGTGTGCAACGCCGCCGAGTCGCTGCTCATCGACGCCGCCATCGCCGACACCGCGCTGCCGCGGCTGCGCGGGGCGCTGCAGGCCGCCGGGGTCACCGTGCACGAGAACCCGTCGGAGGAACTGCTGCGCACCGAGTTCCTGGCGATGGAGATCGCGCTGGCCGTGGTCGACGATCTCGACGCGGCGATCGCGCACATCAACACCTACGGCACCGGCCACACCGAGGCCATCGTCACCACCGATCTGGCCGCGGCCCAGCGCTTCACCGCCGAGGTGGACGCCGCGGCGGTGATGGTCAACGCGTCGACCGCGTTCACCGACGGCGAGCAGTTCGGTTTCGGCGCCGAGATCGGCATCTCCACCCAGAAGCTGCACGCCCGCGGCCCGATGGGTCTGCCCGAGCTCACCTCCACGAAGTGGATCGTGTGGGGCAACGGCCAGACCAGGCCGGCCTGACGAGTCAAGGAGCCTGTTCGTGAGCGTCCCCGCCCGCCCCGCGCCGCTGTTCGCCGACATCGACGACGTCACCCGGCGTCTGGCCGAAACCGGTTACCTCGCCGACAAAGCCACCGCCACCGCGGTCTTCCTCGCCGACCGGTTGGGCAAGCCGCTGCTGGTGGAGGGGCCGGCCGGGGTCGGCAAGACCGAGCTGGCCCGCGCGGTGGCCCAGGCCACCGGCTCCGGACTGGTCCGGCTGCAGTGCTACGAGGGCGTGGACGAGGCCCGCGCGCTCTACGAGTGGAACCACGCCAAGCAGATCCTGCGCATCCAGGCCGGCAGCGGGGACTGGGAGCAGACCAGGACCGACGTGTTCAGCGAGGAGTTCCTGCTCGCCCGGCCGCTGCTGACCGCCATCCGGCGCACCGAACCGACGGTGCTGCTCATCGACGAGACCGACAAGGCCGACATCGAGATCGAGGGTCTGCTGCTGGAGGTGCTGTCCGACTTCGCGGTCACGGTGCCCGAACTCGGCACCATCACCGCCGAGCGGCGGCCGTTCGTGGTGCTCACCTCCAACGCCACCCGGGAGCTGTCCGAGGCGCTCAAGCGCCGCTGCCTGTTCCTGCACATCGACTTCCCGGATCCGGCGCTGGAGCGGCGCATTCTGCTGTCGCGGGTCCCGGAGCTGCCCGAGCGGCTCGCCGAGGAGATCGTCAAGATCGTCAACGTGCTGCGCGGCATGCAGCTCAAGAAGCTGCCGTCGGTGGCCGAGACCATCGACTGGGGCCGCACCGTACTGGCGCTGGGCATGGACACCATCGACGACCAGGCCATCGCCGACACGCTCGGGGTGGTGCTCAAACACCGCTCCGACCAGGAGCGGGCCGCCGGGGAGCTCCGGCTCAACTGAGGGGGCCGCACCGATGACCGCCCGACGCACCCGTCCGCCCCAGCCGCTGGCCCCGCACGGCCTCCCCGGTCACCTGGTGGAGTTCGTCGAAGCACTTCGCGCCCAGGGGATCTCGGTCGGTCCGTCGGAGACGGTGGATGCCGGGCGGGTGATGGCCACGCTGGGGCTGGCCGACCGGTCCGCGCTGCGCGAGGGCATCGCGTGCGCGGTGCTGCGCCGGCCCGAGCACCGTGACACCTACGACGCGCTGTTCGACCTGTTCTTCCCGGCCGCGCTCGGGGACCGCACCGTGCTGCCCGACGACGGCGACGACGCCGGGCAGCAGGATCCGGGCCTGCCGCCGGAGGACATCGAGATGCTGCGCGGCATGCTGCTGCAGCTGATGGCCGACAACCCGGAGCTGGCCGAGGCCGACGAGCGGATGCTGCAACTGGTGGCCCGGATCGTGGAGGCCTACGGCAAGTACAGCACCGCCCGCGGCCCGTCGTACTCGTCGTATCAGGCGCTGCGCGCGATGAACCTCGACGACCTCGAGGGCAGGCTGCTGGCCGGGCTGCTCGCCGGGTACGGCGACCACCCCACCCCGACCCAGGAGCAGATCGCCAAAGCGACTGCCGCCCAGCGCATCCTGCAGCTGCGCAAGATGGTCGAGGCGGAGACCAAGCGGCGCACCGCCGAGCAGCTCGGCCGGGCGCACGTGCAGACCTACGGGGTGCCGCAGCTGGCCGAGAACGTCGAGTTCCTGCGCGCCTCGGCCGACCAGCTGCGCCAGATGCAACGGGTGGTGGCCCCGCTGGCCCGCACCCTGGCCACCCGGCTGGCCGCCCGCCGGCGCCGGTCCCGGGCCGGCCAGATCGACCTGCGCAAGACGCTGCGCCGCTCGATGTCGACCGGCGGGGTGCCGATCGACGTGGTGCTCAAGAAACCCCGGCCGGCCCGCCCGGAGCTGGTGGTGCTGTGCGACGTGTCCGGTTCGGTGGCCGGGTTCAGCCACTTCACCCTGCTGCTGGTGCACGCGCTGCGCCGGCAGTTCTCCCGGGTGCGCGTGTTCGCCTTCATCGACACCACCGACGAGGTGACCGAGCTGTTCGGCCCCGACGCCGACCTGGCGGTGGCCATCCAGCGCATCACCCGCGAGGCGCAGGTCTACACCCGCGACGGGCACTCCGACTACGGGCACGCGTTCGTGTCGTTTCTGAACAAGTTCCCCGAGGTGCTCTCGCCGCGCAGCTCGCTGCTCGTGCTCGGCGACGGCCGCAACAACTACCGCAACCCGGAGACCGAGCTGCTCGCGCACATGGTCAACGCCAGCCGACACGCGCACTGGCTCAATCCGGAGCCGAAACACCTCTGGGGCAGTGGGGATTCGGCGGCCCCGAAGTACGCCGAGGTGATCACCATGCACGAGTGCCGCTCGGCCAGACAACTCGCCGCCGTCATCGACGGCCTGCTGCCGGTGTAGCACCTCGCCCCTTTTCTCCGCGAGCAGCCGCGCACACCCCCTGTTTCGCGCGGTACAAGGGGCTACGCGGCTGCTCGCGGAGGCAGGGGAGGGCCCGGGGGCCGGCTACGCCAGTTCGATCACCACGTCGCCGCCGGCCGGGTCGGCCCCGGCCACCAGCGACCACGGCGCCCGGTACACCCGGCCCGGCGCGACCGGCCAGGCGGTGCGCGCGGTGCCGACGGTCCGGCCGTCCTGCACCGCCCGCAGCCTCGGGAACCGGCGGTACTCGTCGGCCCACAGCACCAGGTTGCCGCGCGGCGCGGCCACCGCGTCCCCGGCGACCAGCTGCGGGGCGACCCACCGGAACGGGGCCGCGGCGCGGATCCGCACCGTCGGGGCCGGCTGGAACCGCCGGTCCAGCCAGTGCCGCACCGCGGCGGCGACGTGCCGGCCGTCCAGCGCGGCGTTGTCGGCGGTGTCGACCGGGTGCAGCAGGTTGCCGGCCGCGAACACCCCGGGCGCGCTGGTGCGCAGCGCGGCGTCCACCAGCGGGCCGCGGGTCGCGGGGTCCATCGCCAGCCCGCCGGTGCGGGCCAGCTCGTGGTCGGGAATCCAGTCGCCGGTGAACACCACGGTGTCGCAGTCGATCACGGTGCGCGCACCGGTGTCGAGGTGGGCCACGGTCACCGCGCGCACCCGGCCCTTGCCGTGGATGCCGACCACCCGGCTGCGGGTCAGCACCGGCCCGTCCAGCAGGGCGCGGCCCGGAACTCGGAAGGCCGTGTAGGCCTCCGCCCGCGGGTAACCGCTGACCATCGCCACGGTGGCGCAGCCGGCCTCGCGCAGCGTCATCACCGCCGACCAGCTCACCAGCTCGGCACCCACCACCACGGCCCGCCGGCCCACCGGAAGGTGGTGCAGGTGCACGAGATTCTGCAGCTGCCCGGTGGTGTACACGCCGTCGACCCGGTCGCCGGGCACCAGTCGCGCCGGCCGCGGCCGCTCCCGCGCCCCGGTGGCCAGCACCACCGCGTCGGCGGTCACGGTGCGCACCCCGCGCGGCGAGGTCACCTGCAGGCTGCGCTCGCCGGCCCAACCGGTCACCATCGCCTCGGTCTCCAGCGTGGCGCCGGCGTCGGCGGCCAGCGCGGTGAGCCGGCGGGCGTACTGCGGCCCGGAGACGAACCGGCGCAGGTCCCGCACACCGTAGCCGGGATGATCGCTGTGCCGCGGAATCCCGCCGGTCTGCGGTTCCCGCTCCAGCACCAGCACCTCGCCGCCGACCACCGGTGCGAGCGCGGCCGCGGCGGTCAGCCCGGACGGGCCGCCGCCGATGATCGCCACCGAAACATGTTGCGTGCTCATCGGTTCGCCTCCAGCAGGGCACGGACCCGGGCACCGCAGAAGAAGCCCTGGCAGCGTCCGTTCATCACCCGGGTGCGCCGGCGCAGCCCGGACAGGTCGCACGGCGGCACCGGGGAGGCGAACGCGTCGCGCAGCTCCCCGGCGGTCACCCGCTCGCAGAAACACACGATCCGGCCGTACTCCGGATCGGCCGCGACGCGCTCGGCGTCCTGGTACGGACGCAGCGCGGCCTCACCGAGATTGGGCATCCGCGGCGGGGCGGGCAGCCCGTCGCGCTCGGCGACGTCCAGCCCCGCCTCGGCCAGCAGCCCGCGCACGTACTCGCCGATCGCCATGCCGGAGGTGAGCCCGGTGGAGCGGATCCCGCCCACCAGCACGTAGCGCTGCGCGGCGTCGACGTCGATGAGGTAGTCGTCGTGGTCGATGGCCGCCCGCAGCCCCGCGTAGGTGGCGGTGATCTCCTCGTCGAACAGCGACGGCATCAGCGCCCGGCCCTTGGTCCGCAGGAACTCCAGGCCGTCCTCGGAGGTGCCGGTGGCGCCGCGGTCGCGCAGGTTCTCCGAGGTGGGGCCGACCATCACGTTGCCGTAGATGGTCGGGCTGACCAGCACGCCCTTACCGCGCGAGGAGGGCACCGCCAGCACGATGCACGGCACCTTGGGCCGGGCCAGCTTGTCGAACACCAGCAGTTCGCCGCGGCGCGGGGTGACGGTGAAGCGTCGGTACCCGAAGGCGGCGTCGAGGTGGTCGGCGCCCAGCCCGGCGGCGTTGACGATCCAGCGGCCCCGCACCGGGCCGGCCGTCGTCTCCAGCGTGGTGGGCTGCCCGTCGGCGCCGGGGTGCACGGCGGTCACCCGGGCGCCGCGCAGCAGTCGGGCGCCGCGCAGCACCGCGTCGGTGGCCAGCGCGAGGTTGGTGGTCCAGGTGCAGATGATCGACTCGCCGGGCACGGTCAGCCCGGCCAGCGCACCGGGCCCGAGGTCGGGCACCCGGCGGTACACCTCGTCGGCGTCGACGAGCTCGCAGGCGGTGTAGCCGTTGCGCTCGGCCTTGGCCTTGAGCGTCGGCAGCGCGTCGCGCTCCTCGTCGGTCCAGGCCACCAGCAGCGCGCCGGTGCGCTCGACCGGGATGCCGGTCTGTTCGGCGTAGTCGCCGAGCAGTTCGTAACCCCGTGCCACCAGCCGGGATTCGAGGGTGCCGGGGGTGGCGTCGAACCCGGTGTGCAGGATGGCGGTGTTGGCCTTGCTGGTGCCGTCGCCGATGTCGGCGCGGGCCTCGAGCAGGGTGACCGACAGCTCGGTGCCGGCCAGCTCCCGGGCGATCGCCGAGCCGACGATGCCGGCGCCGATCACCACGACGTCACTGACGGCGTCGGTGTCGTTCACGATGTCTCCTTCCCCGACAGCGCATGTCGCGCCGCGGCGCGCCAGCGGCGCAGGTAGTCGGTGGCCCGGTCGTCGGACCACCGGGGTTCGTAGGTGTGCTGCGGCGTCCAGCCCCCGACCGCGTCGCCGAGGTCGAGGCCGGGCTCCAGCGCCAGCCGGGCGCAGGCCGCGGCGCCGAGGGCGGTGGCGTGCAGCGACGGGTACACGTCGACCGGCACCCGGGCCAGGTCGGCCTGGGCCTGCATGAGCACCGCCGAGCGGGTCAGCCCGCCGTCGACGCGCAGCCGGGTCAGTGGCCGGCCGATGTCGGCGGTGACCGCGTCGGCCAGCGCGGCGACCTGCGCGGCGATGCCCTCCAGCAGGGCGCGCACGAGCTCCGGCCGGCCACTGGAAAGCGTCATGCCGGAGAACGACGCGGTGGCGCGGCTGTCCCACCAGGGCGCGGCCAGCCCGGCCAGCGCCGGCACGCACAGCACCCCGGCGCTGTCGTCGGCGGCCACCGCGTCGAGCTGGTCGGCCGAGGACACCAGCCCCAGGTCGATCGCCCACCGCACCGCCGAGGCGGCGGTGTAGACCTGCCCGTCGATGCAGTACGCGGTGCGGTCGCGCAGCCGCCAGGCCACCGAGGTGGTCAGCCCGGACGTCGAGCGGGCCGGGTCGGCGCCGAGCTGGGCCAGCAGGAACGCCCCGGTGCCGTAGGTGCACTTGGCCGATCCCGGCTCCAGGCAGCTCTCGGCCAGCAGCGCGGCCTGCTGGTCGACGATGAGCCCGGCCAGCGGCAGGGTCGGGCCGAACACGTCGGTGGTGCCGACGATCCGGTCGCTGGCGACGATCTCCGGCAGCGCCTCGCCGTCCAGGCCGAACAGCGCCACCAGCTCGTCGTCCCACCCGGCGGTGTCCAGGTCGACCAGCAGCGAGCGGCTCGCGGTGGCGGCGTCGGTGACGAACGCCCCGCACAGCCGGTGCACCAGCCAGGTGTCGGTGGTGGTGACCACCCCGGCGCGGGTGAGGTTGGCCCGGATCCAGGCCATCTTCGGCGCGGAGAAGTACGGGTCGAGCACCAGGCCGGTGCGCCGGGCCACCAGCTCGGCGTGCCCGGCGAGCGGGGCGCACACCGACTCGGCGCGGCGGTCCTGCCAGACGACGGCGTCGGTCAGCGGCCGGCCGGTGGCGCGGTCCCAGGCCAGCACCGTCTCGCCCTGGTTGGCCAGCGCCACCGCCGCCACCGGCACCCCGGCCTCGGCCAGGGCCCGGCGGCCGGCGGTGACGACGGAGTCGTAGAGCGCCTCCGGATCCTGCTCGACTCCGCCGCCGGGCAGGTACGCCGGCCGCAGCGGCACCTCGGCGACCGCGCGCACCCGGGCGGCGCCGTCGGCGTAGGAGACGACGACCGCCTTGGTGCCCGAGGTGCCCTGGTCGATGGCCAGCAGGTGTGTCATGTCGGTGCCTCGGCTCAGTGCTTGTCGGTCCCGGCCCCGAGCTCGGCGTCGATCGAGGTCATCGTCGGCATGGTGAGCCCGTCGCGGCTGCGGGTGATCAGCAGGTAGCCCAGGTAGGCCGCGCCGATCGCCAGCGCCACCGCCACGTATGCCCAGGCCTGGGCGAAGCTGGCGTCGCGGAACAGCGACAGTTCGAACACCAGCCACACCACCGCGACCACCAGGATCGGCGCCTCCCAGCGGCCGAGGTCGAATTTGCCGTTGCGCGGCAACGACTTCCGCTTGACCAGGTAGAGCACCACGGCGGCGGCGTAGAGCACCGCCGGCAGCAGGGTGGCCGCGGAGAACAGGGTGTAGAGCGCGGTCTCGGAGTGCGAGAACACCGCCAGGATCAGCTCGGCGAGCACCAGGTACAGCAGCGCGGCCTTGAACGGGGTGTGGAACCGCGGCGAGATCTGGTTCCACTGCTGCCAGCCGGGGAAGCGCTCGTCGCGCGACATCGCCCAGATCAGCCGCACCCCGGTGATCATGATGACCAGCCCGCAGGCGAAGATCGCCAGCACCACGAACAGCAGCAGCAGGGTGGCCACCGCCGAACCCAGCGTGGAGTGGATGACGTCGGCGATCGGGGTGGCCGAGTCGGCCAGCGCGACCGGGTCGGCGGCCGCCACGGTCACCGCGACCAGGAACAGGAAGCCCAGCACACCGGAGGCGACGACGGCCTGCACCATGGCGCGCGGCACCACCCGCTCGGGGTCGTGGGTCTCCTCGGCCAGGTTGGCCGCCGACTCGAAGCCGACGATGGTGAACGCACCGAGCAGGAAGCCGAGCATCCACGGGCCGGCCGCGGTGAGGTCGCCGAAGCTCCAGAACCCCTCGGGGGCCACCGCGCCCTTGCTGGCCAGGTTTTCCAGGTTCAGCCCGCCGCGCACCGCCGAGACGACGCCGAGCAGCACGATCAGCGCGACGATGCCGATCAGTTCGAGGGTGACGAAGCCGTTGTTGACCCGCTCGGCCCACGGCGTGGACAGCGCCACCAGCAGGAACTGCACGAACACCACGCCGGCGGTGACCGCCCAGGCGATGTTGGCGGTGCCCTCGTAGTTCAGCAGCACCGGCAGGATCGTGGAGGCGATGGTGTAGTCCACCGCGACGACGTTGATGGCCAGGAACGCGAACGAGATCCAGCCGACGATCCAGCCCAGCACCGGGTTGGCCAGCCGCGACATCCACTGGTAGTAGTAGCCGGTCACCGGGATGCGGGAGGCCAGTGCGCCGAGCACGAACGCCACCGCCAGCTGCCCGACCACCGCGATCGGCCAGGTCCAGATGCCGACCGGGCCCGACGACGACAGCACCGACCCGTAGGTGGTGAAGATGCCGGTCGCGATCGAGACGAAGGCGAACGCCACGGCGAACGACGCGAACTTGCCGGTGTGCCGCTCCAGCGACTGCTTGTAGCCGAACTGCGCGAGTTCGGCGGCGTCGGCGGAATCCGACGCAAGGGGCTCAGCCATCAAATCCTCCGGTGGTATAGACCATATGGTCGGACCAGAGTATGGGGATGGCGGCCCGCTCCGGTCAAGCCAGGTCGCAAACCTTTAACAAACGGATGGCCTATACCGTGTGGTTCCCGGATGATCGGTGATCCCGGTTACCCTGCTGCCATGGCCGCCGCGCGTAACCAGACCCCGCCGCGCTACATCGCGATCGCCGAGGCGCTGCGCGACCGTATCGCCGCTGAACAGCTCGGACCGCACACCCTGCTGCCCAGTGAGCGGGAGCTGGCCGAGCAGCACGGGGTCAGCCGGATGACCGCCCGCCAGGCCCTGTCGCTGCTCGAGAGCGAGGGGGTGGTCTACCGCAAGCCGCCGCGCGGCACGTTCGTGGCCGAACCCCGGGTCCGGTTCCACATCGGCAGCTTCTCGGCCGAGGTGGCCCGGATGGGCAAGCGGCCGGCCGCCCGGCTGCTGTGGGCCGAGCGGCAGCAGGCCACCCCGGTGGTGCAGCACGCGCTCGGCCTGGCCGACGGCGCGGCCGTGCACGTGTTCCACCGGTTGCGCACCGTCGACGACGTCCCGTTCGCCCTGGAGACCACCTATCTGCCGGCCGAACTCACCCCCGGCATCCTCGACGAGTCCGACGACGGTTCGCTGTGGCAGGTGCTGCGCGACCGCTACCGGGTGCGGCTGGCCCGCTCGACCGCGGTGCTCGAGTCGATCGTGCTCGACGAGACCTCCAGCGCCCAGCTCGGCGTGCGGGCCGGCACCGCGGGCACCCTGCTGACCCGGCGCACCTTCGACGAACGGGACCGCTGCGTCGAGTACGCCCGCGACATCTACCGCGCCGACCGGGCCGCCTTCGAGGTCACCGAACGGCTCGACGCCGACCGGCTCGCACCCGTCTGAGCGCCCGGCCGACTCCCGTAAGCTGGCTGTTTGTGCAATCCTCCACCCGGCGACTCGGCGTGATGGGCGGGACGTTCGACCCCATCCACAACGGCCACCTGGTCGCGGCCAGCGAGGTTGCCCACCTGTTCGGGCTCGACGAGGTGGTGTTCGTGCCCACCGGGCAGCCCTGGCAGAAACACCACCGCCAGGTCAGCCCGGCCGAGGACCGCTACCTGATGACGGTGATCGCGACCGCCTCCAACCCGCGGTTCTCGGTCAGCCGCGTCGACATCGACCGCGGCGGGCCCACCTACACCCGCGACACCCTGCGCGACCTGCGGGCGCAGTACCCGGACGCGGAGCTGTACTTCATCACCGGCGCCGACGCCCTGGCCTCGATCCTGTCCTGGCAGGACTGGGAGGAGATGTTCGCGCTGGCCAAGTTCGTCGGCGTGAGCCGGCCCGGCTACGAGCTGGACGGCACCCACATCCTCGACGCCCTCAAGGAACTTCCCGAAGACGCACTGACCCTGGTCGAGGTGCCGGCGCTGGCGATCTCGTCCAGCGACTGCCGGGCGCGCGCGGCGTCGTCCCGGCCGATCTGGTACCTCGTCCCCGACGGGGTCGTGCAGTACGTGTCCAAGCGCGGCCTGTACCGCAACGCCGGGGCCGCCGATCAGGAGCAAGCATGACCGCAACCGAAGAGGCCATCCGGATGGCCACCGTGGCCGCCCGGGCGGCGGCCGACAAGAAGGCCACCGACATCGTCGTGATCGACGTGTCCAACCAGCTCGTCATCACCGACTGCTTCGTCATCGCCTCGGCGTCCAACGAGCGGCAGGTCAACGCGATCGTCGACGAGGTCGAGGAGAAGATGCGGCTGGCCGGCTACAAGCCGGCCCGGCGCGAGGGCACCCGTGAGGGCCGCTGGGCCCTGCTGGACTACATCGACGTGGTGGTGCACATTCAACATCAGGAGGAGCGCGAGTACTACGCGCTCGACCGGCTGTGGCGCGACTGTCCCACGGTGCCGGTCGATCTCGGCGCTCCGACCGACGGTCCCACCGACCCGCAGGACGGTAACGACGAATGAGGGTGCGCCGCCTGGTGCTGCTGCGGCACGGCCAGACCGAGTACAACGCCGGCAGCCGGATGCAGGGGCAGCTCGACACCGAGCTGTCCGAACTGGGCCGGCGGCAGGCCGTCGCCGCCGCCGAGGCGCTGGGCAAGCAGCAGCCGCTGGCCATCGTGTCGTCGGACCTGCGCCGGGCCCTGGACACCGCCAAGGTGCTCGGTGAGCGCTGCGGGCTGCCGGTGGCGGTGGATGTCCGGCTGCGCGAGACCCATCTGGGGGAGTGGCAGGGGCTGACCCACGTCGAGGTCGACGCCATGGCCCCCGGGGCCCGGCTGGCCTGGCGCGAGGACGCCCGGTGGGCCCCGCACGGCGGGGAGAGCCGGGTCGACGTCGCCGCGCGCAGTGTGCCGCTGGTCACCGAACTCGTTGCCGCCCAGCCGGAATGGGGGCTGACCGAACCGGACCGGCCGGTGGTGCTGGTTGCCCACGGTGGGCTGATCGCCGCGCTCACCGCCGCGCTGCTGCGGCTGCCGGTGGAGAACTGGCCCGCGCTGGGCGGCATGGGCAACGCGAGTTGGGTGCAGCTGTCCGGGCATTCGGCCCCGGACGCCACCGCCGAACAGATCCGCTGGCGGCTGGACGTGTGGAACGCCTCGGCGCAGGTGGTCTCCGGTGACGTCCTCTGAACCGGACCGCCGGCCGGTGCTGCTGGTCTTCGCCGACTCGCTGGCCTACTACGGGCCGACCGGCGGGCTGCCCGCCGACGACCCCCGGATCTGGCCGAACATCGTTGCCCGGCAGCTTGATTGGGATGTCGAGCTGATCGGCCGGATCGGCTGGACCTGCCGGGACGTGTGGTGGGCGGCCACCCAGGACCCGCGGGCCTGGGCCGCGCTGCGGCACGCCGGGGCGGTGGTGTTCGCCACCGGCGGCATGGACTCGCTGCCCTCGCCGTTGCCCACCGCGCTGCGCGAGCTGATCCGGTACGTGCGCCCGCCGCGGCTGCGCCGCTGGGTGCGCGACGGCTACGGTTGGCTGCAGCCCCGACTCGCGCCGTACTCGCGCTCGGCGCTGCCCCCGCACGTCACCGTCGAGTACCTCGAGATGACGCGCGGTGCCATCGATTTCAACCGGCCGGGGATCCCGATCGTGGCGTCGCTGCCGAGCGTGCACATCGCCGACACCTACGGCCGGGCCCACCAGGGCCGCGACGCCACCGCCCGGGCCATCGCCGCCTGGGCGGCCGCGCACGACATCCCGCTGGTCGACCACAAGGCCGCGGTGGCCGAGTACATCCTGGGCGGGCAGGGCAATCCGGACGGCATCCACTGGAACTTCGAGGCGCACCGGGCGGTGGCCGACCTGGTGCTGGCGGCGCTGGCCGAGGCGGGGGTGCGCGGCGAGCCGTGACGGTACAGGTGGTGACCGACTCGTCGGCCCGGCTGGAGCCGGACGACCTGGCCCGCTGGGGAATCCGGCAGGTGCCGTTGCATGTCCTGCTCGACGGGCAGGACCTGCGCGACGGCGTCGACCCGGTGCCGATCGACATCCACGACCGGCCCGGGGTGACCACCGCCGGGGCCACCCCGGCCGAGCTCGGTGCGGCCTACCGGCAGGCGCTGGCCGACAGCGGCGGCGACGGCGTGGTGGCGGTGCACCTGTCGGCGGTGCTGTCGAGCACCGCGAGCTCGGCGCTGGCGGCCGCGCGCGAGTTCGGACCGGCGGTGCGGGTGGTCAATTCGCGGTCGGCGGCGATGGGCGTCGGATTCGTCGCGCTGGCCGCAGCGCGGGCCGCGGCGGACGGGGCCGACCTCAACGCGGTGGAGGCGGCCGCCCGGGCCGCCGCCGAACGGGTGCACGCGTTCATCGTCGTGCACCGGCTGGACAACCTGCGCCGCAGCGGGCGCATCGGCACCGCCGCCTCCTGGCTGGGCACCGCGCTGGCGGTCAAACCGCTGCTGCGGCTCGACGAGGACGGCCGGTTGGTGCTCGACCAGCGCATCCGCACCGCGGCGCGGGCGCACGCCACGCTGGTGGACCGGGTGGTCGAACTCGTGGGGCGGCGGCGGGCCGCGATCGCCGTGCACCACGTCGACAACCACGACGCGGCCGACGCGCTGGGCGCGGCGCTGACCGACCGGTTGCCGCAGCTGGAACGGCTCACCGTCTCCGACATGGGGCCGGTGCTGGCGGTGCACCTCGGCGGCGGCGCGGTGGGTGCGGTGGTCGCGCTGGCCGACTGACCGGTCCGTCCCGCCCGGTTGTCCTCGCCCCGGTTGTCCCCAGTCGGGAATCCATCCCCAGCCCGGCCGGATCGCGGTCCGGACCGGCGGATCCGGTCGCACCCCGCTCCTAGCGTCGGGGCATGCGAACCGAACCGCCCGCCGAGCGGCTGCACCGCCGGCTCGGCACCGACGACGATGACGATGGCGCGCCGGCACCGCCCGGGACGGGCCCGGAGCCGGGGGCCGAGGCCGCCCTGACCCGCTGGCTGCCCGAGTCCGGCCCGCCGCGCGGATGGTGGGACACGGTGCGGGCCGATCCCGGCCGGGCCGGTGCCGTCGCGCTGGCGGTGGTCGGGGTGGTGGCCGTGCTGGTCACCGTGTTCACCCTGATCCGCGCCGAGGAGCCGCCCGTGGCCTCGGCGAATCTGCCTGCCGTGCAGATGGTCTCGAACGCCGACGAGCCGACCGCGGCGGCCCCGCAGCAGGTGGTGGTCAGCGTGGTCGGGCTGGTGCGCGAGCCCGGGCTGGTCACCCTGGCGCCGGGGGCGCGCATCGCCGACGCGCTGGACGCCGCGGGCGGGCCGCTGGACGGGGCCGATCTGATCGGGCTGAACCTGGCCCGCCGGCTCGCCGACGGCGAGCAGATCGTGGTCGGCATCGCCCCGCCGCCGGGGGAGCCGGCGACGGTGGGCAGCTCGGTCGCCGGTGCCCCGGTCGGCCCGGCGCCGGCCGCCCCGGCGGCGGACGAGACCGGGGCAGCGGCAACCGGATCGATCGACCTGAACACCGCCACCGAGGCGGAACTGGACACCCTGCCGGGCATCGGGCCGGTCACCGCCGCGGCGATCGTGGCCTGGCGGACCGAGCACGGCCGGTTCAGCAGCGTCGACCAGCTCGCCGAGGTCGACGGGATCGGCCCGGCCCGGCTGGAGAAGCTGCGCGGCCGGGTCCATGTGTGACCGCCCCCGAGCCGGGCGGGCGCCCGGACCTGCGGCTGGTGCCCGCCGCGGCCGCCGCCTGGGCCGTCACCGCCGCCGGGATCACCTGGCCGCCGTGGGGTGCGCCCACCGCGGCGGCGGTCGCCACGGCGGCCACCGCGCTGGCCGGCTGGCTGGGGAGCGGGCGGCCGGACCCGCGCACCGCGGCGGCGGTCCTGGGGGCGGCGGTGACCGCGGTGGCCGCGCTCGGGGCCGGACTGGCCGTCGCGGTCGGCCTGCGCACCGCCGCGCTCGCCGACCACCCGCTGGCGGCCCGGTACGGCCTGGACGCCGCGGTCACGGTCACCCCGACCGAGACACCCCGGCCGGCCGGCGGGGGCCGGGTGGTGTTCCGGGCCGACCTGCGGGCCCTCGACGGCGGCCCGGCCACCGGCCGGGTGGTGGTGTTCGCCTCCGGCGCGCGCTTCGGCGGGCTGGCGGCGGGCCGGCCCGCCGCGTTCACCGCCCGGGTCGGCCGGCCCACCCGCCGCGACCTGACGGTGGCGGTCCTCACCGCCCGCGGCGAGCCGGAACTGGGCCGGGCCGGACCGCTGTCGCGGGCGGCGGCCGCGGTGCGCACCCGGTTCGCCGCCGCGGCGGCACTGGTGCTGCCCGCCGACCAGGCGGCCGTGCTGCCCGGCCTGGTGCTCGGCGACACCTCGGCGGTGAGCGCGGTGGTGACCGAGGAGTTCCGGATCGCCGGGCTGACGCACCTGACCGCGGTGTCCGGCGCCAACGTCACCATCGTGTGCGGCACCGTGCTGCTGTCGGCCGCGCTGCTCGGCCCCCGCCTCGCGGTCGCGCTGGCCGGCCTGACCCTGGTCGCGTTCGTCATCGTGGTGCAACCGTCGGCCAGCGTGCTGCGGGCGGCGGTGATGGCGGCCGTCACGCTGCTCGCGCTGGTCACCGGACGGCGCCGGCGGGCGCTGCCGGCGCTGTGCGCCGCGGTCGTCGTGCTCGTCGTCGCCGCGCCGGAGCTGGCCGTCGACGTCGGGTTCGCACTGTCGGTGGCCGCCACCGCGGCCTTGATCGTGCTCGCGCCGCGCTGGTCCCAGCGGCTGGTGGCGGCCGGCTGGCCCAAACCCGCCGCCGACGCGGTGGCGGTGGCGACCGCCGCCCAGCTGGTCACCGCCCCGCTCATCGCCGGCATCTCCGGGCGGTTCAGCGTGGTGGCGGTGGCGGCCAACCTGGCGGTGGCGGCGGTGATCCCGCCGATCACCGTGCTGGGCACGGCGGCGGCCGCGCTGGCCGCGGTGTGGCCGGACGCCGCGATGCTGCTCATCCGGTTCACCGGCCCGGCGGTGTGGTGGCTGCTGCAGGTCGCACACCGGGCGGCCGCGCTACCCGGCGCCGCCCTGCCGACCCCGTCCGGGGCGGGTGGGGTCGCGCTGGTCGCGGCGGCCACGCTGGCGGTGGTGGCCGGGTGGCGGGTGCGCTGGGTGCGGGCCGGCACCGGGCTGGCGGTCGCGGCGGCGGTGGCATGGGCGGTGGCCGGCAGCCTCGTCGGGGCGGCGTGACACGATCATGGGGTGAGCCAACAGGGTCTGCACCTGGTACTCGGGGACGAGGAACTGCTGGTCGAGCGCGCGGTGGCCGGGGTGCTGCGCGAATCGCGCAAGCGCGCCGGCACCCCGGACGTGCCGGTCAACCGGATGCGCGCCGGCGAGGTCAGCACCAGTGAGCTGGCCGAGCTGCTCAGCCCGTCGCTGTTCGCCGACGAGCGGGTGGTGATCCTGGAGGCCGCCGCCGAGGCCGGCAAGGAGGCCGCCGTGCTCATCGCCGAGGCCGCCGCCGACCTGCCGGCCGGCACCGTGCTGGTCGTGCTGCACTCCGGCGGCGGCCGGGCCAAGTCGCTGGTCGACCAGCTGAAGAAGGCCGGTGCCGAGGTGCATCCGTGCGCGCGCATCACCAAGGCCTCCGAGCGGGCCGACTTCGTGCGCCGCGAGTTCCGGGCCCACCGGGTCAAGGTGTCCGACGACACGGTGCAGGCGGTGCTGGACGCCGTCGGCTCCGACATCCGCGAACTGGCTGCGGTGTGCTCGCAGCTCGTCGCCGACACCGGCGGTGAGGTGACCCCGGCGGCGGTGCGCCGCTACCACAGCGGCCGCGCCGAGGTGAAGGGCTTCGACATCGCCGACAAGGCCGTCGTCGGGGACGTGGCCGGCGCGGCCGAGGCGCTGCGCTGGGCGATGCTCGCCGGCGAACCGCACGTGGTGCTCGCCGACGCCCTGGCCGAGGCGGTGCACAGCATCGCCCGGGTCGGCCCGCTGTCCGGCGACGCCTACCGGCTGGCCGGGGAGCTCGGCATGCCGCCGTGGCGGGTGCAGAAGGCGCAGAAGCAGGCGCGGCGCTGGTCGCGCGAGTCCATCGCCGAGGCGATCCGCATCGTCGCGGCGCTCAATGCCGAGGTGAAGGGCGCCGCCGCCGACCCGGACTACGCGCTGGAGGTGGCGGTGCGCCGGGTCGCCGAACTGGTGGCCGACTAGCGCCCGAAACGCCGAAAAGCGGACCGACCCTCGGGTCGGCCCGCTCGGGGCACCCCAACCGGCTCGCGGCCGGAGGGGGTCAGTTGCTCGGGTAGGCCTTGTTGAACGCCAGCGCCAGCGCCGACTTGCGGTTGGCGGCCTGGTTCTTGTGGATGACGCCCTTGCTCACGGCCTTGTCCAGCTTGCGGCAGGTCTCGCGCAGGCGCTGCTCGGCCTGCTCGCGGTCGCCGGCCTCAAGTGCGGCGCGGAATCCACGGACGGCGGTGTGCAGCGACGACTTCACCGACTTGTTCCGAAGCCGCCGGCGCTCGTTGGTCCGGATGCGCTTCTGCTGCGACTTGATATTGGCCACGCGTTAGTTCCTTCTGATGCTCAGCTGGGGTTGTCAAGCCTGTTCGCCTCGCCGTGCGGCGGGCAGCGACTGATCAGATTACCAGCGGGTGCCCGCAACTCCCAAAGCGGTCGCCCCGACCCTCCCCGTCGACCTGCCGGAACGGCGATTTTGCCGCACGATGTGGGGGTGACTGCACACGCGCTGCCCGACGACGGACCGGCCCCGCGGCGCACCCCGCCCCGCTCCCGGCGCACCGGCGGAACCCGGCGGCCGAAGCTCGACGGGGTGTTCGCCGGCTACCGCGACCTCGGCAGCTACGCCGGCGCCTACGACGAGATGTTCGACGCCGACGGCAACGTCCGGCCGCCGTACCGCAACATCCACGCCGAGCTGGCCCAGGTCGACGCCGAGGACCTGCAGGCCCGCGCCGAGGCACTGGACCGGGCCTTCATCAACCAGGGCATCACCTTCTCGCTGTCCGGCAAGGAGCGGCCGTTCCCGCTGGACCTGGTGCCCCGGGTGATCTCGGCGGCGGAGTGGTCCCGGCTCGAGCGCGGCATCATCCAGCGGGTCCGCGCGCTGGAGCTGTTCCTCGACGACATCTACGGCGACCAGGAGATCCTCCGCGACGGCGTCATCCCGCGCCGGCTGATCACCTCCTGCGAGCACTTCCACCGGCAGGCGTTCGGCATCCAGCCGCCCAACGGGGTGCGCATCCACGTCGCCGGCATCGACCTGATCCGCGACGCCCAGGGCAACTTCCGGGTGCTGGAGGACAACCTGCGCTCCCCGTCCGGGGTGTCCTATGTGATGGAGAACCGCCGCACCATGGCCCGGGTGGTGCCCAACCTGTTCGCCACCCACCGGGTGCGCGCGGTCGGCGACTACGCCGCCCACCTGCTGCGCGCGCTGCGCAAGGCCGCCGCCACCAACGAGGCCGACCCCACCGTGGTGGTGCTCACCCCCGGCGTCTACAACTCCGCCTATTTCGAGCACTCGCTCCTGGCCCGGCAGATGGGGGTGGAGCTGGTCGAGGGCCGCGACCTGTTCTGCCGCGACAACGTCGTCTACATGCGCACCACCGAGGGGGAGCGCCAGGTCGACGTGATCTACCGGCGCATCGACGACGCGTTCCTGGACCCGCTGCAGTTCCGGCCGGACTCGGTGCTCGGGGTGGCCGGGCTGCTCAACGCCGCCCGGGCCGGCAACGTGGTGATCTCCAGCGCGGTCGGCAACGGGGTCGCCGACGACAAGCTCGTCTACACCTACGTGCCCACCATCATCCAGTACTACCTGGGCGAGAAACCGCTGCTGGCCAACGTCGACACCTACCGCTGCTGGCTCGACGAGGAGCGCGAGGAGGTGCTCGACCGGCTGCACGAACTCGTGCTCAAGCCGGTGGAGGGCTCCGGCGGCTACGGCATCGTGTTCGGGCCGCAGGCCGGCGCCAGGGAGCTTGACGCGCTGGCCAAGAAGATCCGCACCGACCCGCGCGGCTGGATCGCCCAGCCGGTGATGCAGCTGTCCACGGTGCCCACCCGCATCGGCGACCACCTCGCCCCGCGCCACGTCGACCTGCGGCCGTTCGCGGTCAACGACGGCGACGACATCTGGGTGCTGCCCGGCGGGCTGACCCGGGTCGCGCTCACCGAGGGCTCGCTGGTGGTGAACTCCAGCCAGGGCGGCGGTTCCAAGGACACCTGGGTGCTGGCGCCGCGCACCTCCGGCGCCGCGCGCGAGCTCGGCGACGCGCAGGTGGTGCGCACCCTGCCGCACACCACCCGGTCCGACCGCGACCGCGAGCCCGCGGTGCCGGTCTCCCAGCAACAGCAACAGCAGCAGTAGGAGCACCGATGCTGGCCCGCAACGCCGAGTCGCTGTACTGGATCGGCCGCTACGTCGAGCGCGCCGACGACACCGCCCGCATCCTCGACGTCACCGTGCACCAGTTGCTCGAGGACTCCAGCGTCGACCCGGACCGGGTGGCGCGCACCCTGCTGCGGGTGCTGGGCATGAGCCCGCCGGACCATCCGCTCGACGTGTGGTCGCTGACCGACATCGTCGCGTTCGGCCGGGACGTGCCGGGCGGCACCTCCATCGTCGACGCCATCTGTGCGGCGCGCGAGAACGCCCGCGGCGCAAGGGAAGTCACCTCCACCGACATCTGGGAGTGCCTGAACACCACCTACAACGCGCTGCCCGAGCGGGAACGCGCGGCTCGCCGCTTCGGCCCGCACGAGTTCCTGTCCTACATCGAGGGCCGGGCGGCGATGTTCGCCGGGCTGGCCGACTCCACGCTCTCCCGCGACGACGGCTACCGGTTCATGGTGCTCGGCCGCGCCATCGAACGGGTGGACATGACGGTGCGGCTGCTGCTGTCGCGGGTCGGGGACTCCGCCTCCTCGCCGGCCTGGGTGACGCTGCTGCGCTCGGCCGGTGCGCACGACACCTACCTGCGCACCTACCGGGGCGTGCTGGACGCCACCCGGGTGGTGGAGTTCATGATGCTCGACCGGCTGTTCCCGCGGTCGGTGTTCTACTCGCTGCGCCTGGCCGAGCACAACCTCGACGAACTGCTGCACCGGCCGCACAACCGGCTCGGCGTCACCGTGGAGGCGCAGCGGCTGCTCGGCCGGGCCCGCAGCGAGCTGGAGTTCCTGGAGCCGGGGGTGCTGCTGGAGTCGCTGGAGCAGCGGCTGGCCCACCTGCAGCGCACCTGTCACGAGGTGGGGGAGGCGATCGCGGTGCAGTTCTTCCACACCGCGCCGTGGGTGGCCTGGACCGACGCCGGCCGCGCCCCGGTGGCGGTCATCGAGGAGGGTGAGATCTGATGTGGCGCATGCGGGTCGTGCACTCGACCGGGTACGCCTACAAGTCGCCGGTGACCGCGTCGTTCAACGAGGCCCGGCTCACCCCGCGGTCGGACTCCCGGCAGAACGTCATCATCAACCGGGTGGAGACCGTCCCGGCCACCCGCACCTACCGCTACACCGACTACTGGGGCACCGCGGTCACCGCGTTCGACCTGCACGCCCCGCACACCGAGCTGGAGGTGGTCTCCTCGTCGGTGGTGGAGACCGACCGGGACGAACCGCCGGCCAAGATCGGCTGGGACGAGCTGGCATCCGACCCGGTCGCCGACCGGTTTCACGAGGTGCTCGTGCCCACCGGCTACACCCCGTACAGCAAGCGGGTGGCACGGGTCGGCGAGCGGATCGCCCGACGCCACGACCCGGTGGACGCGGTGCTCGCCGCGGCGGAGTGGGTGCGCAGCGAGCTGTCCTACGTCAAGGGCACCACCGGGGTGCACTCGTCGGGGCTCGACGCGCTGCGCGAGGGCAAGGGGGTGTGCCAGGACTTCGCCCACCTGTCGCTGATCCTGTTGCGCGCCATGGGAATCCCCGCCCGGTACGTGTCCGGGTACCTGCACCCGCGCGCCGACGCCGAGATCGGCGAGACCGTCGACGGGCAGAGCCACGCCTGGATCCAGGCCTGGACCGGCGACTGGTGGCACTACGACCCCACCAACGACTCGGCCATCGACGAGCGCTACGTCAGCGTCGGGGTGGGCCGCGACTACGCCGACGTCGCCCCGCTCAAGGGCATCTACACCGGCGAGGGGGCGACCGATCTGGACGTCGTCGTCGAGATCACCCGACTGGCCTAGCCGATTCCCCGGCACCCGGCGGGGTCACTCCGGTGAGCACCATGGCTACCGGCCGCGGGCCGGTCGTGCCAGGGTTGAGTCGTGCAGATCGACGTCACCCCCGCGCGCCGGGACCAGGTGCGCCGGCTGGCCGCGGTGCTCGGCCGGGCGTTCTACGAGGACCCGGTCATGACCTGGCTGCTGCCCGACCCGGCCGCCCGGGCCCGCGGGCTGCCGCGGATGTTCGCCGCGATGACCCGGCACCACTTTCTGCGTTCCGGCGCCCCGCAGGTCGCGGCGGGTGCCGACATCGGCGGGGCGGCGCTGTGGGACCCGCCCGGCCGGTGGAAACAGTCCCGGCTCGAGGAGCTGCGCATGCTGCCGGCGCTGCTGCTCGCGCTGGGGTCGCGGGCCACGGCCGGCCAGCAGCTCGCCGAGCTGATGAAACAGCACCACCCGGCCGAGCCGCACTGGTACCTGGCCGTCATCGGCAGCGATCCGACGGTGCGCGGCCGCGGCTACGGGCAGGCGCTGATGCGCGCCCAGCTCGACCGCGTCGACGCCGAGCACGCCCCCGCCTACCTGGAGTCCTCCAACCCGGTCAACATCCCCTACTACGAGCGGTTCGGGTTCGAGGTCACCGGGGAGATCGTCGTCCCCGGCGGCGGGCCGACGTTATGGCCGATGTGGCGCGCGCCCCGCTGACAACCGCTAGGCTGGTGTGAGCTGGATCACCCGGGGGCGGCGATGCGCATCGCGGACGTGCTACGCAACAAGGGGTCGGCGGTGGCCACGGTCACCGAGACCACGACGGTGACCGGGCTGCTCGCCGAGCTGGCCACCCACAACATCGGCGCGATGGTGGTCATCGGCCCGGAGGGGGTGGTCGGCATGGTCTCCGAGCGCGATGTGGTGCGCAAGCTGCACGAACACGGCCCGGACCTGCTGACCCGCCCGGTGTCGGAGATCATGACCGCCCTGGTGTTCACCTGCAGCCCCGACGACGCCGTCGACGACCTGGCCGCCGTGATGACCAACAACCGGGTCCGCCACGTCCCGGTCATGGAGCGCGGCCGGCTCGTCGGCATCGTCAGCATCGGCGACGTGGTCAAGACCCGGATGGAGGAACTCGAGGCCGAGCAGCAGCAGTTGCAGGCCTACATCACCCGCGGCTGACCGGAACCACGGCCGGCTCCCCGACAGCGTTGGACAGGTCGTCGTCGCCGAATGCGCCCCGGTAGGCGGCGCCCGGAACCCGCGTCGGGGAGCCGGCCGTCCGGGCGGTGGATCCGATCACGCTGGTCGCAAATCTGGCGGGTCCGCGCCCGGCGCGGCAGACTCCGGGGCCGTGACGCTGAAGTTCCACTGGTACCTGCCCACCCACGGCGACACCACCACCATCGCCGACAACCGGTTGGCGGCCGAGACCCGGCTGCGCACCCACCTGCAGCCCACGCTGGAGAACCTCACCGAGCTCGGCCGCGCGGCCGAGGGCTACGGCTTCGAGGCGGTGCTCACCCCGACCGGCACCCACTGCGAGGACTCCTGGATCGCCACCGCGGCACTGGCCCAGCACACCGAGCGGCTGAAGTACCTGGTGGCGTTCCGGCCCGGGGTGCTCTCGCCGACGGCGGCGGCCCAGCAGGTCGGCACCTATCAGCGGTTCACCGGCAACCGGCTGGCGCTCAACGTCGTCACCGGCGGCGACGACGACGAGATGCGCCGGTTCGGCGACTGGGCCGACAAGGCCGCCCGCTACCGGCGCACCGGCGAGTTCCTGACCGTGCTGCGCGGGCTGTGGAACAACCCCGAGTTCAGCTTCCACGGCGAGTTCTACCGGATCGAGCGCGCGGCACTGGCCTACCCGCTCGAACACGTCCCGACGATCTACTTCGGCGGCAGCTCGCCGGAGGCCATCGAGGTCGCCGCGCAGCACGCCGACGTCTACCTGACCTGGTGCGAGCCGCCCGAGCAGGTCGCCGAGAAGATCGAGCGGGTGCGCGCCGCCGCGGCCCGGCACGGCCGCACCCTGCGCTACGGGGTGCGCCTGCACACGGTGGCCCGGCCCACCGCCGAGGAGGCCTGGCAGCGGGCCGCGGAGCTGATGACCGGGCTCACCCCCGAGGCGGTGCGCAGCGCCCACGAGCGCTACCTGGCCAGCGGCTCGGAGGGGCAGCGCCGGATGGCGGCGCTGACCACCGGTGAGCTCGTCGGGGTGCGCGACCTGGAGATCCACCCCGGGCTGTGGGCGGGCCCGAGCCTGCTGCGTGACGGCGCCGGCACCGCCGCGGTCGGCTCCTACGCCGAGGTGGCCGCGCTGTTCAACGAGTACGCGCAGCTCGGCGTCACCGAGTTCGTGCTCAGCGGCTACCCGCAGCGGGTGGAGATCCACCACGTCGGCCAGGGCGTGCTGCCGCTGTTCGCCCACGCCCCGGCCGGCGTCTGACCGGTCCTACCGCGCCCGCGAAATCCGCGCCGGAAGGGGCGGCGTCTGCTCGCGGGGAAATCGGCCATCCGCTCCTGCTAGAGTACGGGCGCCGACCCCGGGGGAATCCGGTGCGAATCCGGAACTGACGCGCAACGGTGTGAGGCGCTCGCCTCGAGTCCGATCGCCTGGGGCCGGTGACCCGTTCAACGGCCTCGCGATATGGGCCCTGACCAAGGACGTGGCGGATGCGTGCGATCACCGCACTTATCACCGTGCTGCTGCTCGCCGGCTGTGGGAGCGGCAGCGTTGTCGAGTCATCGACCCCGACACCCGATTATCCCGTGGTACTGCAGAACTGCGGTGCCGACGTCACCTTCGACCGACCACCGCGCCGCGTGGTGTCGCTGTACCAGGCCTCCACCGAGATCCTGCTGTCGCTCGGGCTGGCCGACCGCATGGTGGGTACCAGCACCTGGTTCGACCCGGTGCTACCCGAACTCGCCGATGCCAACGCTCGCGTGCCACGGCTGGCCGACAACGACCCGGCTCTGGAAACGGTGCTCGCTACCGAACCCGACCTCATCGTCTCGGCAAGCGCACACACTTTCACTCCGGCGGTGGTCGGAGATCGGGCCCGGCTCGCCGACCTCGGCGTGGCTGGGTATCTGTCACCTTCGGTGTGTGCCGGTGCCCAGGTAAGCGGGGAAACCGTGACCCGCTCCGAGCCTTTGCGGTTCGCTACGCTGTTCGGCGAGATTGCGGAACTGGCGGCGATCTTCGGGGTTCCGGAGCGCGGCACTGCATTGATCGACGGGCTCCGGCGACGGCTCGAGGCGGCGCATGTGACCGCGGTGGAGGGGACCACGGTTGCCTACTGGTTTTCCGGGTTGCGTACCCCATACATGGCTGGATGTTGTTCAGCCCCAGGTCTTTACAGTGAGTATCTTGGACTCACGAATGTCTTCGCGGACATCGCCGAGGACTGGCCGGAGGTCGACTGGGAGACGGTCGCCGCTCGGGACCCCGATATCCTGGTCCTGGCCGACCTGAGTCGGCGTCGGGTCGACGGAGACGACCTGGATTCGAAACGCCGTTTCCTGCAATCGCATCCGGTAACCAGGAACATGACCGCGGTTCGTAATGAACACTTCGTCGTTTTGGCCGGGTCAGAACTCGACCCTGGGATTCGGCAGGTTGATGCGGTGGAGAAACTTGCCGCCGCGCTCGAGTCGTACGGATTGGCGCAATGAGCGCCCGGATTCCGGCCTTGCTTGCGGTGTTCGCGCTGTTGGTGGTGGGGTGTGGGCAAGCCGTGGAGAGCGCGGTGGCCGAGAGCGACGGCTATCCGTTGACCGTGCTCAACTGTGGTCGGCAGGTGATGATTTCGGCGTCGCCGCAACGTGCGGTGTCACTCAACCAGGGATCCACCGAGATTCTGTTGTCTCTCGGGCTCGCCGATCGCATGGTCGGCACCGCTACCTGGACCGATCCGGTTCGGGAGAATCTGGCGGGCGAGAACGCGCGGGTGCCGCGATTGTCGGACAACAAGCCCGCACTGGAGGCGGTTCTCGAGACCGCTCCGGACTTCATCTCGGCATCGTTCACCGGTACCCTCGGCCCGGGCGGGGTCGCCGATCGCGAACAGTTCGAACGGCTCGGAGTGCCGACGTATCTCGCGCCGAGCGATTGTGCGGGTAAAGATGCCGGGCATGGTGACGGCGTGCGCATCGAGCCGTTCACGATGGATTTGGTCTACGAAGAAATCTCGGACCTTGGAAGAATCTTCGGAGTCGAGGAACGCGGTCGCCAGCTGATTGCCGAGCTGCGCGATCGCCTCGGCGCGGCGTCAGAAACCCGAGCGCAACCAGGGACGACGGCAGCATTCTGGTTCTCCGATATCCGGGCCCCGTATTTCGCCGGCTGCTGTGGCGCACCGGGTGTGATCGCGCAGGCGGTCGGGGTGCGGAATGTGTTCGACGACACCAACGAGGAGTGGCCACAGGTCAGTTGGGAGGCGGTCGCCGAACGGAACCCGGACGTACTGGTGCTGGCCGATCTGAGTCGCCGCACCATCGACGGTGACGCGTTGCAGGCGAAGATCGACTTCCTGGAATCCCACCCGGTGACCAGACGCCTCACCGCAGTACAACTGCGTCGGTACATCGTGGTCAACGGCGCTGATCTGAACCCGTCGATTCGAACCGTCGACGGGGTCGAGAAGGTCGCAGCCGGGCTGCGCGAGTTCGGGATGTCGTCGTAGCGTTGTTGACCCGTATCGGTCCGCTCGCCGGTCTGTGGTTGGCGGGGCTGGCAGGACTCACTCTGTCGATGGCCCTGGCCATCACGATAGGCCCGGCGAGTCTGTCGATGGTCGACGTGTACCGGATCGTGGCCGACCACCTGGGTGCCGGAACGTCCGGGGCCACCGCGTTGCAGGACGGGATCGTCTGGGAGTTGCGGTTGCCGCGTGTGGTCATGGCGGCACTCTGCGGCGCGGGATTGGCGCTGTGCGGCGCGATCCTGCAGTCGCTGCTCCGGAATCCACTGGTAGATCCCTTCATTCTCGGGGTGTCCGGCGGTGCATCGACGGGCGCTGTCGTGGTCGTGGTACTGGGGGTCGGCGCGAGTGCGGTGGGTCTGTCAGGTGGGGCATTCATCGGTGCAGTGACGGCGTTCGTGGTGGTGCTCGCACTGGCCTACGGTGCTGGCGGGAGTACCGAACAGGTGGTGCTCGCCGGGGTCGCCGGTACCCAGCTCTTCTCCGCCCTGACCTCGTTCGTCGTGATGTCGGCGGCCAATGCCGAACAGACCCGGGGCGTGCTGTTCTGGCTGCTGGGATCGATGTCGGGGGTGGGCTGGGCCGACGTGTACCTGTGTGGTGTCGCGACCGGGATCGGCCTGGTGGTCTGCCTCCTGGCCGCGAACGTGCTCGATGCGTTCGCCTTCGGACAGGACGCCGCCGCAACGCTCGGTGTTCCGGTGGTACGGGCCAGGGCGATCCTGCTGGTGGTCACCGCACTCATCACCGCAACAACAGTCAGTGCCGTCGGCGCAATCGGGTTCGTCGGACTGGTACTTCCGCACGCGGCGCGACTGATCGTCGGTCCGGGGCATCGGCGGCTGCTGCCCAGCGTCGCGATTCTAGGTGCGGTCTTCATGGTGTGGGTCGACACCCTGGCCCGAACCGTGTTCGCTCCACAGGAGCTACCGACCGGTGTGGTGACCGCGCTGATCGGCGTGCCGGCGTTCGGTGCGATGCTGTTGCGCCGGGGCAGGGGTGTCCGGTGAGCCTCACCGCGGATTCGGTGCGCTGGACCCGGTCGGGTCGGCTCGTCCTCGCGGGGGTAACCCTGCAGCCGGCGCCGGGAAGCACCGTCGGACTGCTCGGCCCGAACGGTTCGGGAAAATCCTCCCTGATGCGCTTGTTGGCGGGGCTGGACCGCCCCGACGTGGGATCGGTCACCGTCGACGGTCACGCCGTGGCGTTGCTGCCACGTCGAACGGTGGCTCGGCGGATCGCGCTTGTCGCCCAGCACGCCGAAACGGATCTGCACCTGACCGTGCGCGACGTGGTGTCGCTCGGCAGGACGCCGTACTCGGGCCCGCTCGGTGGCGATCGGGACGGCCGGGCGGTGGTGCGTGAGGCACTCGTTGCCACCGGACTGTCCGGACTGGCCGATCGGTACTGGCACACCTTGTCCGGCGGGGAACGTCAGCGGGTGCAGATCGCCAGGGCGCTGGCACAGCAACCGGCGGTGCTGCTGGCCGACGAACCGACAAATCACCTCGACCCGGCACACCAGTTGGAGGTGCTGGCGCTGATACGTCGGTTGGACGTGACCGCGATCGTGGCATTGCACGACCTCAACCTCGCGGCGATGTTCTGCGACGAGGTGGTGGTGCTTGCCGGTGGTCGGGTCGTCGCGGCCGGGCCGCCCGTGGCGGTGTTGACCGAGCAGCTCGTCGCCGACGTGTACGGGGTGCGTTGCCGCATCCACCACGATGACAGCGGGCCGTACGTGCGTTTCCTCGGTCAGATCCAGGCGTAGTCGCGGCGCAGCCGGGCCGCGACCAGCTCGAACCGCTCGCGGTCCAGGATCGCGCCCTCGCGGCGGATGCCCTCCTCGGGCACATCGAGCACCCGGTCCAGCCGCACCCAGCTGGGCCGCCCGTCGAAGTCCCACGGGCCGCTGCCGATGCCGACCCAGTCGGCGTCGTCGTTGCGGTGCTGTTTGCTCGACAGCATCAGCCCGAGCAGCGTGTCGCCGTCGCGGCCGACGACCAGCACCGGGCGGTCCTTGCCCTGGGTCGGGTCGTCCTCGTAGGCCACCCAGGTCCAGACGATCTCGCCCGGGTCGGCCCGGCCGTCGAGGTCCGGTGCGTAGACGACGCGCCGGGCCCGGCGCGCGGTGGGCACGCTGCGGTGGGTGACCGGCCGGCCCGGCGGCAGCGCGACCTCGGGCGCGGGGCGGGCGGCGGCCTGGGCCAGCGCCGACAGGCCGGCGTCGATGCCCATGCGCAGTCCCTCGCCGAGGGTGCGCGGAGCGGATCCCGGCCGCTGCAGCTGACGCAGCAGCCGGGGCGCCTCGTTGAACACCAGGTGCCCCGCGAAGCGGCCGACGGCCTTCCACTGCGACGCCATAGTGCGAGCATAGGGGAGCGACGGCGACGGCGATTGTGTCCCGGTTCGTGGTGCTCGATACCCTGGTAGGGCGCACAACGCGCTCCCGGACACCGCGTCACCAGGAGATTCCCATCAGCAGCTTCGCCGACAAGACGTTCACCCCGCCGGCGCAGATCCGGAACTTCTGCATCATCGCCCACATCGACCACGGCAAGTCGACCCTGGCGGACCGGATGCTGCAGCTCACCGGCGTGGTCGACGAACGCTCGATGCGGGACCAGTACCTGGACCGCATGGACATCGAGCGGGAACGCGGCATCACGATCAAGGCCCAGAACGTGCGGCTGCCGTGGGAGGTCGACGGGCAGCAGTACGTGCTGCACCTCATCGACACCCCCGGCCACGTCGACTTCACCTACGAGGTGTCGCGCGCCCTGGAGGCCTGCGAGGGCGCGATCCTGCTCGTCGACGCCGCCCAGGGCATCGAGGCGCAGACGCTGGCCAACCTGTACCTGGCGCTGGACCGGGACCTGCACATCATCCCGGTGCTCAACAAGATCGACCTGCCGGCGGCCGACCCGGACCGGTACTCGGCCGAACTCGCCCACATCATCGGCTGCGAACCGACCGACGTGCTGCGGGTCTCCGGCAAGACCGGCGAGGGGGTGCGCGAACTGCTCGACGAGGTGGTCCGCCAGGTGCCGCCGCCCACCGGCGACCCGGACGCCCCGACCCGGGCGATGATCTTCGACTCGGTCTACGACACCTACCGCGGCGTGGTCACCTACGTCCGCGTCGTCGACGGGAAGATCATGCCGCGCGAGCGGATCGCGATGATGTCCACCGGCGCCACCCACGAACTGCTCGAGGTCGGCATCGTCTCGCCGGAGCCCAAGCCGTGCGCCGGGCTGGGCGTCGGCGAGGTGGGCTACCTCATCACCGGCGTGAAGGACGTGCGCCAGTCCAAGGTCGGCGACACCGTCACCACCGCCCGCAACGGCGCCGCCGAACCGCTGACCGGCTACCGCGAACCCAAACCGATGGTCTACGCCGGGCTGTACCCGGTGGACGGCTCGGACTACCCGGACCTGCGCGACGCGCTGGAGAAGCTGCAGCTCAACGACGCCGCGCTGACCTTCGAGCCGGAGACCTCGGCGGCCCTGGGCTTCGGCTTCCGGTGCGGGTTCCTCGGCCTGCTGCACATGGAGATCACCCGGGAGCGGCTGGAGCGGGAGTTCAACCTCGACCTGATCTCCACCGCCCCCAACGTGGTGTACCGGGTGATCCAGGACGACGGCACCGAGAAGATCGTCACCAACCCGTCGGACTGGCCGACCGGCAAGATCCGCACCGTCTACGAGCCGGTGGTCAAGACCACGATCATCGCGCCGAGCGAGTTCATCGGCTCGATCATGGAGCTGTGCCAGTCCCGCCGCGGCGACCTGCAGGGCATGGACTACCTGTCGCCGGAGCGGGTCGAGATGCGCTACATCATGCCGCTCGGCGAGATCATCTTCGACTTCTTCGACTCGCTGAAGTCGCGCACCCGCGGCTACGCCAGCCTCGACTACGAGGAGGCCGGCGAGCGCGAGTCGCAGCTGGTCAAGGTCGACATCCTGCTGCAGGGCGAGCCGGTGGACGCGTTCAGCGCGATCGTGCACAAGGACGCGGCCTACACCTACGGCAACAAGATGACCACCAAGCTCAAGGAGCTCATCCCGCGCCAGCAGTTCGAGGTGCCGGTGCAGGCCGCGATCGGCTCGAAGATCATTGCCCGCGAGAACATCCGGGCGCTGCGCAAGGACGTGCTGGCCAAGTGCTACGGCGGTGACATCACCCGCAAGCGCAAGCTGCTCGAGAAGCAGAAGGAAGGCAAGAAGCGGATGAAGACCATCGGCCGGGTCGACGTCCCGCAGGAGGCCTTCGTCGCCGCGCTGTCCACCGACGCCGCCGGGGACAAGCCCGCCAACAAGAAGTAGGGCGCCCCGCCGCCACCCCTCCGTTCCCCGCGAGCGACCGTGTCTGTACGCCGACACGCCGTGCGTCGGCGGGCGTCAGCGGTCGCTCGGTGTCGTGCGGGCGACCGCAGAACGCCTAGCGACGTACGGCGTGTCTCGGTGCAGACGCGCCGCTCGGCGTGCGGGATGAGCCGTCGCTTCGTAACCGGTCCAAGCATGGGTCGGATTCTTCGGAAATGTGCCGACGGTGTTCGCTCGGGTGCGCACCTATCGTCGGAGCCGTAATTGCCGGACCCCTGCACGGAAGTGGATTGATGGCGGAACGCGAGGCGACCGAACGCTACTGGCACACTGAAGTCAGCGAGATCACCCCCGAGACGGTCTACATCCGCGGGTACAGGCTCGACGACCTGATCGGCCTGCCGTTCACGGCGATGACCTTCCTGCTGATCAAGGGCCGGCTGCCGAGCCCGCAGGAGGCCCGGGTCCTCGACGCGGTGCTGACCGGGGTGCTCGACTACGGCCTGGAGAAGTCCGGCACCGCCGCCGCGCGCTACGTCGTGTCCTGCAACCCGCACGTGCAGGCCGGCCTGGCCGCCGCCGCGCTGTCGGCCGGCGACTACGGCCTGGCCACCGAGAACACCGCACGGTACATCATCGACACCTACGCGCGGTTCAAGGCCTCCGGCGCCACCGACATGGACGCCTTTGCCGAACAGGTGGTCGCCGAGGCGCGGGCCGGCAAACAGCGCATCCCCGGGTTCGGGCACCCGGTGTTCCGCTACACCGACCCGCGCGCGCAGATCCTGAAGAAGATCGCGATCGAAAACGGGCTGTGGAGCGAGCAGGTCGAGCTGTACGAGGCCGTGCACCGCGCCTTCACCAAGCAGCCGGGTCGTGAGCACTTCCCGATCAACGACGTGGCGATGATGGCGGCGATCACCGTCGCCATGGGCTTCACCCCCGAGGAATCGACCGCGCTGGCCATTCTCGGCACCATCCCCGGGGTCATCGCACACATGTCAGAGGAGCTCGCCTCGGGTAGGGTGGGGCGACTCGTCCCGCGCGAGACGGTCGACTACGACGTGCCTCGCCGCGATCTGGCCGCCGACCTGGCCGCCGCGGGCTGGCCGGCCGAGATCGGCTATGCCGCTGCTCCGAACGCGGCGACCACGGCCTGACCGCAACATCCGGGAAGCGGGGTTCGAAGTGACCGCCATCGAACATGTCCCACCCGGCCGGTTCCTGGCCGAACTGCGGGATGTCGCCGCCGTCCGCGCGGACTGCACGGCGATCAGCGACGAGCAGGCAAGTTTCACCTACGCCGAACTCGTCACGGAGATCGACCGGCGTGCGCAGCGGCTCGTCGACGCCGGCGTGCGCCCCGGTGACCGCATCGCGCTGGTCGCCGAGAATTCCGGGTACTTCCTGGTCAGCGCGTTCGCGGTGTGGCGGGCGGGTGCCGTGCTGGTGACGATCTATCCCTCCGCGCCGGTGGCCGACCTGGGGTTCTGTCTTGCCGACGCCGACCCGGTGCTCGCGCTCGCCGACACCCGGACGGAGGCGGCTGTGCGTGCGGCGGTCTGCGATGAGCTGCCGGTGGCGGTAATCGATGGCGCGTTCGAAGCCACCGAGGTCCGATCCGGGCGGCGGCCCAATCCCGACGGCCTGCGCGAACCGCTGCATCTGATCTGCTACTCGTCGGGTACCACCAGCCGGCCCAAGGCGATCATGATCTCCGAGTCGGCGGTGTGCAACGCCGCCGAGGTCTTCGGGCGGACCTGGCGCATGACCGCCGAGGACCGCACGATCGTGGCGCTGCCAATGGCCTGGCTGTTCGGCCTGGCCAGCACCTCGATGACCACGCTGCTGCGGGGCGGGACGGTCATCACGCTGCGGCGCAGCCGACCGGAATTGATCATCGACGCCATCACCCGCCACCGGGCCACGATGCTGCCCGGAGTGACGACGATGTTCACCAAGCTGGTCGCCCACCTCGAATCGCTGGCCGACAAGCTTGACCTGTCCTCGCTACGGTTCTGTGTCTCCGGCGGTGAACCGCGCAACGAGGTCGCCTTCGGCAGGTGGCAGGCGCTCACCGGTTGTCCGGTCTACGACAACTTCTGTGCCAGTGAGTGTTTCCCGTTCGTCACCTACGACCCGGTGCTGGATCCACAGCCGGTGCACGGCTCGGCCGGCAAGGTGGTGCCGGGATCGTCGGTCAGGGTCGTCGACGCCGACGGCAACGACGTGCCGCCGGGCGAAGTGGGGGAGGCCTGGACCAGCGGACCCGGGCTGATGCTCGGCTACTGGAACGACGAGGAGCAGACCCGCAAGGCGCTCACCGCCGACGGCTGGTACCGCACCAAAGATCTCATCCGGATCGATGCCGACGGCTACGTCTATGTGGTTGGCCGGGTTTCGGACATGATCATCCGGGGAGGCAGCAACGTGTCCCCGGCAGAGGTGGAGCGGGTGCTGCGCGAGCACTCCTCGGTGCACGATGTGTGCGTGGTGGGACTGCCGGACGAGATCTACGGTCAGCAGGTCGCCGCCGCCGTGGTTCCGGCCGACACCGACATCGATACCGACGCCGTGCGGGCATTCGCAGCCGAACGACTGGCGGCGTTCAAGGTGCCCACCGTCTACCGGGTCATCGACGCACTGCCCCTCAATCCACGCACCGACAAGGTGGACCGCCGCGCGGTCGCCGAACTCCTGCAGTCACAGGGGGCCTGAGCCATGTCGACGCTGAAGGTCGCCACCACAAATTTCGGACTTCGTGCCGAACCCAGCCTGGATGACCTGCTTTCACACATGGATGCGTTCATCGGCAGGGCTGCGTCGGCGGGGGCGGAACTGGTGGTGTTGCCGGAATTCGCCAGCACCGGGCTGCTCGCGGCGATCACCGATCACGCGGTGACGGGCGCAACGGTACCGGTGGATTACCGCGACGTGCTCGCGCCGCAGTTCGACGCCATCGCGGACGGGGTGAAATATCTTGCTGCCAAACACAATCTGGTTGTGGTTGGTGGTAGCCACAACCGCATCGCCGACGACGGGTCATTGCGAAACACCGCGATCGTCGCGCACCCGGACGGCCGGGTCGAGACCCAAGACAAGATCCACCTGACACCGCCGGAGCACGCCATGGGTGCCCGGGGCGGTGACGAGCTGCTGGTCACCCGCATCGGCCCGTTCACCGCCGGCGTGTTGATCTGCGCCGACATCCAGTTCCCGGAACTGTCGCGATACCTGGTATCACGTGGTGTCGACCTCGTCATCTGCCCGTCGCTGACCTGGAACAGACGCGGCGTTCACCGAGTCCGGATCGGCTGTCAGGCCCGAGCCATCGAGAACCAGCTCTACGTGGTGATGTCGCCATTGGTCGGCAGCAGCGGACTGCCCGAGGATGCACCGCTGCACGCCGTCGGGCAGGCGCTGATCAGCACGCCCGTGGACAAGACCATCGGCATCAACGACGGCCTGCTGGCCATCTCGGCGGCCAAGGGTGAGGACCTCGTGGTTGCCGAGCTCGACCACGACCTGCTGACCGCATCCCGGGCCCAGCCGGAGGCACCGGGGCTGGCGCTGCGCCGCACGGACCTGTTCGCCAAACTTCGTGCCGAAGCGGAGTTCTGATGGCGGTCGTGCTGCGCCACCGCGTCCGTTACCACGAGACCGACCAGCAAGGCTTCCTGTTCAACAGCCGCTATCTGGAGATCGCCGACGTCGGGCTGACCGAGTTCGTGCGCTCGATCGGCTGGCCGTATCCGAAACTGCTGGCGGCCGGCGTGGATCCGTCGCTGGCCCAGGCGACGATCGATTTTCGTGCACCGGCACGATTCGAGGACGTTCTCGATGTCGACGTGACCTGTACCCGGGTTGGGAACTCCAGTTTTTCGCTGCTCACGCGGATCACCCGCGACGGAGCGGAGATCGCCGAGGTGAACATCGTCTACGTCAACGTCGACGTGACGAACGCGAAGTCGCGGCCGCTGCCGACCGCGGTGGCCGAGGCGTTGCGGGCCGGTGCCGACCACGAGGACGCCTCGACATGTTCCGCAGCGGGGGAAACGTGAGAACCGGCCCGGTTCACCGGCGGACGGCTCCAGCTCGCCGCCCCGCTCACCGGGTGGGTGAGGGCATCCACGGCGTTTTCCGGTGACTCGCTGAGTCCGAAACCTGAAGTGAGGAAGTCGTGTCAATCCCTGTCGACGCCGCATCGAGTTTGCGGGACTACTGGTCTGCCGAGACGGTCGGCCCATCGACCTTCGACGTGGTCGATCCCGCCGTGGGCGAGCGGATCGAGGTCTTCCGCAGCGCCGAGGCCGCTGAGGTCGAACGGTTCGTGGGAACGGCGAGAACCGCTTTCGAAACCTGGCGGCGCACCACGCCGGCGGAGCGTTCCGCGGCGTTGTTGGAACTGGCGTCGGTGGTGCAGGCGCACACCGACGAGCTGGCAGCTCTGGAGTCCAGAAACGTGGGCAAGCCGATGGCGGCGGCTCGCGAGGAGATGGCCGGGGTGGTGGATGTGCTGCAGTACATGGCGGGGGCGGCACGTACATCGCAGAGCGAGGGGGCCGGTGAGTACCTGCCGGGCAGTACTTCGCTGGTTCGGCGGGAACCGGTCGGAGTGGTCGGGTTGATCACGCCGTGGAACTTTCCGCTGATGGAGGCGGCGTGGAAGGTAGCCCCAGCGTTGGCTGCGGGAAACACCGTGGTGCTCAAGCCGTCCGAACTGACACCGCTGACCACGCTCCGGTTCGGCGAGCTTGCCCGCGGCGTTCTGCCGGACGGGGTGCTCAATATCGTGCTCGGTACCCGCGACACCGGGCGGGCGTTGGTCGAGCATCCTGACGTGCGCACGGTGTCGGTGACCGGAGCGGTGGCGACCGGTAAGGCGGTGGCGGCTGCGGCGGCCGGCACCCTGACACGGGTCCATCTGGAACTCGGGGGTAAGGCCCCCGTGCTGGTGTTCGCCGACGTTGACGATGTCGACAGGGCCGCCCGCGAACTCGTCGCCGCAGCCTTCACCAACGCTGGGCAGGACTGTTGTGCGGCTTGTCGAGTCATCGTGCAGGACGATGTCTACGACGACTTCGTGGCTGCGTACTGTGAGGCCGCCGCCGCGATCAAGGTCGGGCCACCGAGCGATCCCGAAGCCGAGATGGGGCCGGTGATCTCGGCCGCCCATCGAGACCGGGTCCACGGATTTGTCGAACGTGCCCGGGCGGATGGTGCCCGGGTGCTCACCGGCGGTGCCCCCGTCGACGGTGCGGGGTTCTTCTATCCGCCGACGGTGATCACAGAGGTCGCCCAGGATTCGGAGATCGTCCAGTGCGAGGTGTTCGGTCCGGTCGCCACGATTCAGCGCGTCACGGACGACGAGTCGATGCTGCGAATGGCCAATGACGTGTCCTATGGGCTCGCGGCCAGTGTCTGGACCACCGATCTCGACCGGGCCATGCGGTTCAGTCGGGATTTGCGGTTCGGAACGGTTTGGATCAACCAGCATTTCCCGACGGTCAGTGAGATGCCGTTCGGCGGCTTCGGAGAGTCGGGTTACGGCAAGGAGCTGTCCACGCATGCGCTCGACGAGTACACGCAGATCAAGCATGTCATGATCAAACACGGTTCGGAGTAGGCCGATTCGGGTCTTCGACCCGGCTGGTAATTCCTCCAACGGGTGACCGACATTTCCGGTGCGGTCACGATGTGCGGGGGCACCGGAGTCTTCCAGACTGACATGCAGGAGCGATAAGAGGAGCATCATGACGCAAACGGTTTCGGCGCCGACCGCCGGACAGGATCAGGCCAAGGGACTGTACTTCGACGACTTCGAGGTAGGCCAGCGGTGGACCTCGCCGTCGCGCACGATCACCGACGCCGACGTGGCCAACTTCGCGGGAGTTTCGGGCGATTTCAATCCGTTGCATACCGACGAGGAGTTCGCCAAGACCACACAGTTCGGCGGCCGGATCTTCCACGGGCCCGGTGTGTTCGCCGTCGCCACCGGACTGGAGTCTCGGCTGGGCATCAAGGAGGGTACCGCGATCGCCTTCCTCGGGATGAACTGGTCGCTCAAAGACGCCGTGAAGATCGGTGACACCATCCACGTCGAACAGGAAGTCGCCGAGCTGCGACCGTCGAAGTCCAAGCCGGATCGCGGCATCGTGACCTTCGATGTGAAGGTTGTCAACCAGCACGGTGTGGTCTGCCAGGAAGGCCAGTGGCTGGTGATGTTCAAACGCCGCATGGCCTGACGGTCCACGAACCACTCCGGCCGGAGGAGGAGGGACGCTGGGCGCCGGAATCGTCGGCACTGCGGAGTCAACGCCCCCGCAAAGATTCCGCGCCCAGCGTCCCGTTTTCTGTCGACGTCACCCGTCGGACCGGACCACCCCGAGCGATGGCTCGCCACCCGGGTACTCCGTGGCCGCTCCGGTTACTGCGATGTCGGCGATGCCGGTTTCGTTCTGGGCGGTGCGGGCCGTCAGTTTGGCGGGAGTTGGAAGGTCGCCCACCAGATCCAGGGCAGTCAGCGCCAGGAATACCGACGCGATGTCGCCGGCGTCCTTGAGGTTCGCGTCGAGCGCGGATTCGATCCGCGAGAGCCGATAGCGCAGCGAATTGTGGTGGATGTGGAGCTTGTCGGCGGCTGTGATGACATTCTGTCCGTGGTCGAAATACGTCTGCAACGCCTCGACGAGGGCTTCGCGGTCGCAGATCGGAGCGAGGTAAGAACGCGCACGTTCGGCCATCCGGTCGAGACCGACGTCGGAGAACAACGCGGTGGCGAAATCGAAATCCTCGTAACTCATCGAGTCACGCTGCGAACGGTCCCGGCGCAGGCTGCGGACAGCGAGTTGCGCATCATGGTAGGAGTCGGCAATGTCTGCCACCGTCGTGACCGTCCGGCCGATGCCCCGATGCACTCCTTGCAGGTCGGCGAATAGGCTGTTGATCTCGGCGGTGTCGGCTTGCGCGAGCACCACGACGGTGCGGTCGTGAATCGTGAGCAGATGTGGGATCGCCGCACCGGCGAGCACCGCGCCGACGGTACCGGCGAGTTGTTCGAGCGCATCGGCCTGCTTGGCCCGGCTCGGGGAGCGGATGGGCTGAAGGACGACCACTCGCAGGGGAGCGCCGAAGGTGATGCCCAGTCCAGAGATCCGACCGGCGAGTTCGGGGTTGTCGCGGTTCGGGCGTAGTGCGATGGCCTGTTCAAGCACGGTGGCTCGGATCGCCCGCTCCTGGGCTCTCGACACCGTGCTCATGCGCCGGTCCACCTCCACCAGGGTGGCGGCGATCTGCACCGCGGAGATCGCGTAGGGGTCGGGAAAGGCCGGGCGTCGAGTGGTGGCCATCAGCCAGCCGACGTGGTCATCGGACTCGGTGACGCGGACAGCGACTCCGTGCCAGCCGTCGACATCGATGATCTGGGATTCCGCTTCGGTCTTGGTGAGTTCCCGGTAGAGCAACGACAGCGGGACCGGGCCTGTCGTGTGCATTGCGCGGCCGTGCCTGTCGACCAGTGCGATTGTCGCGTTGCACATGCGTTTGAGACGGTTGATGATGCCCTCGACCGGCGACTGGTCGGACAAGGCCTGACTCAGTGTGCGCTGCAGCGAAGTCAACCGCCGTGAAATCGCAGCCTCGGGACGCTGTGTCGCGCGGGCGACGGCGGCGATGACGTCAGCAGCTGCGTCGCTGTCCACGAGCCGGAGGATGGCGTGACGGTCCTGGTATGCCGACAGCGCGGTGGCCACCGGTTCGGTCGCCGCCGCGAGAGCGACGATCCGCGAGGACACACCCCCGAGGAGTGGCTCCAGCGCCGCGGCATCGGTGACCGGCTGTGGACACACAACCAGGATGTCCTCGCCGTCGGGCGGGGCGCTCGGCGGCAGCCAAAGTACCGCCGCCCTCACCGGGCGGTGTAACCAGCTGTCGTGGTTGCCGAGCAGCGTGGCGTTGGGGCCGAGCTCGGCGAGCACCACACCCAGGGTGGATCCCGCTACCGGATCAGACATACGCGGCCCCTCAATCCTCGACGCAAGCAGGATACGCGGCTCGCACCGTCGGGAGATTGGATGATCCATGAGACGGCCCTGCGATTTCTTGGTGGATTTCTGATGCAAAGGCACTGCGAGGTGGCGTAACTTTCGGAAGACCGCCGAACCGAGGGGCCGTCGATGTGACATCGCAGCCGTCTGCTCTGCCAACCGCCGTGGTGCCGGTGCCGTCCCCCCGGTCAACCGGCCCCGGATTTCCGTAATCTCTCTGGCGGATCACACCACTGCTCTTGTCGCCGCGTCACACCTCAACCGGAAAGGGAGCCGCCGATGGTCGCCTCGGAACCGCTGACTACTGCCGACGTGGTCGTGGTGGGTGCCGGCATCGCCGGGATGTGCACGGCGTTCGAGCTGCGTAAGCGTGGGTTCGACGTGGCGGTGTTGGAACAGCGGTTCGCGGCGTTCGGTGGTTCCGGGCGTAATCCGGGTGCGGTTTGGCTGCAGTTGCAGCGTGGCGGTATCGAGTTGGATCTGGCTCGTGCCGGCGCGGCACTGTACGACGAGTACGACGCCGAGATCGGGGGTGGATTCGATCACCGGGCGATGGGCGGCTTGTTCTTCTACGAGACCGACGAACAGCGGGAGATTCTTGCCGACTACGTCGCCGATCGCCGCGCGCACGGCCTCGAGATCGACTTCGTGTCCCGCAAGGAGGCGCTGGGGTATGCGCCGCTGCTGCCCTCCACAGCGATCGGCGCGGTCTACTGTGCCGAGGACCGGCAGGTAGATCCGCAGCGATTCGTGCGCGGCCTGGCCATGGCCTGCACCGAGGCCGGCGTGAAGCGGTTCGACAACACCGCGGTGCTGTCAACCATTCGGCGCGGTGATGCCGTCATCGGCGTGCGCACCACACGTGGGGACGTCTACAGCGGCGGGGTGGTCTGGGCGACCGGAGCCTGGGCCCGCGACCTGGACCCGGAGGGTATCTACGTTCCCTTGACCACCAGCCGGATGGGTCAGATCGTGACCCAACCGCTCGACCAGCGACCCAGTGTGATCATGCACGGACCGCGCGGGGTGGCGGCCTGCGGTGCGCTCAAGGACCTGCCGTCGTTTCGTCCCGAGGCGTTCGCCCCACCGAACCCGTTGCCCGGGGTGGACGGTCTGGCGGTGGAGGACTGGGACTACGACGACTGCATCACCCATTACCGCGACGGGTCGCTGCATATCGGTTGCAGCGTCGACATCACCGGATCGCTCAATCCGCACATCAGCATCCGCGCGACCCAGGCGATGATCACCACCACCGCCGATCGGTACGCCGCCTACGGCAAGTTCGGCGTGACGTCGTTGTGGGCGGGACTGCAGAGCAACACCCCCGACCTGCTGCCGGTCGTCGACAGGGTCGACGGCACCTACCTCAATGTCGGACACACCTCGGGGATGGCGACCGGGCCGATCGCCGGCCGGGTACTGGCTCGGATTATCGCCGGTGAGCAGGACGAGTTCGCCGAGTATCTGCGTGCCGACCGGTCGTCGCTGACCGTAGTGGGACTGGGGCCCGGCGAAGCCGAACGATAACGGTCGCCGGTACCGACCGCGGACAGCGAGAGGCTCGCTGGACGCCGAGTCACGCGGCGAGGCGCTTGGAAGATCTCCAAGGTCTGTCGTAATGGCTTCAGATATTAACCAATTGCCGTCTGAACCTGCCGAAATATGCTCGGAGCGTGGTCGGGGGTTCGCCAGGCAAGAGTCGCAAGAGTCGAAGGATCACAGAAATGAGTAGCGCGCGCAGTGTCATCATCACCGGAGCCGGTAGCGGTATCGGCGCCGGTATTGCGAAGGTGTTCGCCGAAGCCGGCGACCGTGTCTTTCTGGCTGATATCTCCGAGGAACGAGCTGCAACCGTCGCGGACGCGCTTCCCGGCGCGGTGAGTGCGCACCGCGTCGATGTGACCGACCTGTCCGCGGTACAGGGACTGGCCGAGCAAGTAGTCGCCGAGACCGGCCGCATCGACGTCCTGGTGAGCAACGCGGGTGTGTTCGACGCGATCGCCGGTATTCGTGAGACCACTCCGGCGTTGTGGCAGCGGGTGATCGACATCAATCTGACCGGCACCTACAACGTCGTCAAGTCGGTTGCGGAGACGATGATCTCGCAGCAGTACGGCCGGATCGTCTGCATCGGGTCGATCGCCGGACAGCGGTCCCTGCCGGACGGGCTGGCCTACTGCGCCTCGAAGGCGGGCCTGGAGGGCTTCGTGCGCCGGCTCGCCTACGATCTCGGCCGGTTCAACATCACTGCGAACGTGGTGGCTCCGGGGTTGATCAAGTCGAACATCCGGCAGAACTCTGCCGAGATTCTCGGAGACATCGTCCCTGACACGAATGTCGGCTTCTCCAGCAACGTCGAGCTCCGTGATCTGCTCATCCCGGCCCGGCGCGGCGGTGACCCCGCCGACATCGCATCAGCCGTCTTCTATCTCGCGAGCGAGAGCGCTGGCTACGTCTCGGGCGAAGTACTGCACGTGGACGGCGGCTGGATCGGTGCGTGAACCCGCCCAGTTCGAGCGCTGAACCGGCCGGGTCGCCGGCCGCCTGCGATGGTGAGTCCCGGCCCGACGGCCGACTGGTAACCGACGGCGTCATATCGATCGACACGGAAGAAAGAGACTGATCATCACCATGAACACGCCTGTAGTGCGGGACTACCCGGAGATGGCCGTGGTCGTCGCCGGCGGGTCGTCCGGCATCGGACTCGCCAGTGCGCTTGCCTTCGTCGATGCCGGCGTGCGCCGACTCGCGTTGTTGTCGCTGAATCCCGAGCGGGGGCAGGCCGCGCGCGCGTTGGTAGCGCAGCGGGCCGAGAATGTACAGGTCACCCATATCGCGATGGACGCCAACGACCCGGACCAGGTGCAAGCGGCGATCGATCACGCCCACGAGACACTGGGTTCCATCGACGTACTGGTCAATTCGGTGTCCGCGCCCGCCTATCGGCCGGAGTTGCTCAAGGACATCCCGATCGATGACATCATCGACACGCTGACGAAGCAGGCCGGCCCGCCGATGCTATTGACTCGAGCGGTCTTCCCGATCATGTCCAGTAACGGCGGGGGGAGCATCATCAACGTGGCGTCCGATGCCGCGAAGATCGCCACGCCCGGGGAGTCGGTGCTGGGTGCAGCGATGGCCGCGATCGTGATGTTCACCCGAACGGCTGCCATCGAGGGCAAGCGAAATGGGATTCGGGTCAATGCCCTTACCCCGTCTCTGATCTCCGGAACGCCGACAACCGAACGTGCGTTGAAAGAGGGGTTCAGCAAGAAGCTGTTCGAAAAGGCTGCGGCCCAGGCACACCTGGGTCTGCCTTCGCCCGAGGATCAAGCCCAGATGGTGGTTTTTCTGGGGGGTCCGGGGGCGGCCCGACTGACCGGGCAGGCGATCAGCATCACCGGCGGTATCGCCGCAGCCTGAGCATGTCGAGGCGTTCTCGAAAGGAGCAGCAGTGACCGAATCCGATGGACCAGTCACCGCGGCGACCGGCCTGTACTTCGATGATTTCGAAATCGGTCAAAAATGGGTGACACCGGGCCGAACGATCACCGAGGTGGATATCGTCAACTTTGCCGGTTTCTCAGGTGATTACATGCCGGTGCACACCGATGCCGAGTACGCGAGCCGGACGCCGTTCGGACAACGGATCATGCATGGCCCGGGCGCTTTCGCCATCACCACCGGATTATGGACTCGCCTCGGGATCAATGTCGATACGGCGATTGCATTCCTGGAGTTCACCTGCACCCTGCGTGCACCGGTCTTCATCGGCGACACGATTCGGCTCGAGATGACGGTCGCGGATCTCCGTCCGTCGAACTCGAAACCGGACCGCGGCATCGTAACCTTCGAGTGCAATGCGCTAAAACAGGATGATACGGTGTGTCAATCCGGCAGGTGGACGCTGATGTTCTGGCGTCGTCCCGGGACGTTCGAACAATTCTGAGGTTGGCGCCGGGCGCGGTCGTGTCCAGGCATGAATTGCTTCTCGGTTCGGCTCGCGTTCGTTCCGGCTTCATGGCCACCTCGTCCGGCAATATCCGAACGAGACCGTGTCATCGCCGCCGACGTCGGCCAACCGTCCCACGATGACCGACTGTCAGCGGGGCCGACGTACGTCCGCGACCCCGTGCTTCGAAATAGGGAGGAGGTCTCGAATGAAGACCAAAGCAGCTGTGATGTGGCAAAGCCCCGGGCAGTTCGAAATCGAGGAGTTCGAACTCGATCCCCCGAAGGCCGGGGAGATCCTCGTCCGCTGGGACTATGCCGGACTCTGTCACAGTGACGAGCATCTGCGGCACGGGGATTACGGCGAGACGCCACCGATGATCGGTGGCCACGAGGGCACCGGTGTGGTCATGGAGGTCGGGCCCGGGGTCACCACCCACAAAGTGGGCGATCACATCGTCGGCACGTTCATGCCGTTCTGCGGACGGTGCCGCTTCTGTGCCATGGGCAAACCGGCACTGTGCGACAACGGCAAGGATCTGCTGAGCGGCAGGGGAATCGACGGCACCTATCGGATGCGCGGGCGTAACGGTGGCGTCGGCAACTTCGACTTCTTGGGCACCTTCTCGCAGTACAATGTCATCCCCGAAAACTGCGCGCTGACGATCGAGTCTTCCCGTCCGATGGCGCCGTTCGCGCTCCTGTCGTGTGCCGGCCCGACCGGGTGGGGGTCCGCGGTGATCTCGGCGGATGTGCAACCCGGGGACGTGGTCGTGATCTACGGCTTCGGCGGCGTGGGTGCGTGTGCGATGCAGGGCGCCAAGATTGCCGGAGCCCGGACCGTCGTCGTCGTCGACCCGGTTGAGTTCAAGCGAACCAGCGCACTGGAACTCGGTGCTACGCATGTGTTCGCAACGGCCGAGGAGGCACACGAGTTCGTTTGGGACACCACATGGGGACAGGGAGCGGACTCGGCGATCGTGACGGTCGGTCTGGTCACCCCGCCGGTGGTCAGCGCGGCTTTCCGCATTATCCGCAAGGCCGGTACGGTCGTTGTCACCTCGATGGCGAATCCGAACACCCTCCTCGAGATCCCCAGCCTCGAACTCAGTCTCTACGAGAAGCGGATCACCGGCACGATGGCCGGTGCCGGTCATCCGCACGAAACGATCCGTAAGCTGATCCGGTTGTACGATTCCGGCCAGCTCAAGCTCGACGAACTCGTCACCGCGGAGTACGAGCTCGAGCAGGTCAACGAGGCCTACGACGACATGCTCGCGGGCAAGAACATCCGGGGTGTGCTGAAAATCGAACACTGAGGCGAGGACGCACGCCGACCATGGCTGCAGTCCGTACGCGCTCGTGCCGAGTACGCGTTCCCCCGGCCTCCAGGTCACCGGCTTCGTCGGCGACCTGGAGGCCGGATGTTTTCGGGCCGATGGCGCCGGCCGGTCGTGGAGGAGGCACGGTTTATTCCGGAATGACGAGGTCCGACAAGCGCGCGATGTTGTGTAGCGCCGGTCGCAGGCAGCGAACGGGAACAACGTCTTACCGTGGCGGACGGACGGATGGATGTGTGCTGTCGGTGGTGCCTGTAAATGGACCGCACACCCCGTCGCCGTCCGTGCGGATGCGTAAGTTACCCTATCCGGGCAGCGGACTCTCAGTATTTTTCTAATGGTGTGAGGTGCTGACCACACCTAGATTCCGACGAGCAAGTGCTCCGGCTCACACCACGTCTGCCGGGCGCCGATGTCGCTCAGAAATAGCATCGAGAGGAAAGTGGTCATGACCTCAAGCCACACAGGCGAAAGGCTCGGGCGGGACGAGCCTGTGGAAGCCGGCAATCAAGGTCGACTGAGGGGCAACCTCGGTGTGTTCGGCCTGGTGTTCAGCGTACTTTCCTACAACGCACCGCTGGTCGTCGTCATCGGCTTCATCCCGGTCATCGTTGCATTCGGCAACGGGCTGGGCGCGCCGATGACGTTCCTTGTGATGGGGAGTCTCGTCGCCTGTTTCGCGGCGGGCTTCACCACGATGGCGCGGTACCTGCCGAATCCGGGTGCGTTCTATGCGTATGTGACGGCCGGTCTCGGCAAGTCGCTGGGACTCGGAGCCGGTTTCATCTCCGTCGTCGGTTACCTGTGCGCGTTCACCGCGAGCTACATCTTCGGCGGCATCGCGTTCAGCGAGTTGGTCCACGAGACCTACGGTGGCCCGGCGGTTCCTTGGTGGGCCTATACCCTGGGGCTGCTCGCCGCTGTAGCGGTCTTCGGCTATCTGCGGATCGATCTGTCGGCGAAAGTGCTGACCGTCGCACTGGTCGCCGAGCTCGTCATCGTGGTGGTCTACGACTTTTGCGTCCTGGGCAAGGGTGGGCCCGAGGGGATGTCGTTCGGGTCCTTCACCCCGCAGGCGTTCTTGTCTGGCTCCGTCGCTCTGGCGGTGCTGTGGGGGATCTCCATGTTCAGCGGGTTCGAGGTGACGGCGATCTTCCGGGAGGAGACGAAGGATCCGTCCAGGACGGTGCCGCGGGCCACGTACATCGTCGTCGCACTGATCGCCATCCTTTACTCGGTGACCGCGTGGCTGTTCATCCAGTCGTTCGGCGAGAGCCGCGCGGTGACGGTGGCCGCCGAGGACTCTGCCGGGTCGATGCTGACCAGCATGGGCCAGTTCGGCGGCCGGCTGCTGGTGGATGTGGCGACGGTGCTGGTGGCCACGAGCGTGTTCGCCACCGTCCTGACCGGCCACAACGTCGTGGCGCGCTACCTGTACAACCTGAGTTCCGACGGTGTGATCCCGCGTGGCCTCGCCGCGGTCCACGCGACCCAGGGATCGCCGTACCGGGCGTCGGTGGTGACCACGGTGCTGTGTGCACTGTTGATCGTGCCGTTCGCGATGATCAACGTCGACCCGGCCGGCGTTTACCCGATCTACACCGGCGTAGCGAGCTACGTCCTGTTCATCGTCCTTCTATTGACGAGTCTGTCAATTCCGCTGTACATGAACCGCAATCACCGCGGTGTGTCCACCGTCTGGCATACCAAGATCGCGCCGGCGATCGCCGCGATCGGGTTCGCGATCGGCCTGTATCTCGCGACCGCCAACATCACCGTGCTGGTGTCCGGTTCGACCATGATGGCTTACGGCGTGTTGATCTTCATCTACGTCCTCTTCGGAGTCGGAATGGCCATGGCGCAATGGCACAAGCGGAACAATCCGGCGGTGTACGCCCGGATCGGGCGGCAATGACCGGGGGCTCGTCGCGTTCCGTTGCCGGTTCTGTGATGAACGACACGGCTTGCGATGTGGTGGTCGTGAAGTGAGCCGACGCCGCGGCGCCTGGCCAATCCGTGTCCGCACGCGGTAGCGCGACCGCGATTACGTACGCCGGCGGCTGCCGACCTCATATCGAGGCAGCCGCCGGCGTATTCGTTGCATCAGCCCGTCGGCCCTGCCAGTTGTCAATCCTCCCAGGGATTGCGCCGGTTTCCTGTGAGCCATACGAGGAGGCGGTGGGCGTGGGATCCCTATGGTGGTCGATAACCAGCCCAATCCACTGATCAGACGAAGGATGCGAATCGTGTCGTTGTCCAATCGCTACTCGGTGCTGTTCGAGCCAGTACAGCTCGGCCCGAAGGTGTCGAAGAACCGCTTCTGGGCGACGCCGCACGCCATTGGATTCGGGGCCGACCACACCGGCTCGGCCGCCGGGTACCGGAGTATGCGGGCGGAGGGCGGCTGGGGCGTGGTGTTCACCGAAGCGACCACGATCGCTCCCGAGATGGACAAGACCCCGCATCGGATGACCAGGCTGTGGGACGAGGGCGACGTTCGGAACCTGGCCCACGTGGCGACCGAGATCAGGCGGCACGGGGCGCTCGCCGGTATCGAGATCGAGTACAACACCGGTGTCGGACCGTTGGCCGAGAACCGCGGTCTGACCCCTCGCGGTGTCGTTGCGACCCCCTGTGATCCGTCGCTGGCGGTGCCGTATGTGGGCAGCCTCATCGAGGCCGACAAGGAGGCCTTCGAGGAGATCAAACAGATCTACGTCGCCGGCGCACTTCGCGCCCGCGAGGCCGGCTTCGATCTGATCACCCTGCACTGCGGCCACGCCGCGTCGATCCTGCACCACCTGCTGGTCCCGTACTACAACACGCGTACCGACGAGTACGGCGGCTCCGTGGAGAATCGCACCCGGTTCCATCGTGAGGTGCTCTCCGCGATCCGCGCTGCGATCGGCGACGACTGTGCGATCGGGCTGCGGCTGGGTGTGGACACCCTCGACCCACCGTTCGGCCTCGGCGAGCGCGGCCTGCGCGCCGGCGGGGATGTCCCGCGGATCCTGCAGATCCTGGACGACTACGTCGACTACTGGGACTTCGTCATCGGCGGGTTCGACTGGGCACAGGACGCACAGTCGTCGCGCACCGCAGCTGAGAACCACGAGAAGCCGTGGGTCGACGGGCTCAAGCAGTACACCCGCAAGCCGGTCGTCAACGTCGGCCGGTTCAACAGCCCCGACACCATGGTCGACATCATCAACGCCGGACAGTGTGACCTCATCGGCGCGGCCCGGGCCGGAATTTCCGATCCGTTCCTGCCGGAGAAGGTGCGCACCGGCAAGATCGATGACATCCGGGAGTGCATCGGCTGTAACTTCTGTGTCTCCCGCGACATCGGCACCGCTCCGATCGCCTGCACGCAGAACGCGACTACGGGTGAGGAGTTCCGGCGCGGCTGGCACCCCGAGGTGTTCGCCACGGCCTCCAATCACGACAACGACGTGCTCGTCATCGGTGCTGGCCCCGCGGGTATGGAATGCGCAATGGTGCTCGGCAAACGTGGCATGCGTAACGTCCATCTCGTCGAGGCCGGCGACCACATCGGCGGCAACGTCGCCTGGGTGTCCAAGCTGCCGGGCCGGCACGAGTGGCGGCGCATCATCGAGTACCGTGAGCACCAGTTGCGCAAGCTCGACAACGTCGAGGTCATCCTCAATACCCCGATGACCGTCGAGGACGCGCTGGATTACGGGGCGGGCATCGTGATCACGGCTACCGGGTCGCACTACCTGCGCGACGGTATCGACCCGCACGACCGGCTGCCGTTCGGGCTCGAACCGGTGCTCGGCGAGCGGCTGCTGACCCCCGAACAGGTGGTGCGCGACGGCGCCGAGGTGGGGCGGCGAGTGGTCGTCGTCGATTCCGACGGCTACTTCATGGGTCCCGGCATTGCTGAGCTGCTCGCCCGGCGTGGTTGCCAGGTGTGGCTGACCACCCGGGGTGAGCACATCGGCGAGTATCAGCGCTACACCCGAGAGATTGCCCGCACGCTCTACGACCTGCGTGAACTGGGTGTCAAGCTGCGGGTGGAGACAAAGGTTGCCGCCATCGACGCCACCCATGTGCGATTGACCTGCCCGGACCGTGACGAGGAGATCGTCGAGGTGGACAACGTCGTGCTGGTGGGCACCCGCAAGGCCGACGACGAGCTGTACCGGGGGCTGATGGCCCGACGGGACGATTGGGCCGTCAACGAGATCTCGGCGGTGTACCGGATCGGTGATTGCGTGCGGCCGAATTTCATTGCCGACGCCATCTTCTCAGGACACCGGTTGGGGCGTGAGATCGACAGTCCGCACCCGCAGCGGGCTCTGCCGTTCATCCGGGAACGCCGCATCATCGGTGCCAGCGAGGCCGACTACCGGCTTGGTGCCCAGGCGCTCCAGCCGGTGTTTCTGAACACGGCCGATTGAGGGGCGCGAGCGATGGTGTACGCCGACGACCGGATCACGGCCTAGTCGTCTCGAATCTGAAAGGGGCACAAATGCCTTTGCAACTGCCCGAGGGCAAGAGGCTGGCGATTGCGCTCAGTCCGGACTTCGACGCGCACTGCGTGTGGATGGGCACCTTCCGTGCCCCGTCGCAGGCCAACCTGTCGCGGGGCGAGTTCGGCGCCGAGGTCGGGACCCCCCGTCTGCTGGCGACGTTCCGACGCTACGGCATCACCACCACCTGGTGTGTGCCGACCCACACCATGAAGACGTTTCCGCAGGCGGTGGCCACCATCGTCGAACACGGCCACGAGATCGCCGCACACGGCGTCTACCACGAGTACGTGCCCAAACTCGAGCCCGGCGAGGAGCGCCGACTCCTGGAGTTGCAGCTGCGGCTGCACGAGGAGGTCACCGGCCGGCGGCCCCGCGGTTACCGGTCGCCGGCCCTGGATGTTACCGAGAACACACTGAACTTGTTGCACGAGCTCGGATTCGACTGGGACTCGTCGCTACAGGGTCGGGATTTCTACCCGTACCGCCCGCGTATGGTGACGCGGATCGACCCGGAGCGGGGTAACGCGTTCGGTGAGCCCTCGGCCGTGCTGGAGTTTCCGGTGTCCTGGTCGCTGGACGACTTTCCCGAACTGGAGCTGCTCAAGGGCAACGCCACCCAGCAGTCGAACGAGACGGTGCTGCAGCGGTGGAAAGACGCATTCGACTTCGCCTACGCGCGCTGTCCCGGCGGGATGATGACCTGGACGCTGCATCCCCAGACCATCGGCCGGGCACACAACCTCCTCATGCTGGAGCGGTTTATCGAGTACGTGATGAGCCACGAGGGCATCTGGTTCCCGACGATCTCCGAAGCCGCCGACGCATGGGTCGAGCCCTGAGCCGGAATCGGCACCCGTATCCCGAAGGACGACGATGAGTTCCAACCACATTCCGCCCGGCCTGACCGAAGATCATGTACAACTGCGAAACCTGGTGCAGCAGTTTGTCGACGAGCGTGTCGTCCCGACCGCGAGCGAACGTGAGGCCAAGGATGAGTATCCCGACGACCTGATCCCGGAGTTGGCCGAGCTCGGCCTGTTCGGGATCTCCGTTCCAGAGGAGTACGGCGGCTCGCCGCTGGACTACATCGGCTACGGACTGGTGTTCGAGGAGCTGGCCCGTGGCTGGATGGGGCTGGCCAGCCTCGTCTACACCGTCAGCTCGGGCGCGTACCTGATCAGCTCGTTCGGCACGGAGGAACAGAAACGACGCTACTTGCCCGACATCGCGGCGGGTCGGCGGATGAGTGGTATCGCGCTGACCGAACCGTCTACCGGATCAGATCTCAAGCGCATCAAGCTCACCGCGCGCCGTGACGGGGACAACTACATCCTCAACGGTAGCAAGATCTTCATCACCCATGCCCGCCACGCGGACCCGCTGGTGACACTGGTCAAGACGGACCCCAATATCGATCCTCCCCACCACGGGATGAGCCTGATGCTGGTGGAGCAGGACACACCAGGGCTGCGATTCGGTAGTGACTACGAAAAGCTCGGCCACCGCGGTGTGGAGTTGTGCGAGGTCCTCTTCGAGGATGCTGTGGTGCCGTCGGCCAATCTGCTCGGCGAGCGTGAAGGCAAGGGGCTCTACCAGATGCTCAGCGCGCTGGACCGGGGTCGCATCTACATGGCGGCGGCCTCGACCGGCATGGCCCGCGCGGCGCTGGAGCACGCGCTGGAATATGCCAGACAGCGCGAGGCGTTCGGTAAGAAGATCGGTGAGCACCAGGCGATTCAGCTCAAACTCGCCGACATGGCGACCAAGGTGGAGGCGGCGCGGCTGCTATACATCAATGCTGCGGTCAGGACCGAGCGGGAAGGTCGGGCCAGCGCCGCGTCGGGTATGGCAAAGATCTTCGCGTCCGAGGCCGGCATGGAGGTCGTCTACGGCGCTATGCGCGTGCACGGCGGCTACGGTTACGTCAAGGAGTTCCCGTTGGAGCGCTACCTGCGAGACTCGGCGCTGATGACGATCGGTGAGGGTACCAACGAGATCCTGCGCACCGTCGTAGCCAAAGACCTGCTCGCGGAGTGACCGCATCCGGAGGCGTTCGCGGCGTGGTCATTAGCACCGTGGATCCGCGACCGTGTGTGCTGGGGCAACCTGTGCATTGTCTTCACCAGGGCACCGAATACCCTCGCTAGGGTGGGCGACGTGAGTGTCGTGTCGCGCCACCGCGAGACCGACCGTAGGGCGTTCTGTTCCACTGCCACGATCTGGAGATCACCGATGTCGCTCTGACCGGGCTCATCCGGCTCATCGGCCGGCCGAACCAACGGTTCGTTGCCGCCCCGCCGCTTCATCGCCGGTCCGTGCCGAGATCGACCGCAAGGCCGGCCCGCTTGAACGACGCCGTCGTCGTCCATATGGTCTGTACCTGGTTGATCACGCCGCGCTTCGCGACGCGCGAACCCCTTGACCGGTATCGGAGCGGAGTCCCCGCGGTGCACGTCACGTACCGCAACGGCGGCATGGCGGCGGCGAGGTGATGGCCGGCGCCGGCGGTGGTGGAGGACGCGTGGCGAGCGGGCATGACGGCCTTACCCGGCCGCTCATCGTGGCGTCGGCGACCGCGCACGGGCGGGGCACCCCGGCGTGTCGCCGTACCGACACGGTCACTCGCGGGGCATCGGGTGGGGGGTTCAGGAGTTCTGCACACCCGTACACCGTCGATGAACCCGGGCTGCCGGGCCGGCCCGCACCGGCCACAATGGGCGCCATGCTTGCGGTGCTCGACCTCTCCGACGCGCAGACCGACCCCACGGGCTTTCGCACCCGGCTGCGGGAGGCCGCCCACGACCACGGGTTCTTCTACCTCGTCGGCCACGGGGTGCCGCGCGAGCAGATGCAGCGGGTGCTGCGGCTGGCCCGGGAGTTCTTCGCCCTGCCGGTGGCGGAGAAGAACGAGATCAGCCAGCTCAAGAGCCCGCAGTTCCGCGGCTACTCCCGCATCGGCGGCGAACTCACCAACGGGCGGGTGGACTGGCGCGAGCAGATCGACATCGGCCCGGAACGCCCGGTCATCCCCGGTGCGCAGGGCTACTGGCGGCTGCAGGGCCCGAACCTGTGGCCGCGCCGGCCGGAAGGGTTCCGGGCGGCGTTCGAGGAGTGGGACCGCACCCTGTCGGCCGTCGGGATGCGGCTGCTGCGGCACTGGGCCGCCTCGCTGGGCGCGGCCGAGGACCACTTCGACGCCACCTTCGCCGACCGGCCCGCCACCCTGATCAAGGTGGTGCGCTACCCGGGCACCGCCGACACCACCCAGGGGGTGGGGGCGCACAAGGACTCCGGGGTGCTCACCCTGCTGCTCGTCGAGCCCGACTCGGACGGCCTGCAGGTCGAGACCGCGGCGGGGGAGTGGATCGACGTGCCGCCGGTGCCCGACGCGCTCATCGTCAACATCGGCGAGCTGCTCGAGGTCGCCACCGGCGGCTACCTGCGCGCCACCCGCCACCGCGTGCTCGCCCCGCCGCCGGGCACCGACCGGGTGTCCATCCCGTACTTCCTCAACCCGTCGCTGGACGCGGTGATCCCGATTATCACGCTGCCGCCGGAGCTCGCCGCACTGTCGCGCGGGGTGGAGGACGACCCGAACAACCCCATCTACAACACCTACGGCGAGAACGCCTGGAAGTCGCGCACCCGGGCCCACCCCGACGTCGCCGAACTGCACCACGGCATCAAGCCACAGGGCCTGGCCTCCGCGTACTGAGCAGGGGCGTACCGAGATTTCCTCGCGGTGATCGCAACCGTGGGCGGCCCGCGGCGCGCCGGTTAGGTTTGCCGCGTGTTCGACGTACGCCGACTGGCCGTGCTGCGGGAGGTCGTGCGCTGCGGCTCGCTGTCGGCGGCCGCCGCGGCGCTGAACTACACCACCTCCGCGGTCTCCCAGCAGATCACCGCGCTCGAACGCGATCTCGGCACCACCCTGCTGGTGCGCGGCCCCACCGGGGTGCGGCCCACCGCCGCCGGAACCCGGCTGCTCGAGCACGCCGAGACGATCCTGGCCGCGATCGCCGCCGCCGAGGCGGATCTGGCCCGGCTCGGCAGCGCCCGGCCGGGGCTGCTGCGGGTCGCGTCGTTCGCCAGCGCGGCGGCCACCATCCTGCCCCGGGCCATCGCCCGGTTCCGGGCCCGCTTCCCGGGCATCGACGTCGAACTGCTGCCCGCCGAGCCCGAGGAGGGGGTGGCACTGCTCGACGCCGGGGGCGCGGAGGCCGCCCTGGTCACCGAGGTGCCCGGCGACCCGCCCGAATTCCGGCACGTGCACACCGTCGCGGTCTACGACGACGAGTTCTTCGTGGTGCTGCCACCCGACCACCGGCTGGCCGCGGCCGTCGAGGTGCCGTTCGCCGCGCTGGCCGAGGAGTCCTGGATCGTCAGCACCCAGACCGGTGACTGCCCGGACGTGCGGGTGTTCGAACGTGCTTGCCGCGACGCGGGTTTCCGGCCCGCGGTGACGTTTCGAGCCGAGGACTACACCACCGTGCAGGGCCTGGTCGCCGCGAATCTCGGTGTCTCCCTGGTGCCCTCGCTGGCCGCGACCGGGGCGCGCACCGATGTCGTGCTGCGCCGGGTGGCCGGCGCGCGGCCGGTGCGCCGGATCGCGGTGGCCACCGCCGAGCCGCCGGCCGCCGGCACCCCACTGGCCGCGTTCGTGGCGCTGATGCGCGCCGCCGGCGCGCAGGTCGGTGCCGAGCCGGCTTACACCGTTCGTGAACGCCCTTTCAGCGTCGCTTGATTCGCGTTCGTAACGGCGCTTCGGGCCCGTAGCGTGGCCGCCATGACGACCACCGCACCGACCATCCCCGTGCTCAACTCCACCGAGCAGGCCCTGGCCACCGCCCGTGCCCTGGCGCAGACGATCGCCGCCGGGGCGGCCGAACGGGAACGCACCGGCACCCTGCCGGAGGCCGAACTGCGGGCCGTGGCCGACTCCGGCCTGCTGGGCATCCTGGTGCCGGCCGCCCACGGCGGGCCGGAGCTGCCGCACGCCACCGTCGTCGAGGTGCTTCGCATTCTGGCCCAGGCCGATTCGGCGGTCGGACAGTTGCTGCTGTCGCACTTCGTGCTGTCGGAGGCACTGCGCGGCCTCGGCGACGCCGACCCGGCACCGCGCATCTACGCCGACATCCTGGCCGGTGTGCAGCTGGGCAACGCCAGCGTCGAGCGCGGCACCAAGCGCAGCGTCGACCGCAACACCACCGTGGTGCGCCGGCCCGACGGCACGTGGCGGCTCAACGGCACCAAGTACTACGCCACCGGCGCGCTCGGGGCCGGGTGGATCGCCGTGGCCGCCCGCATCACCGATGTCGAACCGTCGCACGGGGCAACGGTGTTCGTTCGCCCCACCGACGAGGGGGTGACGCTGAACCTGGACAAGTGGTCGTCGTTCGGGCAGCGCGGCACCGCCAGCGGCGAGGTCGTGCTCGACGACGTCACGGTCGAGGACGCGTTCGTCATCGACGAGGGCCCCGATCCCGACCCGCACACCGCGCCGCCGTCGGTGCTCGGCGCGTTCGACCAGGCGCTGCACGCCGCGGTCGACATCGGCATCGCCCGCGCGGCCCTCGAGGACGGCGCCCGGTTCGTCACCACCCGCAGCCGGCCCTGGTTCGAGGCCGGGGTGGACAACGCCGGGGACGAGCCGCACGTGGTGCGCCGGATCGGTGAGCTCACCGCGCGGCTGTACGCGCTCGAGGCGTTGCTGGCCAAGGGCGCGCGGCTGGTGGACGAGGCGCTCGCGGCACCGGAACTGACCCGGGAGGCCGCCGCCGAGGCGTCCCTGAAGGTCGCCGCCGCCAAGGCGCTGGCGCAGGAGTTCGCCGTCGAGATCGCCAGCGGCATCTTCGAACTCACCGGCACCTCGGCGACCGACCGGGACCTGGTGCTGGACCGGCACTGGCGTAACGTCCGGGTGCACTCGCTGCACGACCCGGCCCGCTGGAAGTACGTGCACCTGGGCAACCACACGCTGCGCGGCACGCTGCCGCCCCGTCTCGGCGTGCTCCTCTGAATCCCCTTATCCCCCCAAGGAGTCCGACTATGGCTGGGCTCTATCTGACCGGCAGCATCAACGTGTCCACCGTCGACGACGCGTTTCGGCTCGTCGGCACCCGGCTGCAGCCCGGCGTGACCCGGGTTCCCGACGGCGAGCCGGGGGAGCGGGCCAACTGGGTGCTCACCCAGGCGCCGCTGTTCCTGGACAACCCCACGCTCGAGCGGGTCGGCGACCGGGTCCGGGTGCGGTCCGGTGTCGAGGTGGCGTTCCGGCCGGTGGACTACCACACCGTCGCCGCCGAGTCCTACCAGCGGTTCCTGGCCGCCCGCCGGGACGGGGTGCTGGCGCCGGAGTCCCGCTTCCTGGTGTCCATTCCGACCCCGATCAACGCGGTGAACTCGTTCGCCGAGTTCGACTCCTGGGTCGAGATCGCCTACGCCTACGAACAGCGGCTGCGCGAGAGCGTGCTGCGGCTGCAGGAGCTCGTCCCGCCCCGGGACCTCGCGGTGCAATGGGACCTGCCCACCGAGCTGGCCACCGTCGAGGGCTGGTTCGACAACCCCTACGGCGGGTTCGAGCCGATCTTCGCCGCCACCGCGCGGCTGGCGTCCTGGATCGACGACGAGGCCGAGCTGACCTTCCACCTGTGCTACGGCGACTCGAAGTTCGGCGCGTCGCCGTTCATGGGCACCCCGCCCGACGAGGAGGCAGCCCGCCGCGGCGGCCGGCACATCCTGCCCCGCGACGCCACGGCGATCGTCACGCTGGCCAACGGGCTGTCACGGCACGTACCGCGGCGCATCGACGCCATCCACGCCGCCACGGTGGCGACCTGGACCCGGCGCGCCCAACGGCAGCCGCTGAGCGGGCTGGCGCTGGAGCCCGGCACCGAGGTCTACCTCGGGTTGCTGCACGCCGAGGACGGCGCCGAGGGGGCCCGCGCCCGGGCCGCGCTGGCCGCGGAGTTCCTGCCGGAGTTCGGCATCGCCACCGAGTGCGGGCTGGGCCGGCACTCGCCCGAGCAGCTGGAGGCGGTGCTCACGGCCTGGTCGGAGTTCGCTTCGGCCGAACGTGAGCTGGTGAGCGAGGTTCGGGGCTAGATTTCAGCCGGAGGCTCACGCTCGACGGGCGAAGGCGCCGAAGGGGGGCATCTGCTCGCGGGGAAGGGGAGGGGCTAGGAGGCCGGGCTGAGCTGGGCCGGCCGGTCCGGCAGAGCCGCGGCGGCCACCTCCCGCAGGGCGCGCAGCGCCAGGGCGATGTTCGGGTCACGGCGGCGGCCGGGGCGCAGCACCGCGCTGATGGTCCGGCTGTCGAGCTGCAGGTCGGGCACCACGAGGTGGGCGAGCGCGGCCGGCACCGACAGCCGCGGCACCACCGCCGCGGCGGTCTCGGTGGCGGCCAGGTCGCAGATGTTCTGCGCGCCGACCACCCGGTGCTTGACCTGCGGGGTGAAGCCGGCCCGCTCGCCGGCGCGCGACAGCGCCACCGCCAGCCCCGACCCGCGCGGCCCGGTCACCCACGGCCGGTCGGCCAGCGCCGCCAGCCCGAACTGGGCGATGCGGGCGTGCAGCCGGCGCGGCGCCATCACCACCAGCGGCTCGACCAGCAGCCGCTCGCCGACCAGCCCGCCGAGCGGGTCCGGCGGCAGGAAGTCGTGGCTGCACACCACCGCCAGGTCGATCTCGCCCTGGCGCACCAGCCGCAGCGCGGCCGCGCTGTGCTCCTGCTGGACCTGCACCCGCAGGTCGGGAACCTCGGTGCCGAGCCGGCGCACCATCGGCGCCACCAGCGTGGGCACCCCCATGTTGAACACGGCGACCGAGAGCTGCCCGGCGGTGCGGTCGCGGGTCTCGGCGACCGCACTCATCGCCTCGTCCACCGCGGCCAGCACCCGGCGCACGTGGTCGACGAGCACCTGGCCGCTGCGGGTCAGCCCGAGGGTTCGGCCCTCACGCCGGAACAGCACCGCCCCGGCCTCCTCCTCGAGCACCCGGAGCTGTTGTGAGACCGCAGAACTCGTGATGCCGCGGCGCTCGGCGACCGCGCCGACCGAGCCGAGATCGGCCAGGTCGCTCAGCAGCATCATCCGGCGCAGATCCAGCATCGCCACCACCACCCCCCAACGCATTTCCGAATGTGGCCATCGTCGCAGACGCCGGGACCCGCCCCGGCGCTCCTCGCCTGCCCCGCACCGGGGTAACCGGCGCTGACCTGCGGATTCTCCGGCCGCGCAAAGAGAATCAGGGCGCACGAAACTGTCGGCCAGTTAAGTACCGGTGAACGATTCCGGTAGCGGCGCTGCCTTGTTCGCATCCGCCCCGGCCCCGACGCTGGGATCCGGCACGACCGAAGGGGGCCCCATGACCGAACTCGCAGACACCGCCGTCGGCCTGGACGTCCGGCCGGTGGCCGGCCACATCGGCGCCGAGATCCGCGGCGTCGACCTCGCCGAACCGTTGGAACCCGCCGTCGTCGAGGAGATCCGCACCGCGCTGTACCGCTACAAGGTGCTGTTCTTCCGCGACCAGCGGATCGGCCACGCCGAACAGGTGGCGTTCGCGCGTCGCTTCGGCCGGGTCACCCCGGCGCACCCGCACGAGGAGGACCCGCCGGCCGGGTTCCCCGAGATCCTGCCCATCGACAGCCGCCGCTACGAACGCCAGCTCGGCCGCAAACGCACCTCCTACGACCACAGCTGGCACACCGACGTCACCGCCCTGGTCAACCCGCCGGCGGCGTCGATCCTGCGGGCCGAGGTGCTGCCGCCGTACGGCGGTGACACCGCGTGGACCAACCTCGTCGCCGCCTACGAACACCTGCCGGAACCGCTGCGCGACTTCGCCGACCGGCTCGACATCCTGCACCGCTTCGCCCCGCGCGCGGCGCCCGGCAGCCAGCGCGACCGCAAGGTGCGCGAGGCCAACCTCGCCGCCTGGCACCCGGCGGTGCGGGTGCACCCGGTCACCGGGGAGCGGGCGCTGTTCGTCAGCCCCGGGTTCACCCGGGGCCCGCGCGAGATCCGCGGGTTCAACCCGGAACAGAGCGAACGGATCCTGCGGCTGCTGTGGGAGGAGGCCACCCGGCCCGAGTACACCGTGCGGTTCCGCTGGGAGCCGGGCAGTGTGGCGTTCTGGGACAACCGCGCCACCGCGCACCTGGCCATCGCCGACGCCGCCCACCTCGGCCACGACCGGGTGCTCTACCGGGTCACCCTCGAGGGCGACATCCCGCGCGGGGTCGACGGCCGGCAGTCCGAACTCGTCTCCGGCGCACCGTTTCACGGCGCCTGAACCCGATTCCACCAGATTCCCGTCCCCGATCGAACGGAGCAGCACTGTGAGCGCACTTCCCACCCGCCGGCTCGGCACGCACGGCCCGGAGGTCTCGACCATCGGACTGGGCTTCATGAGCTTCCGGACCGGCGCCGACGCGGCCGAGGAGCGGCAGGCCCGCGACCTCGTCGCGGCGGCGCTGGACGCCGGCATCACCCTGTTCGACACCGCCGACATCTACGGCCCGGAGTTCAGCGAGCTGCTGCTCGGCCGCGCCATCCGGGGCCGGCGCGACGAGGTGACGCTCGCCACCAAGTTCGGCTTCCCGCTCGACCGCGCCACCAACCCGCACGCCCGGCCGGTGGACGGCCGTCCCGAGTACGCGCGCCGGGCCATCGACGCGTCGTTGCGCCGCCTCGGCGTCGACCACGTCGACCTGTACTACCTGCACCGCGTCGATCCGCAGGTGCCGATCGAGGACACCGTGGGCGCGCTGGCCGAGCTGGTCGCGGCCGGCAAGGTGCGTCACATCGGGCTCAGCGAGCCCGGCCCGGAGACGCTGCGCCGGGCCCATGCGGTGCATCCGATCGCGGCGGTGCAGAACGAGTGGTCGCTGTTCAGCCGGGAGATCGAACGCGAAACCCTGGCCGTGGCACGCGAACTCGGGATCGGAATCGTGCCCTACTCGCCGCTGGGCCGCGGCTGGCTGACCGGGCGGGTACAGACCCCCGACGACGTCAGCGTCACCCACCGCGCCCACCCGCGGTTCGGCGCCGAGGCCTTCGAACGCAACCGGGCGCTGGCGGCGGAGGTGGCGGCGGTGGCCGACGAGCTCGGGGTGCGGCCCGGCCAGGTCGCACTGGCCTGGGTGCTGGCCCGTGGCGAGGACGTGGTGCCGATCCCGGGCACCCGGCACGTGGAGTACCTGCGGGAGAACATCGGCGCGGTCGGCATCACCCTCGGCGACGAGCAGCTGCGTCGGCTCGAGTCGCTGGCCGACCGGGTCGCCGGGGAGCGCTCGATCCGCCCGGTGCAACTCGGCGTGGAGGCCCCCGCCCCGGTGGCCGGCTGACCGGGCGGGCAGCGGGACCGGGGACAAAATTTCGCGATGAACACAACCCTGGGCGGCGGTCCGCGGCGCGCCTAGGTTGGCAATCCGCCCGGGGGAGAAACGGAGAGGAGCGAATTGACCGACATCGCGCCGCGGCAGCTGCACCTGCTGACCTTCAGCAACACCAGGTCGGCCGGTCCGTGGCGGCACCCGGACCTCGACAACAGCACCGCCGGGGTCCGCAAACGGCTCATCGAACACGTCCGCACGGCCGAGGCCGGTGCGCTGGACGCGGTGTTCTTCGCCGACGGGCTCAACTACGGCCCGCCGCAGACCTGGGCCTACAAGATCACCGAGGACTTCGAACCGCTCACCACCAGTGCGGCGCTGTCGAGCCTGACCGAGCGGATCGGGTTCGTGGTGACCGGTTCGACCACCTTCGCCCACCCGTTCCACCTGGCCCGCCAACTGCTGTCGCTGGACCACCTGTCCGGCGGACGGGCCGGGTGGAACGTGGTGACCAGCTTCGCCAAGGCCGCCGCCGAGAACTTCTCCAGCCGCGGCGTGCCCGACCACGACGAGCGCTACCGCATCGCCGAGGAGTTCCTCGACGTGGTCCGCAAGCTGTGGGACAGCTGGGACACCGACACGATTGTCGAGGACCGCGCCCGCGGGATCTGCAACGACGTCAGCAGAATTCACGTGCCCGACCATCACGGCCGGTATTTCGACGTGAAAGGCCCGCTGGGCGCTGCCCGTTCGGTGCAGGGCCAGCCGGTCATCTTCCAGGCCGGCTCGTCACCGGCCGGCAGCGCGTTCGCCGCCCGGCACGCCGAGGTGATCTTCACCGGGCAGGGCACGCTGGACAAGGCGCGGGCCTTCTACCGGCAGGTCAATGAGAGCGCCCGGCGCTACGGCCGGTCCGTGCCGCCGCTGATCACCCCGTCACTGCGGTTCATCGTCGGCTCCACCGAGGAGGAGGCGCGCCGCGCCGAGCAGACCGCCTACGAGTACTTCAGCCCGGAGTACCAGGCCGGCTGGCTGCTCGAGGTGGAGGTCGACGTGACCGGGGCCGACCTGGACGCACCGGTCCCGGCCTCGGCGTTCCCCGAGTCGACCGAGCGACACCAGACCGCCCTGGCCGGCTACCGCGCACTGGCCACCGACGGCAACCCCACGGTGCGGGAGTTCCTGTGGCGCACCGTCAACGGCTGGGGCCTGTCGGTGACCGGCACCCCCGAACAGATCGCCGACACCATGCAGACCTGGTTCGAGTCGCGCGCCGCCGACGGGTTCGTACTGCAACACGCCTGGCTGCCCGGGCAGTTCGAGACGTTCGTCGAGCAGGTGGTCCCGGTGCTGCGCAAACGCGGCCTGTTCCGGCACGAGTACACCGGCACCACGCTGCGCGAACACCTCGGCCTGCCGGTGCCGCCGAACTACTACCGCGCCGCGTCCTGACCCGCGCCGCGGGGAAAGAATCGCGACGAGCCAATTCCTTGCCCGGCCAAGTCGTTTGCGGAACCGTGGCAGGCGTCCTGCGATGTCCTGCGCCACGGTGCCGCCCCGGGCGTGACCGCACAGCTTTTGAAATCACATAGAACTAGAGGCAATTCAGTGACCGAGCACAACACCTATCTGAGGCCAGCCACCGCCGACCTGGAACAGCTGCGCGAGCGGTTCGCCCCGATCATCGAGCGCGTCGCCGAGGGCAACCTCGAGCGTGAGCGCAAGCGGATCTTCCCCTACGAGCAGGTGCGCTGGCTCAACGACGCCGGCTTCGGCACGGTGCGCATCCCGGTCGAGTTCGGCGGGCTCGGCGCCTCGCTGGAACAGGCCTTCGCACTGCTGGCCGACGTGGCCACCGCCGACCCCAACGTCGCGCACGTGTTCCGCAACCATCTCGCCTTCGTCGAGGACCGGCTCAACGCCCCGGTCTCGGCGGTCAACGACGCCTGGATCAAGCGTTTCCTCAACGGCGAGTTCGTCGGCGGCGGCTGGACCGAGGCCAACGGGCTGACCCAGGCCAACATGGCCACCCGGATCACCGCCGCCGACGACCACTACCGGCTCACCGGCTCGAAGTTCTACGCCACCGGCAGCCTGTTCGCCGACTGGCTCGACGTCATCGGCCGCGGCGACGACGGCGAACTGCTCACCGCCCTGGTGCGCCGCAACGCCGACGGGGTGACCCTGATCGACGACTGGACCGGCTTCGGCCAGCGCACCACCGCCAGCGGCAGCGCCCGCTACGAGGCGGTGCGGGTGGAGCGCGAGGACGTGTTCCCGGCCGCCGAACGGTTCTCCTACCAGCCGCACTTCTACCAGAACGCGATTCTGGCGGTGCTCACCGGCATCACCCGGGCGGCGTTCCGGGACGGCAACACCACCCTTTCGCAGCGCAAGCGCAACTTTCCGCAGGGCCTGGACCCGAACCCGACCGCCGACGCCCAGCTGCTCGCCGTCGTCGGCCGGATCTCGGTCGACGTGTTCACCGCCGACGCCGCGCTGGCGGCCGCCTCGCGCAGCCTCGACCACGTGGTGGCCGGCCGGCTGACCGGCGACGCGGCTGGGGCGCGGCGGCGGCTCGTCGAGGCCTGGGTGGCGGTCAGCCAGGCGCAGCTGACCATCATCGACGCGGCCCTGCACGCCACCACCGCGATCTTCGACGCGCTGGGGGCCTCCTCGGTGGCCGAGGAGAAGGGCCTGGACCGGCACTGGCGCAACGCGCGGACGCTGGCCTCGCACAACCCGACCGTGTACAAGGCCCGCATCCTAGGCGACTGGTTCATCAACGGCACCGACCCGGTGCCCAGCGTGGTCACCACCGGCCACGGCGGACAGGGGAACTGACCGGCGATGAGCACCGAAGGACCGATCGTTCTCAACGGCTTCACGATGAACGCCGTCTCGCACGTCAACTACGGGCTGTGGCGGCACCCGGCCGACGAGAGCTACCGTTACAACACCGTCGACCACTGGGTGCGGTTGGCGCGGATCCTCGACGACGGCGGGTTCGACGCGCTGTTCATCGCCGACGCGCTCGGGCTGCTCGACACCTACGGCGGCGGCCCGGAGGCCTCGCTGCGCACCGGCACCCAGTCCCCGGTGAGCGACCCGCTGCCGCTGGTGCCGGCGCTGGCCGCGCAGACCAGCCACCTCGGGTTCGGGGTGACGGTGTCGACCACCTACGAGCACCCGTACCTGCTGGCCCGCAAGTTCACCACCCTCGACCACCTGACCGGCGGTCGGGTGGCCTGGAACATCGTCACCTCCCAGCTCGACAGCGCGGCACGCAATCTCGGCCTGGCCCAGCAGATCCCGCACGACGAGCGCTACGACCGGGCCGACGAGTTCCTCGAGGTCGTCTACAAACTGTGGGAGGCTTCCTGGGAGGACGACGCGGTGGTGCGCGACGCCGAGCGCGGCGTCTACACCGACCCGGCCAAGGTGCACCCGATCAACCACGCCGGCCGCTGGTTCACCGTGCCGGACGCGCACGTGTCCGAACCCAGTCCGCAGCGCACCCCGGTGCTGTTCCAGGCCGGCGGCTCCCCGCGCGGACAGCGGTTCGCCGCCCGGCACGCCGAGGTGGTCTTCGTCGCCGGCGCCGACGCCGAGGGGGTGCGCCGCCGGGTGGCCGAGACCCGGGCGCTGGCCGCCGAGTTCGGCCGCGACCCGGCGTCGCTGAAGTTCGTCACCGCGCTGTCGGTGGTGGTCGACGACACCGAGGCCGGCGCACGCGCGAAACTCGCCGAGTACCAGTCCTACTTCAGCGCCGAGGGGGCGCTGGCCCACTACTCGGCCAGCACCGGTGTGGACTTCGCCGACGGCGACCTCGAGCAGACGCTGGACCGGGTCATCGACTACCGCGACACCGACTCCAACCGTTCGCTGCTGTCGATGTTCGCCGACGGCCGCCGGCCCTGGACGTTGCGCGAGGCGCTGGCCCCGCGCGACGGCTTCGGCCGCACCCCGAACTTCGTCGGCACCCCCGCCGGGGTCGCCGACCGGCTCGAGCGCTGGCTGGCCGAGTCCGACACCGACGGCATCAACCTGATCCAGATCGTCAGCCCGGACAGCTGGCGGGAGTTCGCCGAGCTGGTGGTGCCCGAGCTGCGCCGGCGCGGCCGGGTGCGGCCCCGCCCCGCCGGCCCGGCCACCCTGCGCGAACGGCTGCAGGGCTCCCCGCACGTCCGTGACGACCACCCCGCCGCGCAGTACCGCGCGGCCCGCTACCGAGTCCCCGCGAGCAGCGCATGACCGACGAGATCCGCGTCCTGGAGACCGAGGCCGAACTCATGGCCGCCAACAACCTGTTCCGTGCGGCGATGGTGGGCTTCCCGCCGCTGCCGGCGGGCCAGTCCGGGCTCATCGGCAAGATCCTCGAACCCGGCCGTACCCTCGGGGTGTTCCGCGACGGCGAGCTCGTCGCCACCGCCGACGCCGCCACCAGCACGCTCACCCTGCCGGGCGGGCGGCTGGTCGGCCACGCCGCGGTGACCCACGTCGGCGTCGCCCCGACCCACACCCGCCGGGGCATCGCCACCGCGCTGCTGACCCACCAGCTGCGCGACGCGCACGCCCGCGGCGAGGTGGTCGCCAGCCTGCGGGCCTCCGAGGCCACCATCTACGAGCGGTTCGGCTACGGCGTGGCCAGCCTCGCCCAGTCGGTGGAGGTCGACACCCGGCGCGCGGTGCTGCGCGGCGGCGTCCGGCGCGAGGGGCCGGTGCGGCTGCTCGACCCCGAGCGGGCCTGGGACGTGCTGCCGCGCATCTACCGCGAACACCGCCCGGAGCGGCCCGGCACCATCGACCGGCCCACGGTGTGGTGGCAGACCCGCCAGCTCAAGGCCGAGACCGGGCCGCGGCCGAGCTACGTCGCGGTCTACGGGGAGCCGGGCGCGGAGCAGGGCTTCGTGCGCTACCACCCGGTGCACACCGAGGGCTGGTTCACCAGCGACGACCGCACCGTCGTGGTCGAGGACCTGTTCGCCCCGACCCCGCGGGCCTACCGGGCGCTCGTGGTGTTCCTGCTCGAGCTCGACCTGGTCGACCGGCTGCGGTTCGTGTCGCTGCCGCTCGACGACCCGCTGCCCTGGCTGCTGACCGACCGCCGCGCGGTGCGCGTCACCGGGGTGCGCGACGAGACCTGGCTGCGCATCCTCGACGCCGCCGCCGCGCTGGGCGGGCGCAGCTACCGCGACGCCGGGGTGGTCACCATCGCCGTGCACGACCCGCTGCTGGTGCACAACACCCGCACCTTCGCGGTCTCGGCCGACGGCGCCGTACCGGTCGACGGGCCGGCGCAGCTGGAGGCCGGCATCGCCGCGGTGTCGGCCGCGCTGCTGGGCGGCACGCCGTGGCGGGCCCTGGCCGCCGCCGGCCTGGTGCGCGTGCACGACCCGGAGGCGCTGGCCCGCGCCGACCGGCTGTTCGCCGTCGATCTGGCCCCGCACACCGGGATCAACTTCTGATGGGCGAGCCGCTGCTGGAGGTCACCGACCTCGAGGTCACCCTCGGCGGCCGACGCGTCGTGGAGTCGGTCCGGTTCGCCGTCGAGCCCGGCCGCACCCTGGCGATCGTCGGCGAATCCGGTTCGGGCAAGAGCGTTTCGCTGCTGGCCGCCACCCGGCTGCTCGGCGGCCGGGCGCAGGTGCGGGGCCGGGTGCGCTTCCGCGGCCGCGACCTGCTGGCCGCCGCCGACCGCGAGGTCCGCCAACTGCTCGGCCGCGACATCGGGTTCGTCTTCCAGGACCCGCAGAGCAACCTGCACCCGTTCAAGACCATCGGCCGGCAGATCGACGAGGCGCTGCGGGTGCACGGCGTGCGGGGCCGGGCGGCCCGCCGCGAGCGCGTGCACGAACTGCTCGACGAGGTCGGCATCGCCGACCCGGAGCACGCCTACCGCCACTACCCGGCGGAGTTCTCCGGCGGCATGCGCCAGCGGGTGATGATCGCGATGGCGATCGCCTGCAGCCCGGCGCTGCTCATCGCCGACGAACCCACCACCGCGCTGGACGCCAGCGTGCAGGCCGACATCCTGGCGCTGCTGGCGCGGCTGCAGCGCGACCACGACATGGCCATGGTGTTCGTCAGCCACGACCTGGCCGTGGTGCACCAGATCGCCGACACCGTCACCGTGGTGCGCTCCGGCCGGGTGGTGGAATCCGGTCCGGTGCAGCAGATCTACCGGCGCCCGGAGTCCGCCTACACCCGCCGGCTGCTGGCCGCCTCCCGGCTGCACAGCCTCGCCGACGCCGGCGAGGCCCGGCCGGCGCTGCGGCCGGCCGCGGCCGAGCCGGAGCCGGTGCTGACGGTGCGCGGGCTGCGCAAGTCCTACCGGGCCCGCGGCCGGCGCCGCCGGGTGGTGATCGACGGGCTGGACCTGTCCGTGCGACGGGGCGAGATCGTCGGACTGGTCGGCGAATCCGGCTCGGGCAAGTCCACCGTCGGACGCATCGTGGCCGGGTTGGCCTACGCCGACGCCGGGGAGATCACGCTGGCCGGCACCCGCTATCCCACCGCCGTGTCCGACGGGGTGCCACCGCTGCCGGCGGCGGCCCGCCGCGCGGTGCAGCTGGTGTTCCAGGACCCCTACGCCAGCCTCAACCCGCGCCGGCGGGTCGGCGACAGCATCGCCGAACCGCTGCGCATCCAACGGGTTCCGGAGCCCGACATCGCCGAACGGGTGCGCACCGCCGCCGCCCGGGCCGCGTTGCCGGCCGAGCTGCTGGGCCGTTTCCCGGCGGAACTGTCCGGCGGGCAGCGCCAGCGGGTCGCGATCGCCCGCGCGCTGGTGCTCGAGCCGGAGGTCATCGTCGCCGACGAGGCGCTGTCCTCGCTGGACGTCACCACCCAGGCCGAGATCGTCGAGCTGTTCGCCGGGCTCGCCCGCGAACAGGGCACCGGGCTGCTGTTCATCAGCCACGACCTCGGGGTGGTGGCCGCCATCGCCGACCGGGTGGTCGTGCTCGGCCCCGACGGGGTGGCCGAATCCGGCCGCACCGCCGAGGTGTTCGCCGACCCGCGCTCGCCCTACACCCGCCGGCTGCTGGCCGCCGTCCCACGCATCGAGGCGCGTGCGTCATGACCGAACTGCTGCTGCGTCCCACGGCCGCCCCGCCGGCACCGGAACCCGCCCGCCGCGGCCGGATCCGGCTGCGCGCGCTGTTCGCCGATCCCGGGCTGCTCGCCGGCGCTGCGCTGGTCGGGCTGGTGGGCCTGGCCGCACTGGTGGCGCCGGTGGTGGCCGCCATCGTCGGCCACGGCCCCAACGACCAGTTCGGCGACCTCACCCTCGACGAGGCCGGGCTGCCCATCACCGGTGGCAACGGCTTCCTGCTCGGCGCCGACGGCTCCGGCCGGGACGTGCTGGTGCGCACCGTCTACGGCGCCCGGGTGTCGCTGGGCATCGGCATCCCGGCCACCACACTGGCCATGCTGATCGGCGTCACCGTCGGGCTGGTCGGCGGCTACTTCGGCGGCCGGATCGACGCGGTGCTCACCGAGTTCACCAACATCGCCCTGGCGTTCCCGTTCCTGGTCACCGCGTTGAGCGTGGTGACCCTGAACCGGGGCAGCGCCGGCACCACGCTGGTCGACCCGATCATCGTGGTGATCGGCATCATCGCGCTGTTCTCCTGGACCTACTTCGCGCGGCTGACCCGCAACGCGGTCATCGAACTGAAGTCGAAACCGTTCGTGCTGGCCGCGATCGGTGCCGGCGCCGCCCCGGCCCGGGTGATCCGGCGCGAGATCCTGCCCAACATCGCGCCCACCGTGATCATCTACTGGGCGGTGCAGCTGCCCACCAACATCGTCGCCGAGGCGTCGCTGAGCTACCTCGGCGTCGGCATCAAGGCGCCCACCCCGAGCTGGGGCACCATGATCGCCAACGCCCAGGACTCGGCGCTCTACCAGGTGCAGCCGTGGATGCTGGTCGCCCCGGCGGTGGCGCTGTTCGTCACCGTGCTGGGCTTCAACATCCTGTCCACCCGGCTGCGCAGCCGGTTCGACCCGCGGACGGTGCGCTGATGGTGGGCTTCGTGGTGCGCCGCACGGCGCGCATGGCGGTCACCGTGCTGGCGGTGGTGCTGGTCACCTTCGGCCTGACCAAGCTCGCCTACCAGAACCCGGCGCGGATGCTGGCCCCGGACAACGCATCCCAGGAGACCGTCGACGCGATCGCCAACAGCCTGCGGCTCAACGACCCGTGGTGGGTGCAGCTGTGGCACTACGTGGTGCACGGCCCGGAGATCAAGGGCACCCCGACCGGGCTGCTGAACTGGCCGCCGAGCCTGGGCTACTCGTACCGGATGCAGCGGCCGGTGACCGAGCTGATCGCCGAGAAGATCCCGGTCACCGCCAGCCTGGCCATCGGCGCCCTGGTCATCTGGATCGTGCTGTCGGTGCTGGCCGGGGTGTACGCGGCGCGCCGGCCCGGCGGGTGGTTCGACACGATCAGCTCCGGCGCGTCCTACGTGATGCTGTCGGTGCCCACCTTCGTCACCGGGGTGGTGCTGCTGTACGTGCTGTTCTACCAACTGTCGCTGCACGGGCTGAAGTTCTTCCCCAGCGGGGGGTACGTGCCGCTGACCGAGAACCCGGCCGAGTGGGCGCGGCATCTGCTGCTGCCCTGGCTCACCCTGGTGCTGGCCGAGGTCGGCCTGTTCCAGCGGGTGGTGCGCGCCTCGGTGCTCGAGGTGGCCGGCGCCGACTACATCCGCACCGCGCGCGCCAAGGGGCTGCCGCCGTGGCGGGTGTACTTCGACCACGCGCTGTCGGCGGCGGCCAACCCGATCCTGACCCTGGGCGCCATCGAGTTCGCCGCGATCCTGGGCGGCGCCATCATCACCGAGCAGATCTTCGGCCTCGACGGGGTGGGCCGGTTGGCGGTGAACGCCGCCCAGAGCGGCGACGCCCCGGTGGTGATCGGCTGCACCCTGTTCGGCGCCGTCGTGTTCGTCCTGTCGACCTTCGTCATCGACGTCATCACCCACGCCCGCAGCGGGAAATGAACCGCCGGGCAAGCCATGAAGGAGCACCATGCGAATCGGAAGACGTACGTTCATCGCCGCCGCGGCCGCCGTCGGGCTGCTGGCGGCCGGCTGCTCGGGCGGCGGATCGTCCGGCGGCGGGGCATCGGGTGACGGCTACGGCGGCACCCTGCGGGTGGCGTCGGTCGGCGAGATCGACGCCCTGGACCCGCTGATCGCCTACTCCTCGGAGTCCTGGCAGGTGATCCGGGCGCTGACCCGCCAGCTGGTCACCTACCCGGGCAGCCCGGAGAGCATCGGCGCCGACACCGAGATCGTGCCCGACCTCGCCGAGAGCTGGGAGGTCAGCCCCGACGGCCTGACCTACACCTTCACGCTGCGCGACGGCATCAAGTTCTCCGGCGCCACCGACCGCGAGATCACCGCGCACGACTTCGTCTACGCGATCAAGCGGTTCCCCGACCCCAACGCCCAGGTCAGCGCGATCACCTACTACAACGCGCTGCTCGAGGGATTCCGGGAGTACGCCGACGAGTTCGCCAAGGTGCCCACCGGCGACCTGAAGGCGGCCAAGGAGTTCATCGACACCCACGAGATCAGCGGTGTCACCGCGCTCGACGACAAGACGTTGCAGCTCAAGCTGACCCAGCCGGCCAGCGACTTCCTGGACATCCTCACGCTGAACTTCGTCAGCCCGCTGCCGGAGGAGATCGTCAGCAACTACTTCGCCGACAGCCTGGAGTTCCGGCAGAACTACGCCTCCAGCGGCCCGTACTACATCGAGTCCTACGAGCAGGGCAAGCAGCTGCGGCTGAAGAAGGTGCCGGACTACAACGGCGAGGGCGACCCGCGGCACGCCTACGTCGACGAGATCGTCTTCGACACCACCGTCGCCTCCGCCGACGCCGCCTCGCAGCAGCTGCAGACCGGCACCGCCGACATCGGGCTGTACGTGCGCGCCTACCCGGCCAACGTCATCGCGCAGTACAAGAAGACCGACCCGGACCACCTGCACATCTCGCCGAGCGGCTCGGCGGTGTTCATCAGCTGGAACAACCCCGAGCAGCCGACCACCGACGGCCAGCGGGCGCTCAAGGACCTGCGGGTGCGCCAGGCGTTCAACTACGCGCTGGACAAGGCCGACATCGTGCGCGGCCTGGGCGGGCCGGACGCGGCGATCGTCTCCAACGAGATCCTGACCTCCACCATCGTCGGCTACACCGGGGAGAACCCGTATCCCACCCCGGACGACAAGGGCGACCCGGACAAGGCGCGGGCGCTGCTGGCCGAGGCCGGGCACCCGGACCTGACGCTCAACCTCGTCTACCGCAACAACCCGGAGTACGAGAAGATCGCCACCTCGGTGCAGAACGCCGCCAAGCGGGCCGGGATCGACGTGCGCATCACCCCGATCCCCGGCGACAGCTGGGGCGCGCTGAACGCCTTCCTGTCCGACAAGTCCAAGCTCGACGAGTGGGATCTGGCCATCACCACCTGGACCCCGGACTGGCAGGGCAACAGCGCCCGGATGACCCTGGGCGGCTGGCTGGACTCGGAGTTCGCGCCGGGCGGCACCTGGAACGGCGTGACCTACCACAACCCGGAGCTCAACGCCGTGGTGCGCAAGGCCTTCGCCGCGCAGGACCCGACCGCCGACTGGCAGCAGGCCAACCGCATCGCCACCCGTGACCTGGCCTGGTTCCCGCTGGTGGAGCGGGTGAAGTCGGTGCCCACCTCCGACCGGGTGACGAACTGGACCTGGCAGTCGCTGGGCAACGGCGCCGACATCACCAACATCGCCGTCACCGGGTAGTCCCCGGCACGCGGCCCGGGGCCGGGACCGCGAACGTGAGCCTGTGGCCGGAAATCCGGCCGGATCGCGCACCGCCGCTCACGTTCGCGCCCGGCCCCGGCCGTTCGGGGGAGATCAGACGGGGGAGATCAGACGGGGGCGTTGGCGGGCACGAACCCGCCGGAGCTGTCCGCCTCCTCCTCGGCGCGGATCACGTGCACCACCGCGTTGATCAGCGCCAGGTGGGTGAACGCCTGCGGGAAGTTACCCAGGTGCCGGCCGGTGCGCGGCTCGATCTCCTCGGCGTAGAGGTGCAGCGGGCTGGCGAACGACAGCAGCCGCTCGCACAGGTGCTTGGCCCGGCGCACCTCGCCGATCTCCACCAGGGCCGACACCAGCCAGAACGAGCAGATGGTGAAGGTGCCCTCCTCGCCGGTCAGCCCGTCGTCGGTCTCCTCGACCCGGTAGCGCAGCACCAGGCCGTCCTCGGTGAGCTCGTCGGCGATGGCCAGCACGGTGGCCCGCACCCGCGGGTCCTCCGGCGGCAGGAACCGCACCAGCGGCACCAGCAGCAGCGAGGCGTCCAGCGCGTCGGAGCCGTAGCGCTGCACGAACCGGCCCTTGGCGTCCACCCCGTGGGCCAGCACGTCGGCCTTGATCTCCTCGGCGATGGCCCGCCACTGCTGGGCGTAGCTCTTCTCGCCCTGCAGCTCGGCCAGCTTGGCGCCGCGGTCCAGCGCCACCCAGCACATCACCTTGCTGGAGGTGAAGTGCTGCGGCTCGCCGCGCACCTCCCAGATGCCCCGGTCGGGCTCCTTCCAGTGCTTGATGGCCTCCTCGACCTGCTGCTTGAGCACCGGCCACAGCGTGGGCGGGATCTGCTCGCGCGACTTGGCGTGCAGGTACACCGAGTCGAGCATGGTGCCCCAGATGTCGTGCTGGCGCTGGTTGTAGGCGCCGTTGCCGATGCGCACCGGCCGGGCGTTGTCGTAGCCGGACAGGTGGTGCAGCTCCTCCTCGACGAGTTGGCGCTCGCCGCCCACGCCGTACATCACCTGCAGCGGGTGCCGCTCGCCGTTGTTGGCGCCGGACACGTCGGCGATGAACGCGAAGAAGTCGTCGGCCTCCCGGTCCAGGCCCAGCGTGTACAGGCCCCACAGCGCGAAGGTGGAGTCGCGCACCCAGGCGTAGCGGTAGTCCCAGTTGCGCTCGCCCTGCGGGGTCTCCGGCAGCGAGGTGGTGCTGGCCGCCAGCAGCGCGCCGGTCGGGGAGTAGGTCAGCCCCTTCAGCGTCAGCGCGCTGCGCTGCAGGTAGACCCGCCACGGGTGGTCCGGGAAGTTGCCGACGTTGATCCACTGCCGCCACGCCTCGGCGGTCTGCCACATCTTCTCGGCGGCCTCTTCGAAGGTCTGCGGCGCCGGGTGCTTGGACCAACTCAGCGCCACGAAGATGTTGTCGCCCTCCTTGAGCCGGGTGCGCGCCCGCGCCTCCCGGCCCTCCAGACCGAGCCGCAGGTTGGTGGTCAGCCGCAGGGTGGGGTGCGAGTCCGGGTTGTGGGTGGCGCGGGCGATGGCCTCGCCGTAGCCGTGCGACGAGTACTCCCAGGTCGCGGAGTTGCGGTTGTAGTCGAACGCCGGCTCGCAGCTCATCACCAGCTCGACGGTGCCGCTCACACAGCGCACGGTGCGCAGCAGGATGTGCTCGGCGTCCCAGTCGGTCGGGGTGCGCCGGTGGGTGCGCGAGCGGGTCTCGATGTCGTGCCAGGGGCCCATCACCAGGGCGTCGCGCACGATCATCCAGCCGGTGTGGGTCTGCCAGGTGGTCTCCAGGATCAGGCTGCCGGGCAGGTAGCGCCGGGCGGCCGGCACCGACACCCCGTACGGGCCGATGCGGAAGTGCCCGGCGCGGCGGTCCAGGATCGCGCCGAACACGCTGGGCGAATCCGGCCTGGGCACGCACATCCACTCCACCGATCCGGCCGACGAGATCAGGCAGGTGTTCTCGCAGTCGGACAGGAAGCCGTAGTCGGCGATCGGCGGGAACGGGTTCCGCAACGAGCCGCTCGGCGCCTCCGGCACCGGAGCGGTCACCGTGAACGGCGCCTCGGCCGTGTCCCGGGCGCCGGTGTCTCGGCCCTGGGCGGCGGACTCGCCGGTGGTGCTGTGTTGCAAAACCATGCGCACCATCATCGGGTGTGCGGGGCCCCGGCGTCCACCCAGCTCGGCGAGGGTGTGACGGGCCGCCCGCCGGACAGGAATAGGCTGGTCGCGTGGTCGACGGAATCCTCAACTGGTGGGACGGCGTCGAGCTGTGGTTGACCGGCCTCGGCTTCGCCGCCCAGACCGCGGTGGTGATGCCGGTGGTGCTGGCCCTGGCCTACGGCATCGCGGTGGTCACCGACGGCGCGCTCGGGCTGGGCACCCGGCTGCTGCGGCGGCTGCGGCCGGGAACGCGGGAGGCGCGGTGAACGGCATGCCCCGGTCCCGGGTGACGCTGATCCTGCTGCTGCTCGTCGCCCTGGTCATCGTGATGTGGTTGCTGTCCCGGTAGGCACGACCGCAGACGGCTCTGTTATTCTTCGCGCCATGCACGCAGCGTCCGGCACCACCGAGAGCCACATCGTGGCCCTCATCGCCGTTGGCGTCTGCGCTGTCGCCGATGTGCACTGTTGTCGCTGACCCCACATCCCGTCGCGGTGGTGTGGTGCCGGTCGGCGGCTGTCCCCGACATGTCTGATCGGAGACGTCCGGACTGATCTTCGCCCCATGGTCGCGGCGGGTTTGTACGAACCTTCCAATGCCCGACGAAGAGAGGTCCCGATGAGAAAGATCCCAGCGCTCCTGCGGCGCACCGCCGCGGTATCGGTCGCCGCGACCGTGCTGGCCGCCTGCGGCGGCGGCTCCAGCGACGTCGTCGGCGCCGAGGGCGGCGAGCAGGGCGACACCCGGCTCACGCTGGTCGCCTACGCGGTGCCGGAACCGGGCTGGAGCAAGGTCATCCCGGCCTTCGCCGACACCGAGGAGGGCAAGGGGGTGACCGTCACCGCCTCCTACGGCGCCTCCGGCGACCAGTCCCGCGCGGTGGTCGACGGCAAGCCCGCCGACATCGTGAACTTCTCCGTCGAGCCCGACGTCACCCGCCTGGTCAAGGCCGGCCTGGTCGACCCGGACTGGAACGCCGACGTCACCCGCGGCATCCCGTTCGGGTCGGTGGTGTCGCTGGTGGTGCGGCCGGGTAACCCGAAGAACATCCGGGACTGGGACGACCTGCTGCAGCCGGGGCTGGAGGTGGTCACCCCCAGCCCGCTGAGCTCGGGCTCGGCCAAGTGGAACCTGCTGGCCCCCTACGCCGCGAAGAGCAACGGCGGCCAGGACCCGCAGGCCGGGCTCGCGTTCGTCGAGCGGCTGGTCCTCGACCACGTCAAGACCCGTCCGGGCTCCGGCCGGGAGGCCACCGACGTGTTCCTGCAGGGCACCGGTGACGTGCTGATCAGCTACGAGAACGAGGCGATCAACATCGTCCGGCAGGGCAAGCCGGTCGAGTACATCAACCCGCCGCAGACCTTCAAGATCGAGAACCCGGTCGCGGTCGTCAACACCACCCAGCACCTCGAGCAGGCCACCGCGCTGAAGAACTTCCTCTACACCAAGGAGGGCCAGCGGCTGTGGGCCGAGGCCGGGTTCCGGCCGGTCGACCCGGAGGTCGCGGTGGAGTTCGCCGAGGACTTCCCGCAGCCGGAGAAGCTGTGGACCGTCGACGACCTGGGCGGCTGGGACGCCGTCGACTCGGCGCTGTTCGACAAGGAGAACGGCACCATCACCAAGATCTACAAGCAGGCCACCGGATGACGGCAGTGCTCGACCACGGCACCGGCACACCGGCCCCGACCCGGCGTCGGGGCCGGTCGGCCGGGACACCGCTGCGGGTCGGGATCGCCACCATCTGGCTCTCGGTCATCGTGCTGCTGCCGCTGGCGGCGATCCTGTGGCAGGCCGCCGGCGGCGGCTGGGACGCGTTCGTCGCGGCGGTCACCTCCAACGCCGCCCTGTCGGCGCTGCGGGTCACCCTGGTGATCTCCGCGGTGGTGACGGTGGTCAACGCGGTGTTCGGCCTGATCGTGGCCTGGGTGCTGACCCGCGACGAGTTCCCCGGCAAGCGGTTGTTCGACTCGGTGATCGACCTGCCGTTCGCGCTGCCGACCATCGTGGCCAGCCTGGTGATGCTGGCGCTGTACGGCCCGGCCAGCCCGATCAACCTGCACCTGCAGCACACCGCGTGGGGCGTGGGGGTGGCGCTGCTGTTCGTCACCCTGCCGTTCGTGGTGCGCTCGGTGCAGCCGGTGCTGCTGGAGATCGACCGGGAGACCGAGGAGGCGGCCGCCTCGCTGGGCGCGAACAACTGGACCATCTTCACCCGCGTGGTGCTGCCGTCGCTGCTGCCGGCGCTGCTGTCCGGTGCCGGGCTGGCGTTCTCGCGCGCCATCGGCGAGTTCGGTTCGGTGGTGCTCATCGGCGGCGCGGTGCCCGGCAAGACCGAGGTCGCCTCGCAGTGGATCCGGACCCTCATCGAGCACGACGACCGCACCGGCGCGGCCGCGATCTCGATCGTGCTGCTGGTGATCTCGTTCGCGGTGCTGTTCGTGCTGCGGGTGATCGGGTCGCGCGCGGCCAAGCGGGAGGAGCTGGCCGAATGACGCTGCATCCGGCGGTGCGCCACCTGCTGCGGTTCGTCGCGCTGGCCTACGTCACCGTGCTGGTCGTGCTGCCGGTCGGGCTGATCCTGTGGCGCACGTTCCGCCCCGGCCTCGGCGCGTTCATCGGCTCGGTGACCACCCCGGCGGCGATCTCGGCGCTGCAGCTGTCGCTGCTGGTGGTGGCGATCGTGGTGCCGCTCAACGTGCTGTTCGGGGTGCCTACGGCGATGCTGCTGGCGCGCAACAAGTTCCGCGGGAAGAACATCCTGCAGTCGATCATCGACCTGCCGTTCGCGGTGTCGCCGGTGATCGTCGGCGTGGCGCTGATCCTGCTGTGGGGCACCGCCGGGTTCTTCGGGTTCGTGGAGAACAGCCTGGGCCTGAAGATCATCTTCGGGTTCCCCGGCATCGTGCTGGCCAGCATCTTCGTCACGCTGCCGTTCGTCATCCGCGAGGTGGAACCGGTGCTGCACGAGCTGGGCACCGACCAGGAGGAGGCCGCCGCCACCCTCGGCTCCAACTGGTGGCAGACGTTCTGGCGGGTCACGCTGCCGTCGATCCGCTGGGGGCTGACCTACGGGGTGGTGCTCACCACCGCCCGCACCCTCGGCGAGTTCGGCGCCGTCATCATGGTGTCGTCGAACCTGCCGGGCATCTCGCAGACCCTGACCCTGCTGGTGGCCGACCGGTACAACCGCGGCAACGAGTACGGCGCCTACTCCATCGCCACGCTGCTGATGGCGGTGGCGGTGCTGGTGCTCGTGGTGCAGGTGCTCCTCGACGCGCGCAGCGCGAAAGCGAAACGGTGACCAGGGGAGGTACGACCGTCATGAATCCCGAAACGGGCAGCGCCATCGTGGTGCGCGGCGCCAACAAGCGCTACGGCGATTTCGTCGCGCTCGACAACGTCGACTTCGAGGTACCGTCCGGGTCGCTGACCGCGCTGCTCGGGCCCAGCGGATCGGGCAAGTCGACGCTGCTGCGCGCCATCGCCGGGCTGGACCGCCCGGACAGCGGCACCGTCACCATCCACGGCCGCGACGTCACCGACGTGCCGCCGCAGCGGCGCGGGATCGGCTTCGTCTTCCAGCACTACGCCGCGTTCAAGCACATGACCGTGCGCGACAACATCGCGTTCGGGCTCAAGATCCGCAAGCGGCCCAAGCGCGAGATCGCCGAGAAGGTCGACAAGCTGCTCGAGGTGGTGGGGCTGACCGGGTTCCAGCACCGCTACCCCAACCAACTGTCCGGCGGCCAGCGCCAGCGCATGGCACTGGCCCGGGCGCTGGCCGTCGATCCCGAGGTGCTGCTGCTCGACGAGCCGTTCGGGGCCCTCGACGCCAAGGTGCGCGAGGACCTGCGGGCCTGGCTGCGCCGGTTGCACGAGGAGGTGCACGTCACCACCGTGCTGGTCACCCACGACCAGAGCGAGGCGCTCGACGTCGCCGACCGCATCGCGGTGCTCAATCGCGGCCGCATCGAGCAGGTCGGCACGCCCACCGAGGTCTACGACAGCCCGGCCAACGAGTTCGTGATGAGCTTCCTGGGCGCGGTGTCGTCGCTGAACGGGGCGCTGGTGCGGCCGCACGACATCCGGGTCGACCGCACCCCGGAGCTGCCGGGTGCGGAGGACGACCACGCCGTGCGCGCCACCGGCGTGGTGCGGGCCACCATCGACCGCATCGTCATGCTCGGCTTCGAGGTGCGGCTGGAACTGACCAACGCCGCCACCGGGGCGCCGTTCACCGCGCAGATCACCCGCGGCGACGCCGAGGCGCTCGGGCTGCGGGTGGGGGAGACGGTGTACGTGCGCGCCACCCGGGTGCCCAGCCTGCCGGCCGGCGACCGCGCCCCCGAGCCGGTGCCCTCGGCCTGACCCGGGGGCCGGCGCATCAGCGCTCGGCGGCGCGGATGCGCCGCCGAGCCAGCGCCCAGCGGTGCACCTCGGACGGGCCGTCGTAGATCCGGAACGGCCGCACCTCGCGCAGCAGCCGCGCCAGCGGCAGGTCGTCGGACACGCCCAGCCCGCCGCACATCTGGATGGCGCGGTCCACCACCCGCTGGATCGCCTCGGCGGCGAAGGTCTTGGCGATCGAGGTGGCCGCCGAGGCGTGGCCGCCCTGGTCCAGCTCCCAGCAGGCCCGGACCAGCAGCGCGCGGGTGGCGGCCAGGTCGATCTCGTTGTCGGCGACCATGGCCTGGATCATGCCGAGCTCGGCCAGCCGCGAGCCGAACGCCTCGCGGTTGCGCACGTACTCCACCGCGACGTCCTGGGCCCGCACCGCGCTGCCCAGCCAGCGCATGACGTGGGTCATCCGGGCCGGGCCGAGCCGCACCTGCGCGTAGCGGAAGCCCTGGTCCACCTCGCCGAGCACGGCCGACTCGTCGAGTTCGAGGCCGTCGAAGAACACCTCGCAGTGTCCGCCGATCATGGACCGGTCCGAGGTGTGCACGTGCCGGCCGACGGTGATGCCCGGCCGGTCGGCCTCGGCGAGGAACATGGTGGCCCCGCCGCGCCGGCCGGGCTCGCCGGAGGTGCGGGCCATGATGATGAAGAACCCCGCGCCGTCGGCGCCGGTGATGAACCGCTTGCGGCCGGTGATGCGCCACTTCGACCCGGTCCACTCCGCGCGGGTGTTCAGCGCGTCGGGGTCGGCGCCCGCGCCCGGGGCGGGCTCGGTCATCGCGAACGCCGACCGGACCTCACCGGACACCAGCGGCGCCAGGAACCGCTGCTGCTGTTCGGGGGTGGCCACGTGCGCCAGCAGATGCATGTTCCCCTCGTCGGGGGCCGCGATGTTCAGCGCCGCCGGGCCGAAGACCGAGTAGCCGGCCGCCTCGAACACCGGCGCCCGGTCGGACATGTTCAGCCCGAGCCCGCCGAACTCCACCGGGGCGTGCGGGGCGAACACGCCGGCCTGCTTGGCCGCGGCCTGCAACTCCCGGCGCACGTCCTCGCCGGCGGCCTCCGCATCGCCGTCGTAGCGCTCCTCCACCGGCAGCACCACCTCGCGGATGAACCGCGTGGTCCGGGCGATGAGATCCTCGACCTCGGGGCGGTAGGACAGATCAATGCTCACGGGCACTCCCGACTCTGAACGATCAATCGGTTCAGCGGCAATGTCCCATATCCACCCGTCATTGGTCAAAGCCAGGTACACAACCGGTTTCGGGACGACGCCGAGGCCAGGCAGAATGCCCGCATGTGTTCAGAATTCCTGAACAAGCCGGCGGTGCTCGCCGGCTCGGGCCGGGCGGTGCGCTCCGCCCGCCGTGCCGCCGGGCTGAGTGTGCGGGCGCTGGCCGACCGGGTCGGGGTGAGCCCGGCCACGGTCAGCGCGGTGGAGAACGGCCACACCGAGCTCGGCGTATCCCGGCTGCTGCAGTTCGCCGCCGCCCTCGGGGTGCCGCCGGCGCGGCTGCTGGGCCTCGACGACGACCCGGCCGAGCCGCCCGCGCCCGCCCGTCCCGGCGGGCCGGCGCCGTGGCGGCGGTTCGCGCCGCCGCCGATCGACCCGGTGCTGGCCGGGGCCATCGACTGCTTCGTGGACATGGGCTACCACGGCACCTCGATGCGCACCCTGGCCGCCCGCATCGGGGTCAGCGTGCCGGCCATCTACCACCACTACGCCGACAAACAGCAGTTGCTGGTGCGCAGCCTGGATCTGACCATGGACGAGCTGGAGTGGCGCATCGCCGCCGCCCGCGCCGAGGCCCGCGACGGCCTGGAGGAGGTGGCGCTGATCGTGGAGGTGCTGGCGCTGTTCCACACCTACTACCGCAAGCTGGCGTTCATCGGGGCCACCGAGATGCGCAGCCTGCAGGGCACCAACCGGAGCCGGATCGCCAAGCGCCGCAGAAATGTTCAGCGCATCCTGGACGGCGCCATCGACCGCGCCCGCCGGGAGGGGCGGCTGGCCACCCGGCACCCGCGCGCGGCCGGGCGGGCCATCGCCACCATGTGCACCGCGCTGCCGCAGTGGTTCCGCGACACCGGGCCGCTGACCGCCGAGGACATCGCCCGTGCCTACGTGGAATTCGCGCTGGCCATGCTGGGCGCGACGAACGCGCCCGGCCGGACGTGACGGCCCGGCTCAGGCCAGGGCCAGGAACAGCTTCTCGAGCTCGTCCTCGGTCATCGGCGGGGTGCGGCCGTTGCAGTTGTCGCTCAGGCACTCCTTGAGGCTGGTCGCGACGATCTTGAAACCGGCCCGGTCCAGGGCCCGGGAGACCGCGGCGAGCTGGATCACGACGTCCTTGCAGTCGCGACCCTCCTCGATCATCGAGATGACGCCGGCCAGTTGGCCCTGCGCCCGGCGCAGCCGGTTGAGCACCGCGGCAATCGATTCCTCGTCACAGATCACGTCGGCCTCCCGGTCGCCCATCACATCACCTCAATCGTACCGGTAGGGGGTATCCGCGGCGGTCGCGCCGACCGCGGCCGGCCGCCGCCCGAGCCGGCGCCACGGGCAGCACCCGAACGCCCGGCACACCCAGGACACGGTGGCCGCCCCGGCGGTGATCGCCGCCCAGGTCAGCCCGACGGCCGGGTGCAGTTCCTGGGCGAAGATGACCGAGGCCATCACCAGCACGAACCAGCCGAACGCCCGGCGCAGCGCGTCGGGGTCGACCCGGGCGGTCAGCCGTGCGCCGAGCAGCGAGCCGGCGACGGCCGCGGCGGTGACCAATGCGGCCATGCCCCAGTCGATCCGGACGCCGGTGAGATACCCGGCCAGCCCAGCGAAGGACTTCATCGCGATGACGATCAGCGACGTGCCCACCGCCACCGGCATCGGCAGCCCGCCGAGCAGCGCCAGCGCGGGCACCACCAGGAACCCGCCGCCCGCGCCCACCAGGCCGGTCACCACGCCGACGACCAGCCCCTCGACCAGCACCTTGGCCACCGGCAGCCGGGCCGGCGGTGGCGCACCGGCCGGGGTGCGGCGGCCGCGCAGCATCGCCACCGCGGTGGCGACCATCATCACCGCGAACCCGACCAGCAGCACCGGGCCGGGGACGAACCGGCCGAGCAGCCCGCCGGCGTAGGCGCCGGCCATTCCGGCCGCGCCGAACACCAGCCCGGTGCGCCACTGCACCCGGTGCGCCCGGGCGTGCGAGATCGAGCCGACCGCGCTGGTCACGCCCACCACCAGCAGGCTGGTCGCGATCGCCTGCTTGGCGTCCATGCCGGCGACGTAGGCCAACAGCGGCACCGTCAGGATCGAGCCGCCGCCGCCGAGCAGGCCGAGGGAGATCCCGACCAGCACGGCGAGCGCGACCGTCAGCGCCGGCATCAGGCCGCCTTCGCCGGGACGGTACAGGCCGCCGGGCCGCCGCTGCCGCGGTTGTAGGGCAGCTTGGCCAGCAGCATGCCCAGCGCGCAGGTGTCGGTGATCGCGGCGAGGACCAGGCCGCCGCCGACCGCCGCGGCGACCCACTTCAGCCACGGCACCGCGATGCTGCCCAGCACGGCGGCCAGCACGATGAGCCCGGCCACCAGCCGGACCTGGCGCTCGAGCTCCCAGCGCGGCCGGCCGCGTTCGACCGCGAAACCGGCGTGCTGCCAGGCGACGACGCCGCCGTCGAGCACCGTCACGCCGGACACCCCGGCGCGGCACAGCGCCTCGGCGGCGTCCCGGGCGCGCCGGCCGGACCGGCACACCAGCACCACCGGCCCGCCCGACAGCCCGGCGGCGACGGCCGCACCGTTTCTGCGCAGGGTGTCCAGCGGGATGTTCGTCGACCCCGCGATGTGCGCGGTCTCGAACTCGCCGGGGGTGCGCACGTCGATCAGCTGCGGCGGACAGCCCTTGTCGCACAACGCCTTCAGCCGGTCGACCGGCATGGTGTCGAAACTCGTCATGATCAGGCCAGCCCCTTGAGCATCAGGTTCCAGTACATGAACGGCAGCCCGTACTTCTTCAGGTACCAGTACGGCCGGTGCGGTTTGGCCGGGTTCAGCAGCGGGAAGGTGGGCCGCATGGTGAACGAGTAGTCGAACTCGGCCAGCAGCATCTCCTTCGAGGAGACCACGATCGGGCAGGAGGCGTAGCCGTCGTAGCTCGCCGGCAGCGGTCGGCCGGCCAGGTAGGCGTCGACGTTGGCCGCCACCACCGGTGCCTGCTTGCGGATCGCGGCCCCGGTCTTGGAGTTCGGGGTCGAGCAGGCGTCGCCGAGGCTGAACACGTTGGGGTGGCGCACGTGCTGCATGGTGTGCTTGTCCACCTCGATGTAGCCGTTGGCGTCACCGGTGGTCAGGCTGGTGGCCTTGACCCAGTCCGGCGCGGACTGCTTCGGCGCGATGTGCATCACGTCGAACGGCAGCGTGGTGTCGGTGCCGGACGGGCCGAGGCTGCTCACCGTGACCTTGCGCGCGTCGGCGTCGACCGCGGTCACCTCGGACTCGGTGTGCAGGGTGATGCCGTAGTCGGCGACCACCGCGTCGAGACTGTCGGCGATGGCCGGGATGCCGAAGGTGCGCGGGGTGGGCAGCACCAGATGCACGTCGATGTTGTCCAGCACGCCCTGCCGTCGCCAGTAGTCGCAGGCCAGGTAGGCGATCTTCTGCGGTGCCCCGGCGCACTTGATCGGACCGGACGGCATCGCGAACACCGCGGTGCCCGACCGGGTGCCGCGGATGAAGTCCCAGGTGCGCGGGGCGAGGTCGAACCGGTAGTTCGACGACACCCCGTTGCGCCCGAGCGTCTCGGCCAGCCCCTCGGTGCGGTGCCAGTCCAGTTGGATACCCGGGCACAGCACCAGCACGTCGTAGCCGTAGCTGCTGCCGTCGGTGCACTCGACGGTGTTGTTGTCCGGGTCCACGCCGGCGGCGGCCTTGCGGATCCAGGTGGCGCCCTTGGGCATCACGTCGCTCTCGGGCCGGACGGTCTGGCCGGCGCGGGCCTGCCCGCCGCCCACCAGGGTCCACATCGCCTGGTAGTAGTGCGCATCGGACGGCTCGATCACGGCGATGTCGGAGTGCCCCTTGCGCAGCAGCCGGGCCGCGACGGTGATGCCGGCGGTGCCGCCCCCGACGATGAGGATGCGGAACTTGGCGGTGGTCATGGGTTGTGGTGCTCTCCTTCGTGTCTGGTGGCGGCTCAGGCGGTCTGGACGGTCTGCTGCCAGGCGGCGAAGCCGCCCAGGATGTCGCTGACATCGCGGAAGCCGTTCCGGCGCAACAGGCTCGCCGCGATCGAGGACCGGTAGCCGCCCTGGCAGTAGACGACCGTCGGCCGGTCCGGGTCGAGCTCGCCGATCCGCGCGGACAGCTGGGCCAGCGGGATGTTCACCGCCCCCGGCACCGTGCCGAACTCGGTCTCGCCCGGGTTGCGGACGTCGACCAGCTGCAGGTCGTCCAGCTCGGCGGCGCGCTCGGCGAACGCGTGGGCGGTCAGCCGGGAGGCCACCCGGACGTCGTCGGGATGCTCGGCCATCACCCCGTACGGGTCGGCCAGGTACCCGACCACCCGGTCGAACCCGATGCGGGCCAGCCGGTTCTTGCCCTCGAGCTCCTCGCCGGGCTCGGTGACCAGGACGATGTCGACCTCGGGGGACAGCACCGTCCCGGCGTATTCGGCGTAGCGGCCGTCCAGGCCGATGTTGACCGAACCGCGCAGGTGGCCGCGGGCGAACTCGGCCGGGTCGCGGCCGTCGACGATCACCGCGCCGGCCTCGACCGCGGCGCGCACCGACGGATAGTCGAGCGCGGCCGGCGGTTTCGTCTCGTCCAGCAGGCCGTGCGCCTTGCGGTTGAGGATGGCGTCGTAGACGAAGTAGCCGGGGGCGGGCGGCTGGCCCTCGGTGACCAGCTCGATGAAGCGCTGCCGGTCCGGGGCGTTGAGCGCGTAGTTGTCCCGCTTCTGGTCGCCGATGGTCGACCACCGCTCGGTGGACAGGTTCTTGCCGCAGGCCGAACCGGCCCCGTGGGCGGGGTAGACCCGGGTCTCGTCGGGCAGCCGCATCAGCTTGTGGTACAGCGAGTCGTACAGCAGCTCGGCCAGTTCCTCGCGGGAATACCCAATGGAGGCAAGCAGATCCGGGCGTCCGACGTCGCCGATGAACAGGGTGTCGCCGGTGAAGACGGCGTACGGCACGGCATCGCCGGCGTGCTCGTAGGCCACGATCGACAGCGACTCGGGCGTGTGGCCCGGGGTGTGCATGAACTCCAGCACCACCTCGCCGAGCGAGTAGCGCCGGCCGTCCTCGACGCCCATGAACTCGAACTCCGGCTTGGCCACCGCGGAGTAGACGACCTTGGCGCCGGTGGCCTCGGCCAGTTCGAGGTGCCCGGACAGGAAGTCGGCGTGGAAGTGCGTCTCGATGACGAGTTCGATGGTGTAGCCGAACTTCTCTGCGTCGGCGAGGTATTCGGACACGTCCCGCTTCGGGTCGATGACCACCGCGCGGCCGGTGGACTCGTCGGCCAGCAGGTACGAGGCGTGGGACAGGCAGTCCAGGTAGTACTGAATGATCTTCATGGCGTGACCCCTTTGTCTCCGTCGTTACATACCCCTTGGGGTATGCCGGATGTCCGCCAATATACCCCCGTGGGTATCGGGATCGACAAGGGGTGTCGGCGTGAGGGTGAACACAGCAACGCCCGCACCGGCGTGGCAACGATGCCACTCCGGTGCGGGCGTCGATAGGGACTTTCGGCCCGGGGCCGGGGTATTCCCGCTCACCCGGGCAGACGCGAAATCCGCCGCAACGGGCCGCGAACGGGGGTGCAGGCGGCTGCTCGCGGGGGATTCAGGCGGCGCGGGCGGCGGCGACGGCCCGGTCGAACCGGTCCAGCACGGTCTCGGCGACCAGCGGATGGGCGCCGAGCGGCTCGGCCATCGTCAGCCCGTGTGCCCGGGCGAACTCCGCCACCCGGTCGGTGATGCGTCCGTGCGCCAGGAACCACGGGGCGATCACCACCCGGCGGGCGCCGCGACGGCGCAGCCGCTCGGCGGCCGCCGCCACCGTCGGCTTCGGCCCGGTGGCGAACGCGGTCAGCGCGCCCGCCCAGTCGGTGCCCGCGGCCAGCGCGCCGGCGATCGTCGCGGTGCGGGCGTTGACCGCCGCCCACGACGAGCCGACCGCCACCACGACCACCCCGACCTCGGGATCCGCGCCGGTCACCCCGGCCTCGGCCAGCCGCTCGGCCATCACCCGCAGCAGCCGGGCGTCCTCGCCGAGCACCTCGGCCTGCCGCACCGCCCCGGGGGCGTCGGCGACCATCGCCGGGATGTCGACGTTGGCGTGGTAGGCGCTGGCCAGCAGCAGCGGCGTCACCACCGCGTCCGGGCAGGCGCGCAGCACCGCGCGCAGGTTCGGCGCGGTCTTCTCGCAGAACGCCGCGCGCACGTCCAGCTCCGGGCGCAGCGCGCGGATCCGGTCGGCCACCGCGTGGGCGACCGCGGGGGAGCGGGGGTCGACGCTGCCGTGTGCGGTGAGAACGAGCGAGGTCACGAGACGTGCAGTCCGCACTCGATCTTGCCGGTGCCGGCCCAGCGCCCGCTGCGCGGATCGGCCCCGTCGACCGGCTTGGAGGTGCATGGCGCGCAGCCGATGGACGGATAGCCCTCGTCGACCAGCGGGTTCACCAGCACGCCGTGCTCGTCGATGTAGCGCTGCATGTCCTCGTCGGTCCAGGCCGCCAGCGGGTTGATCTTGACCAGTCCGAAGTTGGCGTCCCAGCTGATCAGCGGGGCGTTGGCCCGGGTCGGGGCCTCCACCCGGCGGATGCCGGTCACCCACGCCGAGTAGCCGCGCAGCGCATTGCGCAGCGGCAGCACCTTGCGCAGCCGGCAGCACTCGTTCGGGTCGCGGGCGAACAGGTCCTTGCCGAGCAGCCGGTCCTGTTCGGCCACGGTGTGCTCGGGGGTGACGTCGACCACGTTGACCCCGTAGGCCTGGGCCACCGCGTCGCGGGTGCCGAGGGTCTCCGGGAAGTGGTAGCCGGTGTCCAGGAACAGCACGTCCACCCCGGGCCGCACCTGGGCGGCCAGGTGCACCAGCACCGCGTCCTGCATGTTCGACGCCACGATGTAGTCGCCGGCGAAATGCTCGTCGGTCCAGCGCAGCAGGTCCAGCGCGCTCGCGTCCGGGCCGAGCTCGGCCGCGCCCTGCTCGGCCAGCCGCCGCAGCTCGTCCTCGGTCCGGGTCCGGGTCATCTCGATGCTCACCTCAAGTCCGCCTCGTCGGCCCGCATCGCCCAGGTGGCGAACCGTTCACCTTCCTTGCGCTGCGCGACGAAGTTGCGCACCACCCGCTCGATGTAGTCGCCGAGCTCGGTGGACAGCACCTTGTGGCCGCGCAGCTTGCGGCCGAACCCGGCGTCCAGGCCCAGGCTGCCGCCCAGGTGCACCTGGAAGCCCTCGACGCTGTTGCCGTTGCCGTCGTCGACCATCTGGCCCTTGAACCCGATGTCGGCGATCTGGATGCGCGCGCACGAGTTCGGGCAGCCGTTGATGTTCACCGTGATCGGCACGTCGAGTTGTGCGTTGAGGTCGGCCAGCCGCTGCTCGAGGTCGGGCACCAGCGACTGGGCCCGCACCCGGGTCTCGGCGAACGACAGCTTGCAGAACTCGATGCCGGTGCAGGCCATCAGGTTGCGCCGCCAGGCCGTCGGCCGGGCCGGCAGCCCCAGCGCCTCCAGCTCGGCGACCACCCGCTCGACCTGCTCGTCGGGCACGTCGAGCACCAGCAGCTTCTGGTAGGGGGTGAACCGGATGCGGTCCGAGCCCACCGACTCGGCGATGTCGGCGACCCTGGACAGGATGGTGCCCGAGACCCGCCCGGCGATCGGGGCCACGCCCACGGCGTTGCGTCCGTTCTTGAGCTTGGTCACCCCGACGTGGTCGATCGGGTGGACCACCGGCTCCGGGGCCGGGCCGTCGATGAGCTTGCGGCCCAGGTACTCCTGTTCGAGCACCTCCCGGAACTTCTCGATGCCCCAGTCCTTGATCAGGAACTTCAGCCGCGCCTTGCTGCGCAGCCGGCGGTAGCCGTAGTCGCGGAACACCGAGACCACGCCCTCCCAGACGTCGGGCACCTCGTCCAGCGGCACCCACGCGCCGACCCGCTGGGCCAGCATCGGGTTGGTGGACAGCCCGCCGCCGACCCACAGGTCGAAGCCCGGCCCGTGCTCGGGGTGGTTGACGCCGATGAACGCGACGTCGTTGACCTCGTGCACCACGTCCTGCAGCCCGGAGATCGCGGTCTTGAACTTGCGCGGCAGGTTGGAGTACTCCTTCTTGCCGATGAAGCGGCGCACGATCTCCTGGATCGCCGGGGTGCCGTCGAGCACCTCGTCGGGGTGTTCACCGGCCAGCGGGGAGCCGAGCACCACGCGCGGGCAGTCGCCGCAGGCCTCGGTGGTCTGCAGCCCGACCGCGTCGAGCCGGCGCCAGATCTCCGGCATGTCCTCGACCCGGATCCAGTGGTACTGCACGTTCTCCCGGTCGGACAGGTCGGCGGTGTCGCGGGCGAACTCGGTCGAGATCGTGCCCAGCGTGCGCAGCTGCTCGACGGTCAGCGCCCCGCCGTCGGTGCGCACCCGCAGCATGAAGTACTTGGCCTCGAGCAGGTCGATGTTCTCGTCACCGGTCCAGGTGCCGTCGTAGCCCTGCTCGCGCTGGGTGTACAGGCCCCACCAGCGGAACCGGCCGCGCAGATCCTGCTTGTCGATCGAGTCGAAGCCCTGCTTGGCGTAGATGTTCTCGATCCGGGCCCGCACGTTGAGCGGGTTGTCGTCCTTCTTGACCTGTTCGTTGGCGTTGAGCGGCTCGCGGTAACCGAGCGCCCACTGGCCCTCGGCGCGGGTCTTGCGGACCGGGCGGGGCTTGGCTTGTGTCATCCTCTGGCTCCTGTTCGGGAGCCGGCCTGCGGATCGCGGAACACCACCGGTTGTCGGGCTGACCGGCGGCGCGGATCCGGCGGCCAGCTGAACGTCTCTCGGGGGTGGGCTGGGTCCTAGATCAGCGCGTCGAACGGCAGACAACAACAGGTACAGACGCGCTTGAAGTCGACATGCCGACGCACCACCAGGACGCGAACCGGGGCATCGAAGGCAGTCACGGGGCCCATTGTGCCACGTCGGCCGCGGATGCCCTAACCCGGGCGGGGCCCGGTGACCGGCCCGGATTTCGGCTCGCGATGAGCGGAAGTGACGCAGTTCACGTCGGGCCGGGCGGGGATGATGGAGCCATGACGGTGCAACCGGCGGCGGTCCCGCGGCTGGCCGCCACCCCGGGGCGGCCGTTCGGCATCTACATCCACGTGCCGTTCTGCACGACGCGCTGCGGCTACTGCGACTTCAACACCTACACCGCCGGCCAGCTCGGCGGCACCGACCCGCGGGCCTGGCCGGAGGTGCTGCGTGCCGAGCTGGCACTGGCCGCCGGCGCGCTGGGCGACCCGCCGCCGGTGGCGACGGTGTTCGTCGGCGGCGGCACCCCGTCGCTGCTCGGTGCGGCGGGGCTGACCGCGGTGCTCGACGCGGTGCGCGACCACTTCACCCTCGCCCCGGACGCCGAGGTCACCACCGAGGCCAACCCGGAGTCGACGTCACCGGCGCTGTTCGCCGCGCTGCGCGCGGCCGGCTACACCCGCGTCTCGCTGGGCATGCAGTCGATCGCCCCGCACGTGCTGGCGGTGCTGGACCGGGTGCACTCGCCGGGGCGCGCCCCGGCGGCGGCCGCCGAGGCCCGCGCCGAGGGCTTCGAGCACGTCAACCTCGACCTCATCTACGGCACCCCGGGGGAGACCGACGACGACCTGCGCCGCTCGGTCGACGCCGCGCTGGCCGCCGGGGTGGACCACGTCTCGGCGTACGCGCTCATCGTCGAGGACGGCACCGCGCTGGCCCGCCGGGTGCGCCGCGGCGAGCTGCCCGCGCCCGACGACGACGTGCTCGCCGACCGGTACGAACTGCTCGACGCCCGGCTGCGGGCGGCCGGGCTGGACTGGTACGAGGTGTCCAACTGGGCCCGGCCGGGCGGGGAGTGCCGGCACAACCTCGGCTACTGGAACGGCGGCCAGTGGTGGGGGGCCGGGCCCGGCGCGCACGGCCACCTCGGCGCGGTGCGGTGGTGGAACGTCAAGCACCCCAACCGGTATGCCGCGCTGCTGGCCGACGGCCGGCTGCCGGTGGCGGACTTCGAGGAGCTCGACGACGCCGCCCGGCACCTCGAGGAGGTGATGCTGCGGCTGCGGCTGCGGGCCGGGCTGCCGGCCGCCCTGCTCGACGCCGAGGAGCGGGCCCGCGGCGCCGACCTCGTCGCGCGCGGCCTGCTGGACCGGGCCGGCGACGCGCTGGTGCTCACCGACCGGGGCCGGTTGCTGGCCGACGCGGTGGTGCGCGAGCTGCTGGCCTGAACCCGGCCCACCCGGCGGCGGGCCGGGATGTGCCAAGATGCACGCATGCTCGGCGCGAAATTAGGCAAGGCTATCCACACCACGCGTTCGGGTGGGCGGTGCTGATGGCCGACACGACCCCCGGCGAACCCGTCGCGATCATCGGCGTCGGCTGCCGCCTCGGCGGCGGGGTGCGCACCCCCGAGCAGTTCTGGGACTTCCTGCTCGCCGGCGGCTCCGACGTGCGCGAGGTGCCCGCCCACCGGTGGGAGCCCTACCTGCGGCGCGACCCGCGCAACGCCGCCGTGCTGCGCGAGACCACCCCGTGGGGCACCTTCCTGGACGACCTCGACGCCTTCGACGCCGAGTTCTTCGGGGTCTCGCCGCGCGAGGCCGAACTCATGGACCCGCAGCAGCGGCTGGCCCTGGAGGTGTCCTGGGAGGCGCTCGAGCACGCCGGGGTGCCGCCCCGCTCGCTGGCCGGCTCCGACACCGCGGTGCTCATGGGCGTCAACTCCGACGACTACGGCCGGCTGCTCATGGAGGACCTGCCCGGCATCGAGGCCTGGACCGGCATCGGCACCTCGCTGTGCGGGGTGGCCAACCGGGTCTCGCACCTGCTGGACCTGCGCGGCCCGTCGGTGGCGCTGGACGCCGCCTGCGCGGCCTCCCTGGTCGCGGTGCACCAGGCGTGTCAGCTGCTGCGTGACCGGGAGACCGCGCTGGCCCTGGCCGGCGGGGTGAGCGCGCTGATCGGCCCCGGCCTGACCCGGGTGCTGGACCGGGCCGGCGCCACCGCCCCGGACGGGCGGTGCAAGAGCTTCGACGCCGCCGCCGACGGCTACGGCCGCGGCGAGGGCGCGGCGGTGGTGGTGCTCAAGCGGCTCGCCGACGCCCGGCGCGACGGCGACCGCGTCATCGCGGTGATCCGCGGCGGCGCGGTCGCCCAGGACGGCCGCACCGTCGGGATCATGTCGCCCAACGGCGCGGCCCAGGCCGACCTGTTCCGGCGGGCCTGCCGGGTCAGTGGAATCGAGCCCGGCACCGTCGATTTCGTCGAGGCGCACGGCACCGGCACCCCCACCGGGGATCCGGTCGAGCTGGCCGCGCTGGCCGAGGTGTACGGGGCGGCGCACACCCCCGAACACCGCTGCCGGGTCGGCTCGGTCAAACCCAACACCGGCCACCTCGAGGGCGGCGCCGGGGTGGTCGGGCTGATCAAGGCCGCCCTCGCGCTGCGGCACGGCGTCATCCCGCCCACCGCCGGGGTGCGCACGCTCACCCCGGCCGCCGACTGGGCGCACAACAACCTGCACGTGCCCACCACCGCCGAGCCGTTCCCGCGCCGCGCCGGCACGCCCCGGCGGGCCGCGGTGTGCAGCTACGGCTACGGCGGGACCATCGCGCACGTGCTGCTCGAGGAGGCGCCCGCCGCGCCGGCCGAGCCGCCGAAGGCCGCCGCGCCGTTGATCTTCCCGCTCTCGGCGCGCTCCGAGCAGCGGCTGGCCCGGCAGGCCGCCGCGTTGCGCGACCACCTGGCCGCCCACGACGAGCCGCTCACCGCGGTGGCCGCCACGCTGTGGCACCGCCGCGGCCACGACCCGGTGCGCGCCGCCGTCGTCGCCGCCGACCGCGACGAGCTGCTGGCCGGGCTGACCGCGCTGGCCGACGGGGCCGGCCGGCCCGGCGTGGTCACCGGCACCGCGCTGGCCGCCGCCGGCCCGGTGTGGGTGTTCTCCGGCCACGGCTCGCACTGGCCCGGCATGGGCCGGCAGCTGCTGGCCGCCGAACCGGCGTTCGCCGCCGTCATCGACGAGATCGAGCCGGTCTTCGCCGCCGAGCTCGGCTTCTCGCCGCGGCAGGCGCTGCACACCGGCGAGCTCGGCGGCACCGACCGGGTGCAGGCGCTGACCTTCGCCGTGCAGGCCGGGCTGGCCGCGGTGCTGCGCGAGCGCGGGGTGACCCCGGCGGCGGTGATCGGCCATTCCGTCGGCGAGGTCGCCGCCTGCGTGGCCGCCGGCGTGTTCGACCTGGCCCAGGGCGCGGCCGTGGCCTGCTACCGGGCGCGTGGCTTCCGCGCCGTGGCCGGGCAGGGCGCGATGGCCCTGGTGCGGCTGTCGTTCGCCGAGGCCGAGGCGCTACTGGCCGGCCGCACCGACGTCGTCGCGGCGATCAGCGCCTCCCCGGTGTCGACCGTGCTGTCCGGCACCGTCGCCGCCGTCGAGGCGGTCTGCGCCGAGCTCGCCGAGCAGGGTGTCCCGGTACGCCGGGTCAACACCGACGTGGCCTTCCACAGCCCCGCCATGGACGGGCTCACCGACGAGCTGGGCCGGCTGGTCGCCGGGCTGGCACCGCCGAAACCCCCTGCGCTGCCGCTGTATTCGACCGCGCTGGTCGATCCGCGCTCGCCCGCCCCGCGGGACCGGGACTACTGGGTGACCAACCTGCGCGGGCGGGTGCGGTTCGCCGAGGCGGTCGCCGCCGCGGCCGCCGACGGCCACCGGCTGTTCCTGGAGGTTTCCGCCCACCCGGTGGTGGCGCACTCGATCGCCGAGACGCTGGCGCTGGCCGGGATCGGCGAGCACGCCGTGCTGCCGCTGCTGCGCCGGGACCGGCCCGAACTGCCGGCCGTGGCCGCCGCGGTGGCCGGGCTGCACTGCCACGGCGCCCCGGTGGACCCCGGCGTCGGCCCGCGCACCCCCTGGGCGGACGGGCTGCCCGGCACCGTGTGGCAGCACCGCCGGTTCTGGCGTACCCCGGGCGCCCCGCCCGGGCTGGCCGCCGTGCACGACACCGCGTCGCATACCCTGCTGGGCGGGTGCACCGAGATCACCGGGGCGGTGCCGGCCCGGGTGTGGCAGACCCGACTGGACCGGGCGAGCCGGCCCTACCCGGGTGACCACCCGGTCCGCGGCACCGAGATCGTGCCCGCCGCGGTGCTGCTGCACACCTTCCTCACCGCCGCCGGCACCGCCATCGCCGACGTGCGGCTGCGCACCCCGGTCGCCCCGGCCCGCACCCGCGACATCCAGGTGGTGCTGCAGGACGGCGCGCTCAGCCTGGCCTCCCGGCTGGTCGACGACGCCGGCGAGGAGGGATCCGGCTGGCTCACCCACTGCACCGCCCGGGTCGCCGCCGAACCCGCCGCCGCACCCGCGCCGCTGGACGAACCGGTGCTGCGGGAACGCTGCCGCGACCCGCTGCCACCCGGCCACGTCGTCGGCACTCTGGCCGAACTCGGCGTCGCCGCAATGGGATTCGGCTGGCAGATCATCGAGTTGCAGCGCGGCGACGACGAGCTGTTGGCCCGGGTCGCCGCCGAACCGGACGCCTCGGCGCCCCCCGACTGGGCCGGGCTGATCGACGCGGCCACCTCCACCGCCTCCACGATCTTCGACGGGCCGCCGCGGCTGCGCATGCCGTCGGCCATCGAGCGGGTGGACCTGCTGGACAAGCCGCCGGCCGTCGCGCTGCTGCACGTGCGGCGCCGGCCCGGCGCCACCGTGACCGACGTGGCGATCGCCGAGGAGTCCGGTGCGGTGGCGGCCACGCTGACCGGGCTGGCCTTCGAGGAGCTCGAGCAGCCCGACGGCGGAACCGGCCGGGTGCTGCACCGCATCGCCTGGCACCCGGTCGAGCGGCCCGCGGCCGCCCCGGCCCGGGTGGTGCTGGTCGGCGGCGACGGGCCGACCCGCGACATCCTCACCCGCGACCTGGCCGCCGCCGGCGTGGCCCACGAGCACGTCGGCGACCCGGCGGACCTGACCGGCGACCCCGGGGCCGACGCGGTCGTGCTGGTGCTGCCGCGCGCCGACGCCTTGCCGGCCGAGTCGGCATGGCTGGTGCTGCGCACCCTGCAGCGGCTGCTCGCGCTCGGCGCCGCGGCCCGGCTGTGGGCGCTCACCCGCGGTGTGCACGAGGGCGACAACCCGGGGCACGCGCCGCTGTGGGGGCTGGCCCGGGTCGCGGCCGCCGAACACCCCCGGCTGTGGGGCGGGGTGCTCGACCTCGACGCGGACCGGCTGCCGGTGTGGGCGCTGAACCTCTCCGGCCACGGCGTGGTGGTGGTGCGCGACGACGTCGCGCACGTCGCCCGGCTCGCGCCCGCCGGTGCCGCCGGGGAGCGCCCGCTGACCTGCTCGCCCGGCGGGACCTACCTGATCACCGGCGGCACCGGCGCGCTCGGGCTGCGGGTGGCCCACCGGCTGGCCGACCTCGGTGCGCGCCGGCTGGTGCTGGTGTCGCGCTCCGGGCTGCCCGCCCGGGCCGACCGGGACCCGGACACCGACCCGGTGGCGGCCGCGGTCGCGGCGCTGGAACAGCGCGGCGTCACCGTGACCGCGGCGGCCTGCGACGTCGGCGCCCCCGGGGCCGCGGCGACGCTGCGGCGGGTGCTGGCCGACCTGCCGCCGGTGCGCGGCGTGGTGCACGCGGCCGGGGTGGAGTCCGGTGCGCTGCTGGCCGACACCGGCGCCGACGACCTGGCGGCCACCATGCGGCCCAAGGTCGACGGGGCGCTGATGCTGCACGAGCTGTTCCCGCCCGGGGTGCTGGACTGGATGGTGCTGTTCTCGTCCTGCGGGTACCTGGCCGGCTTCCCCGGCCAGGGCGCCTACGCCTGCGGCAACGCCTTCCTCGACGCGCTGGCCCGCCACCGCCGGGCCCGCGGCGACCGCACCACCGCGGTGGCCTGGACCGCCTGGCGCGGCCTGGGCATGGGCTCGACCTCGGAGTTCGTCGCCGCCCAGCTCGAGGCGCTGGGCATGGGCACGATCGGCGCCGAGGAGGCACTGCGCGCCCTGGACGCCGCCGTGCGCGCCGGCGACCCGAACCCGGTGGTGCTGCCGGTGCTGCCGGCCGCCGCGGCGGTGCCCGTGCTGGCCGACATCGCCCCGGCCCCCGAGGCCGGCGCCGCGCCGCGGGCCGAGGTGCCCGGTGGCGGGGCGGAGCTCGAGCGGTGGGCGGCCGAACAGGTGATCGCGGCGGTCGCCGCCGAGCTCGGGCTGCCCGAGGCCGAGATCGACCCGCGGCAGCCGCTGGTGGAGCTGGGCGTGGACTCGATCATGACGGTGGCGCTGCGGCGGGCGCTGGAGCGCCGCACCGGGCTCGCGCTGCCGCCCACGCTGCTGTGGGAGCACCCCACCGCCGCGGCGGTCACCGACCGCGTCGTCGAACTGCTCCGCGCGGGCGGGCGGCGAACGTGAGCTTGTGCGCGAGATCCGGCCGGAATCTCGGACACCAGCTCACGTCCGCGAGCCCGGAGCCCGTCGCCTGCGCGAGCAGACGCGAAATCCCCCCGCCCGGCCGGGAATCAGGGGAGTTGGCGTCCGCTCGCGGGGAAAGGGCAGCGTTCAGGCGCCGGCGGTGAGCTGCTCGACGATCCGCTTCTTGTCCACCTTGCCCACCGCGGTCAGCGGCAGCGACGGCATCGGCACCAGCACGTCGGGGCGGGCGTGCTTGGCCACCCCGCGTTCGTCCAGATAGCCGTTGAGCTCCGCCAGGTCGATCCGCGGCCCGTTGAAAACCACTGCGGCGCAGATCTTCTCGCCCAGGTATTCGTCCGGCAGCGGCACCGCGGCGGCGGCGTAGATGCTCGGGTGGGTCAGCAGGTGGTCCTCGAGATCGGTGGCCGAGATCGTCTCGCCGCCGCGGTGGATGACGTCCTTGATCCGCCCGGTCACCTCCACGTACCCGGCCGCCGGGCCGTCGGTGAACACCCGCCCGCGGTCGCCGGTGCGGTAGAAGCCGTCGGCGGTGAAGGCCCGCGCGTTGGCCGCCGGGTCGCGGTAGTAGCCGTTGATCGTGTACGGGCCGCGCACCAGGATCTCGCCCTCCACCCCCGGCGGTACGTCGTTGCCCTGCTCGTCGACCACCCGCAGCTCGTCGTGCGGGCTCATCGGCCGGCCCTGGGTGTTGACCACCACCTCGACCGGGTCGCCGGGCCGGGTGAAGTTCAGCATGCCCTCGGCCATCCCGAAGATCTGCGACATGCCTGGGGTGAGCCGCTCCAGGATGAACCGCGCCTCCTCGGGCAGCATCCGCGAACCGCCCACCTGCACCACCCGCAGCGTCCGCGGCGGTTCGGGTTCCCACTCGCAGGCCTGCGCCCACAGCTTGGCCAGCGCGTTGACCAGCCCGGTCACCGTCACCCGATGCCGGTTGATCAGCGGGAACACCGCCTCCGGGCTGGGGTCGGCGGTGAACACCGTGGTCGCCCCCACCGACATCGCGCCCAGCATGCCCGGGCAGCCCAGCGGGAAGTTGTGCCCGGCCGGCAGCGCCACCAGGTAGACGTCGGCGTCGGTCATCCCGTACGCGCGGGCGGCCGCCCGGGCGGTGTAGACGTAGTCGTCGTGGGTCCGGGCGATCAGCTTGGGCAGCCCGGTGGTGCCGCCGGAGACCAGCAGCAGCGCCGGCGCGGCGGTGTCCACCGGCGGCGGGGGCAGCGCCGGGCCGGCGAACCCGGTCAGCGTCGAGAACGGCACGAACGCCGAACCGCGCGAACCGATCTCGCCGTCGACGACGACGTGCCGCAGCGTCGGCTGCTCGGCCAGCAGGGTGTCGGCGAGCTCGCGGAAGTCGAAGCCCTGGGCGGTGTCCGGGATGATCAGCGCCACCGCACCGCTGACGGCGGCGAAGTGCCGCATCTCGGCCGCCCGGTGGCCGGGTAGGCACAGCACCGGCACCGCCCCGGCGCGCAGCAGGCCGAAGAACGCCACCGCGAACCGCGTCGAGTTCGGCAGTTGCAGCAGCACCCGGTCGCCCGGGGCGACCCCGAGGTCGGCCAGCGCCGCGGCGACCCGGTCGGCCAGCGCGTCGAGCTCGGCGAAGGTGTGGCCGCCCGCGGCGTCGAGGACGGCGGGCTTGTCCGGCCGGGCCGCGGCGGCGTCGCGCAGCAGCGAGTCGAGCCGGTCACCGGTCCAGTAGCCGGCCCGGCGGTACACCTCGGCGCGGTCGGCCGGGAACGGCACGAATCCGTCGGTGAGCGCGCCGCCGGCCTGCTGGAACTCGGTTGTCATCCGTCTGTCTCCGTCTCGTGGGTAGCCGTGTCCGCTGGGGTGAATATAGGGTAGCCTCTGCAAAGTTAGGTGAGCCTTGGTTAATCGGTGAGGAGCATTGGTGGGCGCGACCAGCGCACAGACGGTTCGTGACGAGGTCGCCGAACTGCTCGGCGTGCCGCCCGAGTCCCTCGACCCGGAGGCCGACCTGATCGCATCCGGCCTGGACTCCATCCGGATGATGAGCCTGTCCGGCCGCTGGCGCCGGCAGGGCATCGACATCGGGTTCGCCGCCATGGCCGCCAACCCCACCGTGGCCGCCTGGGAGCGCCTGGTCGCCGAGCGCACCGGCCGGCTGCACGAGGCCGAGCCCCGGGCCGCCGCCGACGACCCGGACGCGCCGTTCCCGGTCGCCCCGATTCAGCACGCACTGTGGGTGGGGCGCAACGAGTTCCAGGAACTCGGCGGGGTGGCCGCACATCTGTACGTGGAGTTCGACGGCGAGGGCGTGGACCCGCACCGGCTGCAGGACGCCGCCACCCGGCTGGTCCGCCGGCACCCGATGCTGCGGGTGGAGATCCTCGGCGACGGCATGCAGCGCATCACCGACCGCGGGCTGCCGGTCAAGGTCACCGACCTGCGCCACCTCGACGAGGCCCGGGTGCAGGACCGGTTGGCGCAGATCCGGCACGCCAAGAGCCACCAGATGCTCGAGGGCGAGGTGCTCGAGATCTCGCTCACCCTGCTGCCCGGTGGGCGCACCCGGCTGCACGTCGACATGGACATGCAGGCCGCCGACGCGGTCAGCTACCGCAACTTCATGGCCGACCTGGCCCTGTTCTACAAGGGCGTCGACCTGCCCGAACTCGGCTACACCTACCGCGAGTACCGGGCCCGGCTGACCGCCACCGAACCCCCCGACGCCGAGGCCGACCGGCGGTGGTGGGCCGAGCGGTTGCCGCACCTGCCGCAGCCGCCGGCGCTGCCGCTGGTGCCGCGCGACCAGCAGGCCGACCCGCGCCGCGGCACCCGGCGCTGGCGCTACCTCGACGGCACCGTCCGGGACCGGCTCTACGCCGCGGCCCGCCGCCGCGGTATCACCCCCGCGATGGCCTTCGCCGCCTCCTACGCCGGCACCCTGGCGCGCTGGTCGACCAACCGGCACTTCCTGCTCAACATGCCGATGTTCGGCCGCGAGCCCTACCACCCCGACGTGGAGAAGCTGGTCGGCGACTTCACCACGTCGCTGATGCTCGACGTCGACTTCACCGCCGCGCACACCCCCGCCGAGCGGGCCCGGGTGATGCAGGAGGCGCTGCACACCTCCGCCGCGCACGCCACCTACTCCGGGCTGCAGGTGCTGCGCGACCTGAGCCGGCTGCACGGCAAGCCCCAGCTCGCCCCGTTCGTGTTCACCAGCGCGCTGGGCCTGGGCGACCTGTTCGCCGGGGACGTCACCGAGCAGTTCGGCACCCCGGTCTGGCACATCTCCCAGGGGCCGCAGGTGCTGCTGGACGCCCAGGTCACCCCGTTCGACGGCGGCCTGCTGGTCAACTGGGACGTCCGCGAGGACGCCTTCCGGCCCGGCGTCGTCGACGCCATGTTCGACTACTGGATCGCCGAACTGGACCGGCTGGCCGCCGACGATGCCGCCTGGGACGCCCCCGACCCGCCGGCCGTCACCCCCGGGCAGGCGGCGGTGCGGGCCGCCGTCAACGGGGTCACCGCGGCGCCGACCGGCCAGGCCCTGCCCGACGGGTTCTTCCGCAACGCGCAGGCCGACCCGGACGCGGTGGCGGTCATCGGCAGCACCGGCACCCTGAGCTACGGGCAGCTGCGCCAACGGGTGCTCGCCGTCGCCGGCGCGCTGCGGGTGGCCGGCCTGCAACCCGGGCAGACCGTCGCGGTGATCGGCCCCAAGGGCGTCGACCAGGTGGTCGCGCTGCTGGCCGCGCACGCCGCCGGCGCGGTGTACGTGCCGATCGGCGCCGACCAGCCCGCCGAGCGGGCCGCGGCGATGCTGCGCACCGCGGGGGCACGAATGGCGTTGGTGTGCAACGGCGGCCGCATCCCCGACGGGCTGCCCGCGCTGACCGTCGCCGAGGCGGAGCGGGTCGGCGCGCGGGAGGCCGGGGCGGGACCGGTGCCGGTCGACCCGCGCCAGACCGCCTACGTGCTGTTCACCTCGGGCTCCACCGGGGAGCCCAAGGGGGTGGAGGTCAGCCACGACGCGGCGATGAACACCGTCGAGTTCATCAACCGCCACTTCGGGATCGGCCCGGCCGACCGGTGTCTGGCGCTGTCCACCCTCGAGGGCGACCTGTCGGTGCTCGACGTCTTCGGCATGCTGCACGCCGGCGGCTCGCTGGTCGTCGTCGACGAGGCCGACCGGCGCAACCCGGACGCCTGGGCCCGGCTCATCGCCGAGCACCGGGTCACCGTGCTGCACTGGATGCCCGGCTGGCTGGAGATGCTGCTGTCGGTCACCGACGCACTGCCCACCGTGCGGGTGGTGCCGACCGGTGGCGACTGGGTGCGCACCGAGATGGTGCGCGCGCTGCGCGCCGCCGCCCCCGATGTCCGGTTCGCGGGCTTGGGCGGGGCCACCGAGACCGCCATCCACAACACCATCTGCGAACCACCCGCCGACCTGCCGGCCGGCTGGACCGCGATCCCGTTCGGCCGGCCGCTGCCCAACAACGCCTGCCGGGTGGTGGCCGCCGACGGTTCGGACTGCCCGGACTGGGTGCCCGGCGAGCTGTGGGTGTCCGGCCGCGGCATCGCCCGCGGCTACCGGGGCCGGCCGGACCTGACCGCCGAACGGTTCGTCGAGCACGACGGCCGGATCTGGTACCGCACCGGCGATCTGGTGCGCTGGCTGCCCGACGGCCAGCTCGACTTCGTCGGCCGGGCCGACCACCGCGTCAAGATCAGCGGCTACCGGATCGAGCTCGGCGAGGTGGAGGCCGCGCTGCGCCGCGTCGCCGGCGTCGCCGGCGCGGTGGCCGCGGTGCTGGACGTCCCCGGGAACCGGCCCGGCGACCCGCCCCGCGAACAACTCTGCGCCGTCGTACAACTCGCCGAGTCGGCGCCGAAGATCGACGAAATCACCCGCCGGATGGGCGAACTCGTGCCGCCGCACATGGTGCCCGCCCACCTGCTGCCGGTCGAGCGGATCCCGTACACCGTCGGCGGCAAGATCGACCGCCGCGCGGTCGCCGGCCTGCTGGCCGCCGGCCTGGCCGATCCCGGCACGGCCGCGGCCGCCCGTCCGCCGCGGACCGCGCTGGAGCGGGCGCTGACCGACATCATCGGCCGGGTGCTGGGCCGCGGCCCGGTCGGCGTCGACGACGACTTCTTCGAACTCGGCGGCGACTCGGTGCTGGCCACGACGCTGGTGGCCCGCATCCGGGACTGGCTGGACTCGCCCGGGGTGATGGTCACCGACGTGTTCGCCACCCGCAACGCCGCCGACCTGGCCGCGCGGCTGACCGACCGGGACTCCGGCGAGCGCCTGGAACAGGTGGCCGAGCTCTACCTGGAGGTGCTGGCCATGCCGCCCGGCGAGGTGGCCTCCGCCCTCGACCCGGCGTCGGTGTCATGACCGCCGCGCACCTGCAGTTCCCCCGCTGGGTCAAGCACCTCCCCGGCGCCGGGCAGGGCGTGGTGGTGCTGTTCCCGCACGCCGGCGGCGCCGCCGCGGCCTACCGCACGCTGGCCGGGGCGCTGGCCGCCCGCGGTGTCGACGCCTACATCGTGCAGTACCCGCAGCGCGCCGAGCGGCTGCGCGACCCGGCCGCGGCCGGCATCACCGAACTGGCCGAGGACCTGTTCGCCGCCGGGCCGTGGGGCCGGCTCGGGACGCTGGACCTGTTCGGGCACTGCATGGGTGCGGTGGTGGCCTTCGAGTTCGCCCGGGCGGCCGAACGCGCCGGGGTGCCGGTGCGCACGCTGTGGGCCTCGGCCGGTCAGGCGCCCTCGACGGTGGGGGAGGGCGCACCGCTGCCCAGCACCGACGCCGACGTGCTGGCCGACATGATCGACCTGGGCGGCACCGACCCGCGGCTGCTGGCCGACGAGGACTTCCTGGACCTGCTGGTGGCCGCGGTCCGCGCCGACTACCAGGCGCTGCGCGGCTACGCCTGCCCGCCCGACGCGCGCATCGCCGCCGACATCCACGTGCTGCGCGGCGACGCCGACCACCGCATCAGCGAGGACTGGGCGCGGCGCTGGGCCGGCCACACCACCGGGCGGTTCACCCTGACCCGCTTCGACGGCGGGCACTTCTACCTCGACGACCATACCGACGCCGTCGCGGCACTGGTGAGCGGCCGATGACCGGTCCCCACGACGACCCCGTGGTGATCCTCGGGATGGCGCTGGAGGCCCCCGGCGGCGTGACCACCCCCGAGCAGTTCTGGACGCTGCTGACCGAGCAGCGGGAGGCGCTCGGCCCGTTCCCCACCGACCGCGGCTGGGCCCTGGACGACCTGTTCGACGGCACCCGCCGCGATGGCTTCAAACCGCTGCACAACCTCGGCGGATTCCTCACCGGCGCAGCCGAGTTCGACCCGGAGTTCTTCGGCATCGCGCCGCGCGAGGCGGTCGCGATGGACCCGCAGCAGCGGGTCGCGCTGCGGCTGGCCTGGCGGGCCCTGGAGAATGCCGGCATCAACCCCGACGACCTGGCCGGCCACGACGTCGGGTGCTACCTGGGCGCGAGTCCGCTGGAGTACGGCCCGGCGTTGACCGACTTCTCCGAGCACACCGGGCACCTGATCACCGGCACCTCGCCGGCGGTGATCTCCGGTCGCATCGCCTACACCCTGGACCTGGCCGGGCCCGCGGTCACCGTCGACACCTCCTGTTCGTCGGCGCTGGCCGCGCTGCACCTGGCCGTGCAGGCCCTGCACACCGGGGACTGCGACCTGGCCCTGGCCGGCGGTGTCTGCGTGATGGGATCCCCGGGCTACTTCGTGGAATTCGCCAAACAGCACGCGCTCAGCGACGACGGGCACTGCCGGCCCTACAGCGCGCACGCCTCCGGCACGGTGTGGGCCGAGGGGGCGGCGATCTTCGTGCTGGCCCGCCGCTCGGCCGCCGTCCGCGACGGCCGGCCGGTGCTCGGCGAGGTGCTGGCCAGCTGCCTGAACTCCGACGGTCGCAGCGCCGGGCTGACCGCGCCCAGCGAGGCCGCCCAGGCCCGGCTGTTCACCCGCGCCATGGCCCGCGCCGGGGTGGGCCCGGCCGACGTGGGGCTGATCGAGGGCCACGGCACCGGCACCCGGCTCGGCGACCGCACCGAGCTGCGCTCGCTGGCGGCCACCTACGGCGCCGGCGAGCCGGGCACCGGACCGCTGCTGGGCTCGGTGAAGTCCAACATCGGCCACACCCAGGCCGCCGCCGGCGCGCTCGGGCTGGCCAAGGTGCTGCTGGCCGCCCGGCACGGCACCGTCCCGCCCACCCTGCACGTCGACCGGCCCAGCGGCGAGATCGACTGGGAGCGCTGCGGACTGCGGCTGGCCGACAAACTCACCGGGTGGCCGGCCCGGGACGGCCGGCGGGTGGCGGCGGTGTCGGCGTTCGGCATGAGCGGCACCAACACCCACCTGCTGGTGGCCGTCCCGGCGCAGCCGGAGGCGCACCGGTGATCCGCTGGCCCGACGGGCGGGTGCCGGTGCTGCTGAGCGCGCACGCGGCCGAACTGCTCGGCGCCGACGCCCGGGCGCTGCTGGACTTCCTGGACCGCGACCGCACCGCGACCGTGGCCGCGATCGCCGACCGGCTGGCCGCCGTGCGCCGGGTGCGCCGGCACCGCGCCCTGATCCGCGCCCGCGACCGTGCCGAGCTCGCCGAGGCGCTGCGCGCGGTCGCCGCCGGCGCCGAACACCCGCTGCTGACCCGATCCGGCGAGGGCGCCGGCGGCCGCACCGCGTTCGTGTTCCCCGGCCAGGGCAGCCAGTGGCCCGGCATGGGGGCGCAGGCCTACCGGGACCTGCCCGCCTACCGCGCCGCGGCCGACGCCTGCGCGGCCGCCTTCACCGCGGCAGGCGCGCCGTCCCCGCTGCGCTACCTCACCGGCGCCGGGGCGGCCGAATCCGACTTCACCGAAACCGAGATCGAGGCCGCCCAGTTCACCCACGCGGTGGCGCTGGCCGGGCTGTGGCGCGCCCACGGGGTGCGGCCCGGCCTCACCGTCGGCCACAGCCTCGGCGAGGTGGGCGCGGCCTACGTCGCCGGGGCGATGAGCCTGGCCGACGCGGTGCGCGTGGTCCTCGCCCGCGCCGGGGTGGTCGACCGGCTGTCCGGCCGCTACGCCGTGGCCGTGCTCGGGACCGACCCCGACACCGCCGGCCGGCTGATCGCCGAAACGCCGGGCTGGCTGGAACTCTCGGTGATCAACGGCCCCGCCTCGGTGGCGGTGTCCGGGGACCGCGCCGCCGTCGCCGCCGCCGTCGCGCGGGTCCGCGACCGGGGCGGGTTCGCCCGCGAGCTGACCGTCGGGTTCCCGGTGCACACCAGCATCCTCGAGCCGCTGCGCGACGAGCTGCTGCAGCGGCTGCCGCGGGGCGGGTTCGCCGCCGCGCCGGTACCGTTCATCGGCGCGGCGACCGGTGACACCGTCGGCGCCGGAACCGAGTTCGGCCCGTACTGGTACGCCAACCTGCGCAACCCGGTGCGCTTCGACCGGGCCTTCGCCGCCGCGGTGCAACGCGGCGGGCGGATCTTCGTCGAGCTGTCGGCGCACCCGGCGCTGCTGTTCTCGATGACCACCCTGCTCGGCGACACCCCCGCCACCCTGGTCGGCACCGGCCGGCGCGACACCGACCTCGCCGAGGCGTTCAGCGCCAACCTCGCCGCCGCTGCCGTCGCCGACCCGGAGTACCGCTGGCGCGACCTGGCCGGTGCGGAACCCGTGGTGCTGCACGGCTTCCCGAACGCCCCGATGCGCGCCACCCCGATGTGGGCGGCGCGCACCACCCGGCCGGCCGCGCCCGACCCGACCGTCGCGCACGAGGTGTGGTCGGCCGCCGCCCCCACCACGGCACCGGCCGGGCCGGTGCCGGTGGCCGTGCTCGACCTCGACCCGGCCGACGGCGCCGGCGCGGCCCTGCGGGCGGCCGTCGCGGCGCACCCGGCCGCCGTCGCCGCCGATCCCGCCGCGGCCGAGGTCCTCGTCGTCGCCGCCCCCACCGCCCCGGCCGCCGACCCGCCGGCCGCGGTGGACCGGCTCACCCGCCTGGTGGGCGCCGGCGCGCTGCGCTACCCGGCCGCCGCCGGACCGCACTGCCGGTCGGTGTGGCTGGTCACCGCCGGCGCCGAACAGACCCGCCCGGGCGAGCCGCTGCACCCGGTGGCCGCCGCGCTGGCCGCCGCCCACCGCAGCCTCGGGCTGGAACACCCCGAACTGTCCTTCGGGCACCTGGATCTGCCGGGGCCGCAACCGGATCCGGTCGCCGTCGACGTGCTGCTGGGTGCGGCCGGCGACTGCGCCCTGCGCCGTGACGGGCTGCTGCGCCGCGGCTTCGCCGAGGCGGCCGTGCCGGCCGGTCCGATTCCGCCCGGGCTGCTCGAGGACGTCGTGATCACCGGCGCGGCCGGCGCCGTCGGCCGCCACGTCGCCCGCGAACTGGCCGCCCGCGGCGCCCGGCGCATCGTGCTGCTGTCCCGCCGCCACGCCGACCCACCCGAACCGACCGGCGCCGGAACGGAATTCGTCGCCGTGCCGTGCGACATCACCGACCCCGCCGCGCTCGCCGAGGCCGCCCGCCGGTACGGCGGGCCGGGCGCCACCCTGGTGGTGCACGCCGCCGGCGCCGCGGTGTTCGACACCGCCGACCGGCTCGACGCCGACGCGGTGGCGAACACGCTGGCGGCCAAGGTGATCGGGCTGCACCGGCTCGCCGAGACCTGGCCGCTGCGGCCCGGTGCCCGGATCGTGGCCTGCTCGTCGGTGTCCGGGCTGTGGGGCGGCCGCGGCCACGCCGGCTACGCCGCCGCCAACCGCATGCTCGACGCCGTCACCGCCGGGCTGCGCGCCGCCGGCCACGACGCCGTGGCGGTGCGGTGGGGACTGTGGCCCGCCGACGGCTCCGGCATCGTGGACCGGGCCGAGGCCGCCCGGATCGAACGCGCCGGGCTGCGGCCGCTGCCGCCCGGAGCGGCCGTCACGGCCGCACTGCGCCCGCACCCGGTCGACCCGCTGGTCTACACCGCCGACGCCGCGCGGCTGGGCGTGCTGCTCGGCCGCAGCCGGCACGGCGGCAACCATGACACCCACCACGACGGGACCGCCCCGGCGGCCGACACCGCCGCGGCGGTGCGCGCCGAGCTGGCGGCCGTCCTCGGCCTGCCCGATCCCGCGGCGATCGCCCCCGACGCCGCGCTGTTCGACCTCGGCATCGACTCACTGCTGGCCATCGACCTGCGGAAACGGTTGCGCCGCACGCTCGGTCGCACCGCGCCGCTGGCCGCCCTGCTCGGCGGCATCACGGTGGCGGAGCTGATCGCCGACCTCGACGACATCCCCGTGCCCGGCACAGAAAGTGGATCCCGCCCGTGACCGACACCACCGACACCGCACCGGCCGTCGCCGACGAACAGGCCCGGCTGGAGTTGTTGCGCCGCCGCCTGGCCGAACGCGGCCTGGCCACCGCCCCGGCGGGTGGCCGGGCCACACCCGCCCCGGCCGACACGCTCACCGACGGGCAGCGGCGGATGTGGTTCACCCAGGCCGCCGACCCGACCGGGGCGCTGCTGAACATCTGCCTGTCCTACCGGCTCACCGGTCCGCTCGATCTGGACCGGCTGCACGCCGCCGTCGACGCGGTGGCCCGCCGGCACACCGCCCTGCACACCACCTACCGGGTCGACGACACCGGTGAACCGCGGCCGGTGGTCGTGCCCGGCCTGCGGCCGGGCTGGGCCGTGCACGACCTGACCGAACTCGCCGCCGGCCCCGCCCAGGCGCTGCAGCTACGGGTGGAGGTGCTGGCCCAGCGCGAGTTCGCCGCCCCGTTCGACCTGGGCCGCGACGCGCCGCTGCGCGTCACCGTGCTGCGGCTGAGCGAGCAGGACCACGTCATGCTGCTGGTCGCCCACCACATCGCCTGGGACGACGCCTGCTGGGAGGTGTTCTTCGCCGACCTCACCCGCGCCTACACCGGCGCCGACCTCGGCCCGGCGCTGCCGCCGGCGGTGCCGCCGGTACCGGCCGACCCGGAGGCCGACCTGGCCTACTGGCGCGGGGTGCTGGCCGACCCGCCCGAACCGCTGGAACTGCCCGGCCCGAACGGCTCGGCGGTCCCCACCGGCCGGCGCGCGGCCCGCGCCGTCACCACCCTGGACGCCGCCACCGCCCGCCGGATCGCCGAGCTGGCCCGCGAGACCGGCGCCACCCCGTACGCGGCGCTGCTCGCCGCGTTCGGGGCGCTGATCCTGCGCTACACCCAGACCGACGACTTCCTGGTCGCCGCCCCGGTGCTCAACCGCGGCGCCGACGCCGCCGGCCGGATCGGCTACTGCGGCAACACCGTGGCGCTGCGGCTGCGGCCCACCGCCGCCATGACGTTCCGGGAACTGCTCGGCCACGCCCGCGACACCGCGCTGGGCGCGTTCGCCCACCAGGGCATCAACCTCGACCGGGTGGTGCGCGAGCTCAACCCGGACCGCCGGCACGGCACCGAGCGGATGACCCGGGTCAGCTTCGGCTTCCGCGGCCCGGACCGGTTCGGCTTCACCCCGCCCGGGGTGCATTGCCGCCGCGCCGAGCTGCGCAGCCGGCTCACCCAGCTGCCGCTGGGCGTGATGGTCGAGTTCGACCCCGACACCGGTGCGGAGGTGGAACTCGAGCACCTGGTGGAGATCGTCGAACCGGCACTGGGCCGGCGGATGCTGGAGCACTTCACGGTGCTGCTGCACGACGCCCTGCAACACCCGGACACCCCGCTGGGGCGGCTGCGGCTGATGAGCGACGCCGACGCCGCCTGGCTGCGGGCGGTGTCCACCGGCGAGGCGTTCGACACCCCGCCCGCCACGCTGGCCGACCTCGTCGCCGCGCGCGTTGCCGCCCAACCCGACGCGATCGCCGTCGTGTACGAGGGCCGGCGCTGGACCTACGCCGAGCTCAACGCCGCGGCCAACCGGGTCGCGCACTGGCTCATCGCCCGCGGCATCGGCACCGAGCAGCGGGTCGCGGTGCTGCTGGACAAGTCCCCGGAGCTCATCGTCACCGCCCTCGGCGTGATCAAGGCCGGCGCGGTCTACGTGCCGGTCGACCCCACCTACCCGGCCGACCGGCTCGACTTCATCCTCGGCGACTGCGACGCCGAACTCGTGCTACGCGAACCGGTCCCGGATCTCGACGGCCTGCCCGACCACGACCCGACCGACGCCGACCGGGTGCGCCCGCTGCGCCCGGACAACACCGCCTACCTGATCTACACCTCGGGCACCACCGGCCGGCCCAAGGGGGTGCCGGTGCCGCACCGGCCGGTGGCCGAGTACTTCGTCTGGTTCCGCGACGAGTACCGCGTCGGGCCCGACGACCGGCTGCTGCAGGTCGCCTCGCCGAGCTTCGACGTCTCGATCGCCGAGATCTTCGGCACCCTGGCCTGCGGCGCCCGCATCGTCGTGCATCGCCCGGGCGGGCTCAACGACATCGGCTACCTCACCGCGCTGCTGCGCGACGAGGGCATCACCGCAATGCATTTCGTGCCGTCGCTGCTCGGGCTGTTCCTGTCGCTGCCCGGGGTGAACCAGTGGCGCACGCTGCGCCGGGTGCCGATCGGCGGCGAGCCGCTGCCCGGCGAGGTGGCCGACAAGTTCCACGCCACCTTCGACGCGCTGCTGCACAACTTCTACGGCCCCACCGAGACCGTCATCAACGCCAGCCGGTACAAGGTGGAGGGCCGGCAGGGCACCCGCATCGTGCCCATCGGCCGGCCCAAGATCAACACCCGGCTGTATCTGCTCGACCAGGCGCTGCAGCCGGTGCCGGTCGGTGCGATCGGCGAGATCTACATCGGCGGAACGCATCTGGCGCACGGATACCACCGCCGGCCCGGGCTGACCGCCCAGCGGTTCGTCGCCGACCCGTTCAACCCGGGCGGGCGCATGTACCGCACCGGCGACCTGGCCCGCCGCAACGCCGACGGCGACATCGAGTTCGTGGGCCGCGCCGACGAACAGGTCAAGATCCGCGGTTTCCGCATCGAGCTCGGCGACGTCGCCGCCGCCATCTCGGTCGACCCCAGCGTCGGCCGCGCGGTGGTGCTCGCCCGCGAGCTGCCCGGCCTGGGCCGCAGCCTGGTCGGCTACCTCACCCCGGTGGCCGGCGCCGGGCGGGACTCGGTGGACCTGGACCGGATCCGGGCCCGCGTCGCCGCCGCGCTGCCGGAGTACATGGTCCCGGCCGCCTACGTCGTCGTCGACGAGATCCCGATCACCAACCACGGCAAGATCGACCGGGACCGGCTGCCCGAACCCGAGCTCGCCCCGGCCGCCGCCTACCGGGAACCGGCCACCGACACCGAACGCGACGTCGCCGCGCTGTTCGCCCGGCTGCTCGACCGCGAGCGGGTCGGCGCCGACGACTCGTTCTTCGACCTCGGCGGGCACTCACTGCTGGCCACCCGGCTGGTCGCGGCGATCCGCTCGGCCTGCGGGGTGGACGTCGGCGTGGCCGAGGTGTTCGAGCTGGCCACCGTGGCCCGGCTGGCCGCGCACATCGACGCGCTGCGCTCCGGGAGCCACCGCGGCAACCGGCCCCGGCTGCGGCCACTGCACCACGACGGCCCGGCCCCGCTGTCGTCGGCCCAGCTGCGGTCCTGGTTCGCCTACCGCGTCGACGGGCCCAGCCCGGTCAACAACATCCCGTTCGCGGCCCGGCTTACCGGCCCGGTCGACCTCGACGCGCTCACCGCGGCGATCACCGACGTCGCCGCCCGCCACGAGATCCTGCGCACCGTCTACCGCGAGATCGACGGGGTGCCGCACCAGATCGTGCTCGACCCGCAACCGGTGCCGGTGCGCCGCGCCCGGGGCGACGGCGAGGCGTGGCTGCGGGCCGAACTCGACGCCGAACGCGCCCACGTCTTCGACCTCGAACACCAACCGCCGATCCGGGCGGCCGTGCTGTCCACCCCGGACGCGCACGTGCTGTCGCTGGTGCTGCACCACATCGCCGGCGACCACTGGTCGGCCACCGTGCTGTTCGCCGACCTGCTCACCGCCTACCGGGCCCGCCGGGCCGGTGCGGCCCCGAACTGGGCCCCGCTGCCGGTGCAGTACGCCGACTACGGCGCCTGGCAGGCCGAACTGCTCGACGAGGCCACCGGGATCGCCGGGCCGCAGCGCGAGTACTGGGTGCGCCGGCTCGCCGGGCTGCCCGAGGACGTCGGGCTGCGGCCGGACTTCCCGCGCCCGCCGGTGCCGAGCGGACGGGCCGGGGCGGTCGAGTTCCGCATCGACGGCGCGGTGCGCGAACAGCTCTCGGCGCTGTGCCACGAGCTCGGGGTCACCGAGTTCATGCTGCTGCAGGCCGCCGTGGCGGTCGCGCTGCACAAGGCCGGCGCCGGCACCGACATCCCGCTGGGCACCCCGGTCGCCGGCCGCACCGAACCCGAACTCGACCAGCTCGTCGGGTTCTTCATCAACATCCTGGTGCTGCGCAACGACCTCAGCGGCAACCCCACCCTGCGCGAGGTCCTCCGGCGCGCCCGGGAGACCGCACTGGGCGCCTACGCGCACGCCGACCTGCCGTTCGACCAGGTCGTCGACGCGGTCCGGCCGACCCGAACGCTGTCGCGCAACCCGCTGTTCAGCGTGGTGGTGCATGTGCGCGAGGAACTTCCGGCCAACCGCGTGATCGACCGCGGCCCGGACGGGGACACCGCGGTGACCGTGCTGGAGCCGCCGTTCGACGCCGCCCACGCCGACCTGTCGCTGAACATCTTCGCCGCCGACGACGCGGCCGCCGGCTACCGCGGCCACGTCATCTACCGGCCCGAGCTGTTCCGGCCGGAGACCGCCCGGCGGTTCGCCGACTGGCTGGTGCGGGTGGTCACCGCCTTCGCCGAACAGCCCGACCTGCCGCTGTCGCGGCTCGACGTCGGGGCGGCCGGGGAACGCCGGCGCATCCTCGAGGAATGGGGCGGCGGCAGCATCTACGTGCTCGACGACACGCTGCAGCCGGTGCCGGTGGGGGTGGTCGGCGACGTCTACACCGCGGGCGGGCCGCTGGCCGCCGCGCACTGGGGTTCGGCCGCGCTCACCGCCACCCGGCTGGTGGCCGACCCGGTCGGCGGCCGGCCCGGCGCCCGGCTCTACCGCACCGGCGACCGGGCCCGCTGGACCGCCGACGGGCAGCTGGAGTTCGTCGCGGCCGCCCCGGTCCCCGCCGCGGCGGCACCGGCGGCCGCCCCCACCGAACCGCCCGCCACCGACACCGAGCGCCGGCTGGCCCGGCTGCTCGGCGAGGTGCTCGACACCGAGGTGCACAGCCGCCACGACGATTTCTTCACCCTCGGCGGCGACAGCATCCTGGCCGTGCAGCTGGCCGCCCGGGCCCGCGACGCCGGGCTGGCGCTGACCGCGCGGATGGTGTTCGAGCACCCGACCCTGCACGAACTGGCCGCCGCCGTCGATCGGCGGGCCGCCGAACAGCAGGCCGCCGGGCCGCACCCCGGGGCCGGCGAATCCGACGTCCACCACGCCCCGATGAGCGCCTCCGGGCTCACCCCCGAACAACTGGCCGCGCTCACCGAGCAGTGGCAGGCCCGGCGGGGGGACGCGCCGTGACCCGCACCGGGACCCCGGGGGCGGGTGCCATCGAGGATGTGATGGCGCTCAGCCCGCTGCAGCTCGGGCTGTACTCGATGACCATGCTCACCGGGGGCCGGCACGGCCGCGGCGCGGACGGGGCCGACCCCTACGTCATCGCGATGGCCGCCGACGTCACCGGGAGCCTGGATCCGGCGCTGCTGCGCGACTGCGCGGCCGCGCTGCTGGCCCGCCACCCCAACCTGCGGGTGGTGTTCCACCGCGGTGACCTGCCCCGGCCGGTGCAGGTGGTGCCGGCCGCCGTGGACCTGGACTGGCGGCATCTGCACGCCGACTCCGCCGAGGCGGCCGAGGTCGTCGAGCAGCGCGAGCGGCGCCGCCCGTTCGACCTCGAGCGCGGCCCGGCGATCCGCTTCCTGCTCGTCGAGATGCCCGGTCCACGTTGGCGATTCGCGATCATCGCGCACCACGTCGTGATCGACGGCTGGTCGCTGCCGCTGCTGGTCGCCGAGCTGCTCACGCTGTACCGGGCCGGCGGGGATCCGGCCGCCCTGGGCGGCCCGCCGCGGCCGTACCGCGACTACATCGGCTGGCTGGCCGGCCGCGACCAGGAGGCCGGCCGGGCGGTCTGGCGGCGGCACCTGGCCGGGCTGGACGGGCCCACGCTGCTGACCCCGGCGCTGACCGCGGCCGAACCGGCACCCGGGCTGCCCGGCCGCACCGAGGTGGCCCTGGCGCCGGACGCGGCCGCCGCACTGGCCGCCGCCGCCCGCGCGCGCGGCGTCACCGTCAACACCCTGTTCCAGATGGCCTGGGCGGCGATGCTTTCGGTGTTCACCGACCGGAACGACGTGATCTTCGGGGTGACCGTGTCCGGCCGGCCGGACCACCTCGCCGGGGTGGAGACGATGATCGGGCTGTTCATCAACACCGTGCCGCTGCGGGTCCGCCTCGACCCGGCCGAAACCGTCGCCGCCCAGTGCCTTTCGCTGCAGCGCACGGCGGCCGAGCTGCGCGACCACTGCTACCTGCCGCACGCCGAGCTGCGCGCGCTGGCCGGGGTGGGGGAGCCGTTCGACACCCTGCTCGTCTACGAGAACTTCCCGCCCGGCGGGCTGGTCGGCGCCCAGCGCTTCGAGGCCGGCGGCGCCGTGTTCACCCCCGCCGCCCTGGAGAGCCTGTCGCACTTCCCGGTGACCGTCGCCGCGCACCAGGTCGGCGACCGGCTCACCGTGCTGGTCGAGACCCTCGACGGCGCGCTGGGCGCGCTGGACCCCCGCCGGCTCGGGCACCGGCTGCTGACGGTGATGCAGCGGCTTGTCGCGTGCTGGGACCGGCCGCTGCGCGAGGCCGGCGTGCTGCTGCCGGGCGAGGGCACACCGCTGACCGGCGGCGGCGAACGGGTGCTCGCCCGCACCGCCGGGGTCTACGCCGCCTTCGCCGAGGCGGTGCGCCGTGCCCCCGACGCCGTGGCGCTGTCCTGGGCCGACGGGGCGCTGACCTACCGGGAACTCGACACCGCCGCCGGGCGGATCGCCGCGGCGCTGGCCGACCGCGGCGTGGCCGCCGAGACCCCGGTCGCGGTGGCGCTGCGGCGCGGACCGGACTACATCGCGGCCATGCTCGGCATCCTGCGGGCCGGCGCGACGATCGTGCCGCTGGACCCGGCCACCGCGCCGGAACGTATCGGCGAGATCCTGCGCCAGACCGGCGCACCCGTCGTCGTCGACGAGGCGTTCCTGGACACCGTCGGGTCCGACGTCGCGCCGCCGGTGCCGGCCCGGCCCGGCCAGGCCGCCTACGCGGTGTTCACCTCCGGCACCACCGGCACCCCCAAGGGCGTGATCGGCACCCACGACGCGTTGCTGGCCTACATCGACGACCACATCCGGCACGTGCTGCGGCCCGCCGCCGACCGACTGGGCCGCCCGCTGCGTATCGCACACGCCTGGTCGTTCACCTTCGACGCCGCCTGGCAGCCGCTGGCCGCCCTGTTCGACGGGCACGCGGTGCACGTGATCGGCGACGACATCCGGCGCGACGCCGAGGCGCTGGTGGCGGCCATCGAGCGGCACCGGGTCGACATGATCGACACCACCCCGTCGATGTTCGCCCAGCTGCGGGCCTTCGGGCTGCCGGACCGGGTGCCGCTGGCGGTGCTCGCCCTCGGCGGCGAGGCCGTCGACGTCGAGACCTGGCGGTTCATCCGCGAGCGGTGCGCCGACACCGGCATGACCGCCTACAACTGCTACGGCCCCACCGAGACCACCGTGGAGGCGGTGGTCGCCGAGATCCACGCCGGCGACCGGCCGGTCATCGGCCGGCCCACCGCCCACACCCGCGGCTACGTGCTCGACGCCTGGCTGCGCCCGGTGCCCGACGGGGTGGCCGGCGAGCTCTACCTGGCCGGCGACCAGCTCACCCGCGGCTACCTTGGCCGGCCGGGGGAGACCGCGGCCCGGTTCGTCGCCGACCCGTTCACCCCGGGCGGGCGGATGTACCGCACCGGCGACGTGGTGCGCCGCCACGCCGACGGCACGCTGGAGTACCTCGGCCGCAGCGACGACCAGGTCAAGATCCGCGGGTTCCGGGTCGAACCCGGCGAGGTCGCCGCCGCGCTGCGGACCCATCCCGCGGTGCGGGCCGCACACGTCGCGGTGCGCCGCCACCGCGGGATGCCGCGGCTGGTCGCCTACGCCGCGGTCGGACCGGCCGCCGATGCGCCGACCGGACCGCAGCTGCGGGCCATGCTGGCCGACCGGCTGCCCCGCTTCCTGGTGCCGCACCGGGTCGTCGTGCTCGACGAGCTGCCGCTGACCGCGCACGGCAAGATCGACGACGCCGCGCTCGCCGCCCGCGACACCGCGGCCGAGGAGGTCCGGACCGCCCCGGCAACCCCGACCGAAACCCTGCTGGCCGAGGCGATCTCGGAGCTGCTCGGGGTGTCGTGCGTCGACGTGGAGGCCGACCTGCTCACCCTGGGCCTGGACAGCATCGTGGCGCTGTCGGTGGTGCAGGCCGCCCGCCGCCGCGGCCTGCCGCTGCGCGCCCGGTCCATGCTGGAGTGCGCCACGGTGCGCGAGCTCGCCGCCGGCCTCGACGCCGCCCCCGTCGACGCCGGTGCCGCACCGGATTCCGGCCCGCGACCCGACGACGTGCCGATCCCGGTGCTGCCCGCCGCGCACTGGCTCTACGAACACGGTGAGCCGCGCCGGCTGGCCCAGACCGAGGCGCTGCGGCTGCCCGACGGCATCACCGCCGAGACGCTGCGGCAGCTGCTCGCGGCCGTCGCCGCCAATCACGAGGTGCTGCGCAGCCGGCTGGACCGCGACTCCATGACCCTTGTCCCGCAACCGGATCCGCACGTCGGCGACCGGCTCCGCGAGGTGGCGGTGACCGGTGACCTCGCCGCCGCGGTGGCCGAACAGACGGAGCGTTCGCTGCGGTCGCTGGACCCGGAGGCCGGACGGATGTGGGCCGCGGCCTGGCTCAGGCCCGACAACCCGGGCCACGCCGATGATCCCGGTGTGCTGCTGCTCACCGCGCACGTGCTGGCCATGGACCCGGCCTCCTGGCGGGTGGTGCTCGGCGAGCTCGAGGCCGGCTGGCACGCGCTGCGGGCGGGCCGCCGGCCCGCGCCGGCCCCCGAGCACACCGGCTACCGGCGCTGGTCGGCGGTGCTGCACCGGCGCGCCGAGACCCTCGACACCGTCGGATTCTGGGAAGCACAACTGGCCGGGGAGGATCCGCCGCTGGGGGCCCGGCGGGTACGGCCCGAGACCGACCGCGCCGCCGACCTCGCGGTGACGGTGGCGGTGGCCGACGCCGAGCTCACCGCCCGGCTGCTCGCCGCCGGGCGGCCGGTGCCGCGGCTGTTGGCGGCGGCCGCCTCCCGCACCGTCACCGCCTGGCGCCGCCGGCGCGGGCAGCCCACCCCGACCCCGCTGCTGGCCATCGAGACCCACGGCCGCACCGAGTCCGTGGCCGGGCCCGGGGCCGACCTCGGCGACACGGTGGGCCTGCTCACCGCGATCCACCCGCTGCGGGTGGGGCCGGATCCCGATGTGCTGCCCGACATCCCGGGCGCCGACATCGACTACGGGCTGCTGCGCCACCTGCGCGCCGACACCGCCGCACGGCTGGCGGCCCACCCCGAGCCGCAGCTGCTGCTGAACTACCTCGGCCGCACCGACCTCGCCGGGCCGGCCGCCTTCGCCCCGGACCGCGGCCTGCTCGCCGGGGTGTCGGCGCTGCCCGAGCCCGGGCAGGCGGTCCGCCACGAACTGACCGTGATCGCCGCGGTGTTCGGCTCCGACGCCGGTCCGGTGCTGGCCACCCAGTGGCGCACCCTGCCCGACATCCTCGACGCCGAGGCCGTCGCCGTCCTGCAATCGCTTTGGCACCAAGCACTCTCGGAGGTTCTGTAGATGACCGCCACACTGGCCGTGATCGGTGCCGGGCCCAAGGCCGTCGCCGTGGCCGCGAAGGCCGCCGAACTGCGCGCCATGGGCATCGAGGCACCCGAGGTGGTGGTCGTCGAGCGCACCGGTATCGGTGCCAACTGGACCGCCGAGGGCGGCTGGACCGACGGGCAGCACCGGCTCGGCACCAGCCCGGAGAAGGACGTCGGGTTCCCGTACCGTTCCACCGTCGCACCCCGGCGCAACGCCGAACTCGACGAGCGGATGGTCCGGCACAGCTGGCAGGCCTACCTCATCGCCACCGCCCAGTTCGCCGAGTGGGTCGACCGCGGCCGGCCCGCCCCGACCCACCGCAAGTGGGCCGAGTACCTGCGCTGGGTCGCCGAGGCCGTCGGGATGCGGGTGGTGCACGGGGAGGTGACCCGGCTCGGGGTGGGGGAGCGGGGCTGGCGGATGCACACCCACGACACCGCGCTGGACGCCGACGGGGTGATGATCACCGGCCCCGGCCAGGCCGAGCGCTCGCTGCTGCCCGGGCACCCGCAGGTGCTGTCCATCGCCGAGTTCTGGCGCCGGGCGGCCGCGCACGAGCTCATCTCGGCCGAGCGGGTGGCCGTCGTCGGCGGCGGCGAGACCGCCGCCTCGATGCTGCACGAACTGTTCCGCCACCGCGTCTCGACCATCACCGTGATCTCGCCCCAGGTCACGCTGTTCACCCGGGGCGAGGGGTTCTTCGAGAACTCGCTGTTCTCCGACCCCACCGGCTGGACCAGCCTGACCCTGGAGGAACGCCGCGACGCGGTGCTGCGCACCGACCGGGGCGTGTTCTCCGCCCGGGTGCAGGAGGCGCTGCTCGCCGACGAGCGGGTCCGCCACCTGCGCGGCCGGGTCGCCCACGCGGTGCCGCGGGACGGCCGCATCCGGCTCACCCTGCACACCGACAGTGCCGGCGAGCGGGTCGAGACGGTGCACGGCTTCGACCTGGTCATCGACGGCCAGGGCGCGGACGCGCTGTGGTTTTTGCGGCTGCTCGGCCAGGACGCCCGCGACCTCATCGAACTCGCGCTGGGCGGCCCGCTGACCGGCGAGCTGCTGGAGCGCAGCATCGGCCACGACCTGGCCGTCACCGGGCTGACCCCCAAGCTCTTCCTGCCCAACCTGGCCGCCCTCAACCAGGGCCCGGGGTTTCCGAACCTCAGCTGCCTGGGCCTGCTGTCCGACCGCGTGCTCGGTGCGGACCTGACCGCCGGCGGCGACCGATCGAACAGGAGAAACGATGAGCACCAACCCATTTGACGACGAGAACGGCCGCTTTCTCGTGCTCGTCAACGACGAGGACCAGCACAGTCTGTGGCCGGCGTTCGCCGATGTGCCGGCGGGCTGGCGGGCGGTGTTCGGCGCGGCCACGCGCGCGGAGTGCCTGGACTACATCGAGCGCCACTGGACCGATCTGCGCCCGCGCAGCCTGCGCGCGGCGATGGCCGACAGCTGAACCTCGCTGACCCGGGCGCAAATTTGCTCCACCGGGCTCCGGCAAAGAATTTCCCCGGCCGGTCGGCAGGTCTGCCGGGGCCGCGGACCGGCGCCGGCGCCACGATCGCTGAGCAGTGCGTTTCTTGCGCCCGAAAACGTCCGGTCGAGCCGACGGCAGGTTAGGTGACCCTGAGAAGTCCAGCAAACACCCGTTGATAGGTTCGCCTTACTAAGGTAAGGCGAACCTATTGCATTTCAGGAATTTCTCAGTTAGCGTCCGGAGCGCGCCGCTCCGGCGCCCCTGACGTCGAAGGAGAATCCGTGCAAGCAGCAGTTCCCGCGTCGCTGACCGCAGCACATTCGCATCCGCGCCCGAACCGGTTGCTGACGGCCGGCATCGCCGCCCTCGGCGCCGGTGCGCTGGCCGTCAGCCCGGTGGTCCCGGCCGAGACCGTCACCGGGATCGAGGAGCGCGGTGTCGCGCTGACCGCCGGGGTCAACCCGCTGGTGACCGACGACCCGGCCGTGGTATACGGCAACCTCGTCAACAAGGCGTTCGAGAACCTCGCCGGCCTGGTCACCCTGTGGGCCGCGGATCCGTTCCCGATCACCCGCCAGGTCGGCTCGAACCTGGTCGACTACGCCACCCGGATCGTCGAGGGCTACCTCGCGCTCCCGGCGGCGTTCCAGAACTTCTGGGACGGGGACAACGGCAAGGCCATGCTCGACGAGGCGTGGTCGGCGCTGCTGCGCGGCGAGATCGCCGAGGCCTACGACCGGCTCAACCGGTTCCAGGTCTACTCGCTGACGATCTGGTCGCCGCTGGCCGGTTGGATGCTCTCGCAGGACCCGAACCCGCGGAACCCGCAGGGCCGCCTCGGCATCCCGGAGCAGATCGCGCAGAACCTGACCCAGGTGATCCACGCGATCTTCAACCAGGGCAGCGTGGTGAACGGCTCCATCAAGACGGTGTGGGGCCTGTTCATCGGCATGAACTTCGAGCTCGCGCTCGCCGCCGACGCCATCCTCGACGGGCTGCGCACCGGCGACCTCGGCAAGATCGTCACGACGCTGGTGAACGTGCCGGGCACCGTGCTCAACGCCTTCCTCAACGGCTACGGCGACCCGACCTGCACCGTGAACTGCGAGGCGGCCCGGTTCCCGGGCCTGATCAACGCCGTCGGCCCGCTGGTGAACTTCTTCGTGGAGATCCCGCGGGCCATCGCCGCGGCGCTGCAGCCCGACGCCCCGGCCGCGGCCAACGGCGGCGCGGCGTCGCAGGGCGTCGCCGAGGTGTCCCGGGTGGTGCTGCCGGACGAGACCGAGCTGCTGAACGTCGACCCGAGCGGTTCGGAGGGCGGGCCCGCCTTCACTGTGGCCGTGAGCGACCGGACCCCGGCCGCCGAGGAGGAGACCGGCGCCGACGAGATCGGGGCCGACGAGATCGGGGCCGGGGAGACCGAGTCCCCGGCCGAGGGCGAGGCCGTGAAGGTCCCGGCCGGGGACGAGGCCGTGAAGGTCCCGGCCGGGGACGACGGCGACGACGCCGACCTCGAGCGGGCCGCCAAGGAACTCACCGGCGCCGACGATGACAACGACGCCGAAACCGGCACCGCCGGCTCCGGTGGCAAGGCCGGTGGCAGCGGCTCGGGTGCGACCGGATCGGACACCGACCCGGCCGACACCGACGGCGCCAACGACAACGCCAACGACAGCGACAACGACACCGGCGCCAACGACGCCAACGGCGACGACGACTGACCCCCTCTGGTCGCCCCCTCTGGTCGCCCGCGGAACAGCGTTGCTGGTCGTGGTCCCGCCGTGGATCGCAGCCGGGAATGCTGTTCCGCGGGCTTCAGGGTTTCAGGGTGTCAGGGCTTCAGGGCGTCGTAGTCGAAGACCCGGGCGTGCAGGATGGTCCGGTTGCGCAGCGCGGCGCGCACCGCGCGGTGCAGGCCGTCCTCGAGATAGAGCACGCCCTTCCACTTCACCGCGTGCGGGAACAGGTCGCCGTAGAAGGTCGAGTCCTCCGAGAGCAGTCGGTCCAGTGCCAGCACCGTGGTGGTCGTGACGAGTTCGTCGAGCCGGACCTGGCGGGGCGGGATCTGCGCCCACTGCCGGTAGGTCAACCCGTGATCCGGGTAGGGCTTCCCGTCTCGTACCCCTTTGAAGATCACCTTTCGAGGCTAGCGCCGCGGCGCCGCCCGGGTCCCCGTGTCGATCGCCACTAAAATGAGAGGTGGCTGACTGAAGGGCAGGTGATGACATGGGAAGTAGTGCCGAGGAGCGTCGCTTCCAGGTGCTGCGTGCCATCGTCGCCGACTTCATCGCCACCAAGGAGCCGATCGGTTCGAAGACACTGGTCGAACGCCACAACCTGGGCGTCTCCAGTGCCACGGTGCGCAACGACATGGCCGTGCTCGAGGCCGAGGGCTACATCACCCAGCCGCACACGAGCTCCGGCCGCATCCCCACCGAGAAGGGCTACCGGGAGTTCGTCGACCGGCTCGCCGAGGTCAAGCCGCTGTCGGCGTCGGAGCGCCGCGCCATCCAGCGGTTCCTCGAGGAGGGCGTCGACCTCGACGACGTGCTGCGGCGCGCGGTGAAGCTGCTGGCCCAGCTCACCCGCCAGGTCGCGATCGTGCAGTACCCGACGCTGACCACCTCCTCGGTGCGCCATCTGGAGGTGGTCGCGCTCACCCCGGCCCGCCTGCTGCTGGTGGTGATCACCGACACCGGGCGGGTCGACCAGCGCATCGTCGAACTCGGCGATGCCGTCGACGAGGACGACGTCGGCAGGATCCGCGAGCTGCTCGGTGGCGCGTTGGTGGGCAAGCAGCTGTCCTCGGCGTCGGTGGCGGTGTCGGACCTCGCCGCCCAGCTCACCGGCAGCGACAAGCTCGCCCACGCCATCGGGCGGGCGGCCACGGTGCTGGTGGAGACGCTGGTCGAGCACCGGGAGGAGCGGCTGCTGCTCGGCGGCACCGCCAACCTCACCCGCAACACCGCCGACTTCGGCGGATCGCTGCGGTCGGTCCTCGAGGCGCTCGAGGAGCAGGTGGTGGTGCTCAAGCTGCTCGCCGCCCAGCAGGAGGCCGGCAAGGTCACGGTGCGCATCGGGCACGAGACCGAGGCCGAACAGATGGCCAGCGCCTCGGTGGTGACGACCGCGTACGGGAGCGCCGGCAAGGTGTACGGCGGCATGGGTGTGGTGGGCCCCACCCGGATGGACTATCCGGGAACCATCGCCAATGTCGCCGCGGTTGCTCTGTATATAGGTGAAGTCTTAGGCAGCCGGTAACGGCGTATCGGCCGCCCCGGGCGGCACAGAAAGGTCTTCCAGCGTGGCACGCGACTACTACGGCCTGCTCGGTGTGAGCAAGGGAGCGTCCGAACAGGAGATCAAACGCGCCTATCGCAAGCTGGCGCGCGAACTCCATCCCGACGTCAACCCGGACCCGGAGGCCCAGGCACGGTTCAAGGACATCAGCGTCGCCTACGAGGTCCTCAGCGACCCGGAGAAGCGCCGCATCGTCGACATGGGCGGCGACCCGATGGAGCCCGGCGGCGGCATGGCCGGCAACGGCTTCGCCGGCTTCGGCGGGCTGTCCGACGTGTTCGAGGCGTTCTTCGGCGGCGGCACCACCTCGCGCGGGCCGATGGGCCGGGTGCGCCCCGGCGCCGACTCGCTGCTGCGCCTACAGCTCGACCTCGAGGAGTGCGCCACCGGCGTGATCAAGCAGGTCACCGTCGACACGGCGGTGCTGTGCGACCAGTGCCACGGCAAGGGCACGCACGGCAACTCCAGCCCGGTCAGCTGCGAGACCTGCGGCGGGCGCGGCGAGATCCAGACCGTGCAGCGCTCGCTGCTCGGCCAGGTGATGACGTCGCGGCCGTGCCCGGTCTGCGGCGGGGTCGGCGAGGTGATCCCGGACCCCTGCCACCGCTGCGGCGGCGACGGGCGGGTGCGGGCCCGGCGCGAGATCAGCGTCAAGATCCCGGCCGGCGTCGGCGACGGCATGCGGGTGCGGCTAGCCTCCCAGGGCGAGGTCGGCCCCGGCGGCGGCCCGGCCGGCGATCTGTACGTCGAGGTGCACGAACGCCCGCACCCGACGTTCGTGCGGGAAGGCGACGACCTGCACTGCACCCTGTCGGTGCCGATGGTCGACGCCGCGCTGGGCACCGCGGTCGGCATCGACGACATCCTCGAGGGCGAGATCGAGGTCCAGATCCCGCCCGGCACCCAGCCCGACACGGTCATCACGCTGCGCGGCCACGGCATGCCGCACCTGCGCTCGGGCACGCGCGGCGACCTGCACGTGCACGTCGAAGTGGTGGTCCCGACCCGGCTCGACCCGCGGGACGCCGAACTGTTGCGGCAGTTCAAGCGCAACCGCGAACGCGACGTCTCCGAGGTACGCAGCACCGGCAACGGCTCCCCGCACAACGGCGGCGGGCTGTTCAGCCGGCTGCGCGAGACCTTCACCGGCCGCTGACGGCCGATGTCGGCCCCGCTGTTCTACCTCGACGCGGTGCCCGGCGAGGGTGAGCTCGCCGTGCTCGACGGCGACGAGGGGCACCACGCCGCCACCGTGCGCCGCATCCGCCCCGGCGAGCACATCGACCTCGCCGACGGGGCCGGGACCGTCGCGCACTGCGTGGTGGAGGAGGCCGCCCGCGGCCGGCTGACCGCGCGGGTGCTGCAGCGCCGCACCGTGGCCGCCCCGGCCCCGCCGGTCACCGTGGTGCAGGCGCTGCCCAAGTCCGAGCGCGCCGAGCTCGCCGTGGAGACCGCCACCGAGGCCGGCGCGGACGCGTTCGTGGCCTGGCAGGCCGCCCGCTGCGTGGCCCGCTGGGACGGCGCCCAGAAGATCGACAAGGGCCTGCGCCGCTGGGCCGCGGTGGTGCGCGCGGCGGCCCGGCAGTCCCGCCGGCCCCACATTCCGTCGGTCGACGGACCGGTGACCAGCCGCGAGCTCGCCGACCGGGTCGCCGAGTGGACCGCCGCCGGCGGCGTGGTGCTGGTGCTGCACGAATCGGCCGACGCGCCGCTGGCCGGGGTGCCGCTGGCCCGGGCCGCCGGGATCACCCTGGTCGTCGGCCCGGAGGGCGGCATCACCGACGACGAGCTGGCCGCGCTCCGCGACGCCGGCGCCACCGTGGTACGGCTCGGCCCGAGCGTGCTGCGCACCTCGACCGCCGCCGCGGTCGCCCTCGGCGCGATCGGCGTGCTCACCGACCGGTGGGCGTGCGGTGAACCGTTGGGGACGCAGGCCCGGCAACGGTAGACTCGTGGCCTGGGCCGACCCCGCCCGCACCCGCACCGACCGAGAAAGCAGGCAGAAAACCCCACGTGACGCCCCGCGAGACGAACGCTGACTCGTCACCGGACGCGCCGGTTCGCAGCAGCATCGATGTTCCGCCAGACCTCGTGGTGGGCCTGCTCGGCTCCGCGGACGAGAATCTGCGCACGCTGGAATCCCTGCTCGCCGCCGACCTGCATGTGCGCGGCAACGCCGTCACGCTGACCGGCGCGCCCGCCGACGTCGCGCTGGCCGAGCGGGTGGTCACCGAACTCGTCGCCGTCGTCGGCGCGGGCCACCCGCTGACCCCGGACACCGTGCGGCGCTGCGTGGCGATGCTCACCGGCGCCGGGGACGCCTCCCCGGCCGAGGTGCTCACCCTCGACATCCTGTCCCGCCGCGGCAAGACCATCCGGCCCAAGACGCTCAACCAGAAGCGCTACGTCGACGCCATCGACGCCAACACCATCGTGTTCGGCATCGGCCCGGCCGGTACCGGCAAGACGTACCTGGCCATGGCCAAGGCCGTGCACGCGTTGCAGACCAAGCAGGTCAACCGGATCATCCTGACCCGGCCCGCGGTCGAGGCCGGCGAGCGGCTCGGCTTCCTGCCCGGCACGCTCAGCGAGAAGATCGACCCCTACCTGCGGCCGCTGTACGACGCGCTGCACGACATGATGGACCCCGAGGCGATCCCGAAGCTGATGAGCACCGGGGTGATCGAGGTGGCGCCGCTGGCCTACATGCGCGGCCGCACCCTCAACGACGCGTTCATCATCCTCGACGAGGCGCAGAACACCACCGCCGAGCAGATGAAGATGTTCCTCACCCGGCTGGGCTTCGGGTCCAAGATCGTCGTCACCGGCGACGTCACCCAGGTGGACCTGCCCGGCGGTGCCAAGTCCGGCCTGGCGGCGGCCATGGAGATTCTCGAGGGCATCGACGACATCCACTTCGCCGAGCTCACCACCGCCGACGTGGTGCGCCACCGGCTGGTCTCCGACATCGTCGACGCCTACGCGCGAAACGAACAACCCGCACTGATGAACAGGGCCCAGCGGCGGGCCACCGGCAGCCGCTCGCGGCGGTGATGAGATGACGATCGAGGTATCCAACGAGTCGGGCATCGACGTCTCCGAGGAGGAGTTGATCAGCGTCGCCCGGTTCGTGCTGCGCAAGATGGATGTCCACCCGGCCGCGGAGCTGTCGATGGTGCTGCTGGACCCGGTCGCCATGGCCGACCTGCACATGCGCTGGATGGACCTGCCCGGGCCCACCGACGTGATGAGCTTCCCGATGGACGAGCTCGAGCCGGGCGGGCGCCCCGACGCCCCCGAGCCCGGCCCGGCCATGCTCGGCGACATCGTGCTGTGCCCGGAGTTCGCCGCCGAACAGGCCGCCCGGGCCGGGCACTCGCTCGGCCACGAGCTGGCGCTGCTGACCGTGCACGGGGTGCTGCACCTGCTGGGCTACGACCACGCCGAGCCCGAAGAGGAAAAAGAGATGTTCGCGCTGCAGCGGCAACTGCTCGAGGAGTGGGTCGCCGAGCAGGTCGAGCTCTACCACAAGGACCGCCAGAGCGAACGCGACAAGCGGTTGCTGGACAAGACCCGCTACCTCGAACCGTGACCGGGCTGTCCCCGCTGGTCGGAGCGGTTGTGCTGGTCGCTCTGGGCGGGTTGTTCGCCGCGCTGGACGCCGCGCTGTCGACGGTGTCGCTGGCCCGGGTCGACGAGCTGGTGCGGGAGGAGCGGCCCGGCGCGGTGCGGCTGGCCCGGGTCGTGGCCGAACGCCCGCGCTACATCAATCTCATTGTGCTGCTTCGCATCAGCTGCGAGGTCACGGCGACCGTGCTGCTGGTGAGCTACCTGGACGGCATCCTCGGGGTGACCCGGGGGCTGGTGGTCAGCGCGGCCATCATGGTGGTGGTCAGCTTCGTGGTGATCGGCGTCGGCCCGCGCACCGTGGGCCGGCAGAACGCCTACACCATCGCCCTGGCCAGTGCCCTTCCGCTGCAGGCGATCTCGGTGCTGCTCGCCCCGATCAGCCGGCTGCTGGTGCTGCTCGGCAACGCGCTGACCCCGGGCCGCGGGTTCCGCAACGGCCCGTTCGCCTCCGAGATCGAGCTGCGCGAGGTGGTGGACCTGGCCCAGCAGCGCGGTGTGGTCGCCGAGTCCGAGCGCCGGATGATCGAGTCGGTCTTCGAGCTCGGCGACACCGCCGCGCGCGAGGTGATGGTGCCGCGCACCGAGATGGTGTGGATCGAACAGGACAAGACCGCCGGGCAGGCGATCTCGCTGGCGGTGCGCAGCGGGCACTCCCGCATCCCGGTGATCGGCGAGAACGTCGACGACGTCGTCGGCGTGGTGTTCCTCAAGGACCTGGTGAGCCGCACCTACGCGGCCGGCAACGGCGGCCGCGACATCAGGGTCGCCGAGGTGATGCGCCCGGCGGTGTTCGTGCCCGACTCCAAACCGCTCGACGAGCTGCTGCGCGAGATGCAGCGCGACCGCAACCACATGGTGCTGCTGGTCGACGAGTACGGGGCGATCGCCGGGCTGGTCACCATCGAGGACGTGCTCGAGGAGATCGTCGGCGAGATCGCCGACGAGTACGACACCGACGAGGTGGCCCCGATCGAGGACCTCGGCGACGGCCGCTACCGGGTGTCGGCCCGGCTGCCCATCGAGGACCTCGGCGACCTGTACGACATCGAGTTCGACGATGATCTGGACGTGGACACCGTCGGCGGCCTGGTGGCGCTGGAGCTGGGCCGGGTGCCGCTGCCCGGTGCCGAGGTGAGCTGGGACGGGCTGCGGCTGCGCGCCGAGGGCGGGCCCGACCACCGCGGCCGGGTGCGCATCGCCACGGTGCTGGTCACCCCGGAGCGGCGCCGGCCCGGCGGTGACGCGACCGACGAGCACAAGGACGGAGCCGATGACTGAACTGTCCGACGAGGACGCCAAGCTGGTGGTGCTGGCGCGCGGGGCGATGGCCCGCGCCGAGGCGGCGAGCGGTGCGGCGGTGCGCGACCGTGACGGCCGCACCTACGCCGGCGCGCCGGTGGCGCTGCCGTCGCTGCGGCTGAGCGCGCTGCAGACCGCGGTGGCGCTGGCGGTGTCGAGCGGCGCCACCGGGCTGGAGGCCGCGGTGCTGGTGGGCGGCGGCGCCGACGACCCGGGCGTGGCCGCGGTGCGCGAACTGTCGGCCGACGCCGTGGTCATCGTCACCGACCGCAGCGGGCGGCCGCGGTGAGCGAGTTCCGGTCCGGCTTCGTGTGCCTGGTGGGCCGGCCCAACACCGGCAAGTCCACCCTGACCAACGCGCTGGTGGGCGCCAAGGTGGCGATCACCTCGAACCGGCCGCAGACCACCCGGCACACCATCCGCGGCATCGTGCACCGGGAGAACTTCCAGATCGTGCTGGTCGACACCCCCGGCCTGCACCGGCCCCGCACCCTGCTCGGCCAGCGGCTCAACGACCTGGTCAAGGACACCTACACCGCGGTGGACGTGATCGGGCTGTGCATCCCGGCCGACGAGCGGATCGGGCCGGGGGACCGCTGGATCCACCACCAGCTCCGCACCGTCGCACCGGACACCACGCTGGTCGCGATCGTCACCAAGATCGACAAGGTGTCCAAGCAGCGGGTCGCCGAGCAGCTGCTGGCGGTGGTCGAGCTCGTCGGTCCGGACGTGGAGATCGTGCCGGTGTCGGCGGCCACCGGCGCGCAGATCGACGAGCTCATCGACGTGTTCGTCGCGCAGCTGCCGCCGGGCCCGGCCTACTACCCGGACGGCGAGCTCACCGACGAGCCCGAGGAGGTGCTCATGGCCGAGCTCATCCGGGAGGCCGCGCTGGAGGGCGTGCACGACGAGCTGCCGCACTCGCTGGCGGTGGTCATCGAGGAGGTGCGGCCCCGCGAGGGCCGGGACGATCTGATCGAGGTCTACGCCAACCTGTACGTCGAGCGGCCCAGCCAGAAGGGCATCATCATCGGCAAGGGCGGGGCGCGGCTGCGCGAGGTGGGCAGCACCGCCCGCCGTCAGATCGAGCAGCTGCTGGGCACCAAGGTCTACCTGGACCTGCACGTCAAGGTCGCCAAGAACTGGCAGCGCGACCCCAAGCAGCTCGGCAAGCTCGGCTTCTAGGCGACCTCGCCGGTCCGCACCGCACCGGCCTGCGGTCCGTCGGGTTCGGCGGCCCCGCCCGGCCGGTCCGGGCCCACCGACGGGGTGTGCCACCAGGGGGTGGGCTGGCGGGCCGCCCAGCCGCTGATCGCCTCCAGCTCGGCGGCCAGCGACACCAGCAGCGGCTCGCTGTCGGCCGGGCCGAGCAGCTGCACCCCGATCGGCAGCCCGTCGGAGGTGAAGCCGGCCGGCACGTTGATCGCCGGCCAGCCCAGCAGGTTCCACGGCCAGGTCAGCGGGCAGTGCCGGATCATCAGCCGGTCGGTGGCCCAGCCGCCGAGCTCGTCGAAGTCGTGCAGCCGCGGCGGCGGCAGCGCCGTGGTCGGCGCCAGCACCACGTCGGCGATGTTGAAGATGTAGCCGATGCGCCGCTGGGCGGCGGCCTCGCGGGCCCGGGCCTTGCGCAGCACGTGCTGCGAAAGCAGCCGGCCCAGCCGCAGGTTGGCCCGGGTGCGGCGGTCGAAGTCGACGTCCGGGCCGAGCCGGTCGGCCCAGTCCAGCAGCCCGGCCGTGGAGCGGGCCAGGAAGTCCCAGGCCATGCCCACGCCGTAGTCCGGGTCGGCCGGGATCACCCGGTGCCCCAGCGATTCCAGCCGGGCGGCCACGTCCTGCAGGGCGTCCCGGATCTGCGGGTGCAACCGGGCCGGGAACAGCGTGAACGGCAGGTCGGTCGACAGCGCGACGGTCAGCGGGCCGGGAGCCAGGCCGACGTAGTCCGACACCCGCACCGGCTCCGGCCGGTGCAGCTCGTCGGGGTGGTTGCCGGCCGCGGCGTCGAGCACCAGCGCGGCGTCGGTGACCGTGCGCGCCAGCACCCCGTTGACCGTCACCCCGTTGAACGCCTCGCGCAGCGGCCAGGTGGAGATCCGGCCGCGCTGCGGCTTGATGCCGACCAGGTGCGTCCACGCCGCCGGGATCCGCACGCTGCCCGCACCGTCGGAGCCGATCGCCGCCGGCACCAGCCCGGCCGCGACCGCCGCGGCACTGCCGCCCGACGACCCGCCCGGGGTGTGCTCGGCCGACCAGGGGTTGCGGGTGTGCCCGAACGCCGGGCCGCTGGTGAACGGCCACTGGCCCAGCTCGCAGGTGTTGGTCTTGCCGACGATCACCGCGCCGGCGGCGCGCAGCCGGCGCACCACCTCGGCGTCACTGCGCGCGGGCGTGCCCGGCCCGGCGGTGCCGAACCGGGTCGGCACCCCGGCCACGTCCACGTCGTCCTTCACCGCGATCGGGATGCCGAGCAGTGGAAGTTCTTGTCCCGCAGCACGTTTACGGTCCGCTTCGGCGGCGTCGGCGAGTGCCTGCTCGGTGAGCACCACGCGGAACGCGTTGAGCGTGGGCTGGCTGGCGCTGATCGCCTGCAGGGTGCGTCGGGTCAGCTCGACCGCGGTGATCGACCCTCCGGCCAGTTGGTAGAGCAGGTCGGTGAGGGTCGGCAGGGCAGGGGTGGGGACATCCGCAGCGGCCATCGATTCCGAGCTTATCCGGCGCGGGCTGCGAGTGGATCGGAGCCGGGATGGGACACTGGTCGGGTGCGGTTGTACCGGGACCGGGCGGTGGTGCTGCGCCAGCACAAGCTGGGCGAGGCCGACCGGATCGTCACCCTGCTGACCCGCGAGCACGGACTGGTGCGCGCGGTGGCCAAGGGTGTGCGCCGCACCCGCAGCAAGTTCGGGGCGCGGCTGGAACCGTTCGCCCACATCGACGTTCAGCTGCACCCGGGCCGCAACCTGGACATCGTCACCCAGGTGCAGGCCATCGACGCGTTCGCCGCCGACATCGTCAGCGACTACGGCCGCTACACCTGCGCGTGCGCCATCCTGGAGACCGCCGAGCGGCTGGCGGGGGAGGAGCGCGCCCCGGCGCCCGCGCTGCACCGGCTGACCGTGGCCGCGCTGCGCGCCGTCGCCGAGGGCCGCCGGCCCCGCGAGCTGGTGCTCGACGCCTATCTGCTGCGTGCGATGGGGATCGCCGGCTGGGCGCCCGCGCTCAACGAGTGCGCCCGCTGTGCCGCGCCCGGCCCGCACCGGGCGTTCCACATCGCCGCCGGCGGCAGCGTGTGCGTGCACTGCCGGCCGCTGGGCTCGGTCACGCCGCCGCAGCAGGTGCTGGAGCTGATGGCCGCCCTGCACGACGGCGACTGGGACTACGCCGAGGCGTCCACCCCGGCCCACCGCAGCCAGGCCAGCGGGCTGATCGCCGCGCACCTGCAGTGGCACCTGGAGCGCCAGCTGCGCACGCTGCCGCTGGTGGAGCGGTCCTACCGGGTCGATCGGGTGGTCGGCGCGCACGGGGCGCGGGTGGTCGGGCAGGATGTGGCGCATGGCATCGAAGCGGGTGAACACGCGACAGGAGGCTGACCGCACCCCGGACCCGGTCTATCCGCAGCTGCCCCCTGCGCCGGACGACTACCCGGTGTTCCCGGACACCTCGGTCTGGCCGGTGCCGTTCCCCGACCTGCCGCCCAACACCAACGGCCGGTTCGCCCGGCCCCCGCAGCACACCTCCAGGGCGCAGCCGCCGCGGATCCCGGCCGACCAGGTGCCCAACCACGTCGCGGTGGTGATGGACGGCAACGGCCGCTGGGCCACCCAGCGCGGCCTGCCGCGCACCGAGGGGCACAAGATGGGCGAGGCGGTGCTCATCGACATCACCTGCGGTGCAATCGAAATGGGCATCAAACACCTGACGGTGTACGCGTTCTCCACGGAGAACTGGAACCGCAGCCCCGAGGAGGTGCGCTTCCTGATGGGGTTCAACCGCGAGGTGGTGCGGCGGCGCCGGGAGAACCTCAACGCGATGGGCGTGCGGATGCGCTGGGTCGGGTCGCGGCCCCGGATGTGGCGCAGCGTCATCAAGGAGTTCGACATCGCCGAGCGGATGACGGTCGGCAACGACGTCATCACGGTCAACTACTGCGTCAACTACGGCGGGCGCCGGGAGATCGTCGAGGCCGCCCAACAGCTCGCGCAGCTGGCCGTCGAGGGCAAGGTCAAGCCCAACCGGATCACCGAGGCGATGTTCGCCAAGCACCTGCACCGGCCGGACATCCCGGACGTGGACCTGTTCATCCGCACCTCCGGCGAGCAGCGGGCCAGCAACTTCCTGCTGTGGCAGTCGGCGTACGCGGAGTTCGTCTTCCAGGACAAGCTGTGGCCGGACTACGACCGGCGCGACCTGTGGGACGCCTGCATGGAGTACGTGAACCGCAACCGCCGCTTCGGCCGGGCCTGAGCCGGGCTCAGCCCGCCGCCCGGCTGCACGGGCCGCACACCCCGAACAGCTCGATGGTGTGGCTGACGTCGGTGTAGCCGTGCTCGTCGGCGACCTTGGCCGCCCACGCCTCAACCTCGTGCTCGGTCACCTCCACCGCCGCGCCGCAGCGCCGGCACACCAGGTGGTGGTGGTGCTGGGCCGAGCAGCGCCGGTACAGCGACTCGCCGGTGTCGGTGCGCAGCGTGTCGACCTGCCCGGCCGCCGACATCGCCTGCAGCGTGCGGTAGACGGTGGTGAGCCCGATGCCCTCGCCGCGGCGGCGCAGCTCGTCGTGCAGTTCCTGGGCGGAGCGGAACTCGTCGATGTCGGCCAGCAGCGCGGCGATCGCCGCCCGCTGGCGGGTGGAACGCACGGCGCCGGCGGTCCGGCGCGATCCGACCTCGGTCACCCGTCGGCCTCCCCGACATGGCTGACCGCGGCGACGACGATGTCGGCCAGGTGGTGATCGGCCAGCCGGTACATCACCTCACGGCCGGAACGCTCCCCGGTGACCACCCCCGCCGCCTTGAGGATCCGCAGATGCTGGCTGACCAGCGGCTGCGGCACCCCGAGCGCGTCGACGAGCTCGTGCACGCAACGCGCCGAGGAGCGCAACTGCAGCACGATGGCGATCCGCACCGGCGCGGCCAGCGCGCGCAGCAGGTCGCCCGCGGTGTCGAGCAGCTCGCGCGGCGGCAGCTCGGGGCCGGGTTCGACCGGGTGGTCGTGGCCGTGCCGGGGCGCCGCCAAATCGGGAACCGTTTTCATTAAGCCCCACGATACATGCGCGGATGCGCATGGGCGAGGATGCGGCGCGGGACCGCCGGGGTGGCGTCGCTAGGCTGTGGGCCGTGGCTCCGTCTTCCTCGATCATCGACACCGTTGCGAATCTGGCCAAGCGGCGCGGCTTCGTCTACCAGTCCGGCGAAATCTACGGCGGTACCCGGTCGGCCTGGGACTACGGGCCGCTCGGGGTGGAGTTGAAGGAGAACATCAAGCGCCAGTGGTGGCGCGCGGTGGTCACCAGCCGGGACGACGTCGTCGGCCTGGACAGCTCGATCATCCTGCCGCGTCAGGTGTGGGTCGCCTCCGGGCACGTCGACGTGTTCAACGATCCGCTGGTGGAGTGCCTGAACTGCCACAAGCGGCACCGGCAGGACCACCTGCAGGAGGCCTACCTCGAAAAGAACGGGGCGAAGCAGGGCTTGTCGGATCCCGACGCGGTGGAGATGGGCGAGATCACCTGCCCGGACTGCGGCACCAAGGGGCAGTGGACCGAGCCGCGTGACTTCAACATGATGCTCAAGACCTACCTCGGGCCGATCGAGACCGAGGAGGGCCTGCACTACCTGCGGCCGGAGACCGCCCAGGGCATCTTCGTCAACTTCGCCAACGTGATGACCACGGCGCGGAAGAAGCCGCCGTTCGGCATCGGCCAGATCGGCAAGAGCTTCCGCAACGAGATCACGCCGGGCAACTTCATCTTCCGCACCCGCGAGTTCGAGCAGATGGAGATGGAGTTCTTCGTCGAGCCGTCCACCGCCGCCGAGTGGCACCAGTACTGGATCGACACCCGGCTGGAGTGGTACGTCGACCTCGGCATAAAGCGGGACAACCTGCGGCTCTACGAGCATCCCAAGGAGAAGCTCTCGCACTACTCGACCCGCACCGTCGACATCGAGTACAAGTTCGGCTTCGTCGGCAACCCGTGGGGCGAGCTGGAGGGCATCGCCAACCGCACCGACTACGACCTGTCCACCCACGCCAAGCACTCCGGGGTCGACCTGTCCTACTACGACCAGGCCACCGACACCCGCTACGTCCCCTACGTCATCGAGCCGGCAGCCGGTCTGACCCGCTCGTTCATGGCGTTCTTCATCGACGCCTACGCCGAGGACGAGGCGCCCAACGCCAAGGGCGGGGTGGACAAGCGCACCGTGCTGCGGTTCGACCCGCGGCTGGCACCGGTCAAGGCCGCGGTGCTGCCGCTGTCGCGCAACGCCGACCTGTCGCCGAAGGCCAGGGACCTCGCCGCCGAGCTGCGCAGGTACTGGAACGTCGAGTTCGACGACGCCGGCGCCATCGGCCGCCGCTACCGTCGCCAGGACGAGATCGGCACGCCGTACTGCGTCACCGTCGACTTCGACACCCTCGAGGACGACGCGGTCACCATCCGGGAGCGCGACTCGATGAACCAGGAGCGCATCCCGATCACCGGCGTGGTGGACTACCTCGCCGCCCGGCTCAAGGGTTGCTGCTAGCGGGGCTGCCGCCGGCGGGGCGGAGCGTACGCCGCTGGAACCGGGGCCGCTAGAACCGGCCCCCGCCGCCGAGGAAGCCGCCCCCGCCCCCGCCGGAGCCGCCGAACGAGCCGGGGTTGAAGCCACCCCCACCGAAACCGCCCCGACCGAAACCGCCCCCGCCGAGGCCGCGGCCGAGCATGTTGCCGATCAGGATCCCGCCGATCACCGCGCCCATGTCGCCGCCCCCGCCGCCGCGGTAGGGGCCGGTGTAGTGGCGCTGGGCGTTGCGGATGTCGGTGTTCGCCAGGTGCTGGGCCTGCACCGCCAGGGTGGTGGCGGTGTTGGCGTGGCCGATCGCCGCGGCGGTGTCGGTCGACCGCTTGGCCTCGGCGGCCTCGATGTGGCGCACCGCCTCGGCCAGCCGGGTGCGCGCCTCGGGGCCGACGATGCCGCGGCGGGCGTCGATGTAGTCCGACACCGACCGCACCCGCGACCGGGCGGCGAACAGCGCCTCGTCCAGCGAACGGTTCAGCCGCTCGGCCGCCTCGCGCTGCTCGGCCACCGCGGCCAGGATGCGGTCGAGCTCGGCGTCGGCGTTGGTCAGCTGGGTGAACGCACCGAGCGGGTCGGAGGACCCGGTGCGCCGGGCGGTGTCCACCGCTGCCACCGCGGCGTCGCGGGCGGCCGCCAGCTCCGCCGAGCCGCCGTCGCGCAGCAGCTCGCCGGCCTGGCGGATGCCGTTCTCGATGTCGGCGATGGCGTCCGGCAGGGCGGCCGACGCGTGGTGGATGTCGGCGTCGGCCCGGTCCACCGCGTCCAGTAGTGAACGCGCCTGGCCCAGTGCGGATTCCGCGGCCCGCACGCAGTCGACGAGCAGGCTCTGCCGGCCCGGCTCCGGGCGGGCGGCCAGCTCGCGGGCCTTGCCGATCCGGCCGTCGGCGAAGCGCAGCCGCTCCCGGGCGGTCTCGACATTGCCCGACACCGAGGTCAGCGCGGCGGCGTCGAACTCCTGGTGCAGCTCGGCCAGCCGGCGCTCGGCGGGCTCGAGCCGCGCGGTCAGGTCGACCACCTGTCGGGTGAGCGCGTCCAGGCGCGTCGGGGCCTGGATGACCAGATCCCGCAGCTGCTCGAACGCCTCGCGCTGGGCCTCGAGCTCGCGGTCGGCCCGCGCCGCAGCGACGATCACCCGGGTGAGCAGCTCGCGGCGCTGGATCGGGGTCTCCGGAATCGTGTCGTCGAGCTGCTGGCGCACGGTGAACGCCTGTGCCAGCGCCTGTTTGGCGTTGTCCACCGCCCGGGTGAACGGCGCGGTGCGCTCGGGGCCGAACTCCTCGACGGCCAGCTCCAGCTCGGCCGCGCTGGTGCGCACCGCGTTGTCCACCTCGACCACCAGCGTGCGGGACAGGTCGTCGAGCACGTCCAGCGGCACCGCGGCCACCGCCCGCGGATCGGTCAGATCGAGTCGGCGGGCCCGCTCGAACGCCGCCGCCCGGCGCTGCCGCTTGCGCCGGCGGCTCCACCCGACCAGCGCGAGCAGCACCGCGGCGAGCACTCCCAGCGCGACGAGCACCGACCGCGCCGACAGGCCGCCCCCGGACCCGGTGGCGTCGGCGAGTCCCTCGGCGGCCACCACCGCCGCGCCCGCCCAGTCGCCGCGGCGCAGCGCCGGCTCGATCAGCCCGCGCCGGATCTCGTCGACGTCGGAGCGGCTGATGCCGGGGATGGAACCGGCCACCTCGAAGGCGTAGGCGCGGTCCACCGTGGCCACCGACAGCAGCGCGTCGTAGTCGCCCAGGTCGCTGAGCCGGCGGGTGGTCGCCGACCAGTTCAGCGCGTTCTGCCCGGAGAAGTCCTCGACGTAGACCACCCACAGCCGGATCCGGCGGTCGGCGTAGAGCGCCTCGACCGCCGACTGCACCTCGGCGCGGCCGGCCGTCCCGAGCACGTCGGCCCGGTCGGTGACGTAGCCGGGCAGGCGGAACGGCGGCTCGGACCCCGCGGCCGGGGCCAGCAGCGCCCCGGCCGTCAGCAGGCACACCACCAGCGTGAGCAGTCGGACGATTCGCATGGCGCCAATCTAACGGCGCGCCCGCGGGCCGACCGGGCTTGTCCGGTCGGTGCTGGCAGACTGTGCTGCGGTGAGTGCTTTGGTCAACGGATTCGCGGAGCCCGGCGCGGCCCGGTACGACGATTTCGACTGCGAGCGGCTCGTCGCCGAGGGGCCCAAGACCGCCGCGCTGCCGGGCACCGACTCCGAGCGGCGCAGCGACTTCGCCCGGGACCGGGCGCGGGTGCTGCACTGCGCGGCGCTGCGCCGGCTGGCCGACAAGACCCAGGTGGTCGGCCCGCGGCAGAGTGAGACCCCGCGCACCCGGCTGACCCACTCGCTGGAGGTGGCCCAGATCGGCCGGGGGATGGCCATCGAGCTGGGCTGCGACCCGGACCTGGTCGACCTGGCCGGGCTGGCCCACGACATCGGGCACCCGCCCTACGGGCACAACGGGGAACGGGCGCTCAACGACATCGCCAAATCGTTCGGCGGATTCGAGGGCAACGCCCAGAACTTCCGCATCCTGACCCGGCTGGAGCCCAAGGTGCTCGACGCCGACGGCCGCTCGGCGGGGCTCAACCTCACCCGCGCCTCGCTGGACGCGGTGACCAAGTACCCGTGGCGGCGCCCCGAGCAGGGCGGCAAGTTCGGTTTCTACGAGGACGACGTCGCCAACGCCGAGTGGATGCGCCGGGGCGCACCGGAGCGGCGGGCCTGCCTGGAGGCCCAGGTGATGGACTGGGCCGACGACGTGGCCTACTCGGTGCACGACGTCGAGGACGGGGTGATCTCCGGCCGCATCGACCTGCGGGTGCTGGCCGACCCGCAGGACGCGGCGGCGCTGGCCGAGCTCGGCGCCCGGGCGTTCCCGTCGGTGAGTCCCGACGACCTGCTGGCCGCCGCGGAGCGGCTGTCGCGGATGCCGGTGGTGGCCGAGGTCGGCCGGTACGACGGCACGCTGCGCGCCTCGGTCGCGCTGAAACGGATGACCAGCGAGCTGGTCGGCCGGTTCGCCAACGCGGCCGTCGCCGAGACCCGCCGGGTGGCCGGGGCGCGGCCGCTGCGCCGGTTCGACACCGATCTGGCGGTGCCGCAGTTGGTGCGCGCCGAGGTGGCGCTGCTGAAGATGCTGGCGCTGCAGTTCATCATGTCCGACCACCGCCACCAGCAGATCCAGGCCGACCAGCGCACCCGCATCCACGAGGTGGCGCTGGTGCTGTGGGCACAGGCGCCGAGCAGCCTGGACCCGCAGCTCGCGGCGGAGTTCGAGCGGGCCGAGGACGACGGGGCCCGGCTGCGGGTGGTGATCGACCAGATCGCCTCCTACACCGAGAGCCGGCTGGAGCGGGTGCACGAGGCCCGCACGCCCCGACCGCTGGACGCGCCCGCCCCTTAGACTGGGCCGGTGGCCGGCCGGATTGCTGATCGAGACATCGCCGCCATCCGGGAACGTGTCCGCATCGAGGACGTCGTCGGCGACTACGTGCAGCTGCGCCGCGCGGGCGCGGACTCGCTGAAGGGCCTGTGCCCGTTCCACGACGAGAAGACCCCGTCGTTCCACGTCCGCCCCAACCACGGGCACTTCCACTGCTTCGGCTGCGGCGAGGGCGGCGACGTGTACGCCTTCATCCAGAAGATCGAGCACGTCAGCTTCGTCGAGGCCGTGGAGCTGCTCGCCGACCGGATCGGCTACACCGTCACCTACACCGGCGCGCCGAGCCGGGTGCAGCGCGACCGCGGCAGCCGCAGCCGGCTGCTGGCCGCCAACGCCGCGGCCGCCGAGTTCTACGCCGAGGCGCTGCAGTCCGAGGAGGCCGCCCCGGCCCGGCAGTTCCTGCTGGACCGCAACTTCGACGCCGCGGCCGCCGCCCGGTTCGGCTGCGGGTACGCCCCGTCCGGGTGGGACACCCTGACCAAGCACCTGCTGCGCAAGGGCTTCGAGTTCAAGGAGCTCGAGGCCGCCGGGCTGAGCCGGGAGGGCCGGCACGGCCCCATCGACCGGTTCCACCGCCGGCTGCTCTGGCCGATCCGGATGTCGTCGGGCGAGGTGATCGGTTTCGGGGCGCGCCGGCTGTTCGACGACGACCCGAACCAGGCCAAGTACGTCAACACCCCGGAGACCGTGCTGTACCGCAAGTCCCAGGTGCTGTTCGGCCTGGACCTGGCCAAGCGCGACATCGCCAAGTCGCACCAGGCGGTGGTGGTGGAGGGCTACACCGACGTGATGGCGATGCACCTGGCCGGGGTGACCACCGCGGTGGCCGCCTGCGGCACCGCGTTCGGCGAGGAGCACCTGGCGCTGCTGCGCCGGCTGATGATGGACGACAACTTCTTCCGGGGCGAGCTGATCTACGTCTTCGACGGCGACGCCGCCGGCCGGGCCGCCGCGGTCAAGGCCTTCGAGGGCGAGCAGAAGCTGGCGGGCCAGTCGTACGTCGCGGTCGCCGCCGACGGCATGGATCCGTGCGACCTGCGGCTGGCGCACGGCGACGTCGCACTGCGCGATCTGGTGGCCCGGCGCACCCCGCTGTTCGAGTTCGTCATCCGCACCGCGCTGGAGGAGCACGACCTGGACTCCGCCGAGGGGCGGGTGGCCGCGCTGCGCCGGTGCGTGCCGATGGTCGCCAGGATCAAGGACCCGATGCTGCGCGACGAGTACGCCCGCCGGCTGGCCGGCTGGGTCGGCTGGGCGGCCGAGTCGCAGGTGGTGGCCCGGGTGCGGGAGGAGGCCGCCCGCGTGGACGGACGGGCCGGCGGCCGCGCCGGCGGGCGGCGCAACGGGGCCGCCCGGCCGGAGGGGGCGGCCCGCACCGGCGAGCCCGCGCCGCAGCGGCCCGACCCCAACGACCCCACGCTGTGGCCGCAGCGCGAGTCGCTCAAGGCCGCGCTGCAGTACCCGGCGCTGGCCGGGCCGGTGTTCGACGCGCTGACCACCGACAACTTCACCCACCCGGCCTACGCGGCCGTGCACGCCGCGATCGTCGCCGCCGGCGGCACCGCGGCCGGGCTGAGCGGGGCGGAGTGGATCGAGGCGGTGCGGGCGCAGGCCGCCGGCCCGGCCGCCGCCGCGCTGGTCACCGAGCTCGGCGTGGAACCCATCAACATCGACACCGAGGAGAAGCTGCCGCGCTACGTCACCGGGGTGCTGGCCCGGTTGCAGGCGGTGTGGGTGGGCCGCCAGATCGCCGAGGTGAAGTCCAAGCTGCAGCGCATGTCACCGGTCGACCAGGCCGACGAGTACCACGCCCTGTTCGGCGACCTGGTGGCCATGGAGGCCTACCGGCGCAGCCTGCTCGAGCAGGCCGTCGGCGACGACATGACTGCGTGATTTCCGGGCGGGGGTTAAGGTGGACCTGCAGTCGGGGACCGCAGACGTGATCGAGGAAGGCACACCGGTGGCATTTTCGAACATCCGGACCCGGCGGCTGGTCGCCGCCGGCGCGCTGGCCGTCGCCTCGGCGGCGGCGCCGATGCTGTTCGCGACCGCGACGGCGCAGGCCGTGCCCGACCTGGCCGCCGGGCCGAAGTGCCTGGCCTGGTTCGGCAACAAGGAGGACGGCAAGTGCCTGTCCTACTCGAACGGCTCGCCGGTGTTGGCCGGCACCCCGGACTTCGGGGTCTACGGGCCGGCGTCGGGCTCCAAGCCCGGTGGCGGCGTCGGCGTGGTCACCGGGCCGCTGCTGCCCGGCACCACCTGGACCCAGTCCATCGGCTGAGCAGGACGCAACGGCAGTCGGGGCGCCCCGCGGGGCGCCCCGTTTCGTTGCTGCGGCCCTTTAGCGCCGGTCCTGCTCCGGGGCGGGCTCCGGGTGCAGCACGGCCGTCTCACTGTCGATCGGGGTGATGTCGATCATCCGGCGCTCGGGGGAGATCTTCTCGGCCAGCTTGCGCCGCCCGGCGTCGATCACGGCGCGGGCCGCGGGGCTCTCGGTCAGCGCCCGGTAGGTGCCGACGAGCTGTTCGTAGCGCTGCCGGCCCGCCTTGGTACCCAGGACATAGCCCACGCCCAGCACGAAGACGTATCCGATCACGAAACCCCTCCACGGACGACAGCGGTGTGTTGTCCATCCTGCCTCACCTGGCACGGGTGTGGCGTTGCGGGAGCCGATTTGGCATCGACCACCCCCCATGCGCTAGAGTCATGCAGGCTCGCGGGGATGACCCGCGGGGCACCGAGCAGTCCCCTGTAGCTCAATTGGCAGAGCATTCGGCTGTTAACCGAAGGGTTGCTGGTTCGAGTCCAGCCGGGGGAGCAGGGATTTTTCCGATGCGGGTCCGTCCGGGCCCGCATTTTTTGTCGCCGGGGCGGGCCGGCCGAACATCCCCTCCCGCTCGTCGTGGCGGTGGACCGAAGCGCCGGGCCGGACGCCCCGGCCCGCGGCGCGCGGATGCGCCCGGCCACCTTCGGGTCGGTGGAGCCGCACCCCGTGCACTCGATGACGGGGTCGCGCCGGGCCGCCGAGCGGGCCGTGTCGATGTCGACCGACCGCATCCGCAACGGCAGGCCGGTCCGGCGCGGCATCGAGGCGAAGAACACCGCCGACCCGGCGGTGGAAACGCGATCGGGAAACCCGGCCCCGATCCCGCCGCACGTCCTGCGGGGGAAACGGGGGCCGCCGGACGGCGGCGGTGTCGGCGGAAGGGTTGGGGGAGAACGGTATCGCGTTTCCGCAACACTGGTTACCTACTTTTTACGCGGCGGAAGCCTGATCGGAGTCCACCGGCAGTAAATATTGTTCACGCAGGAGAGCTTTGCCGCAGTGGTTCAGGCGTGAACGAAACCCGCTGCGGATGAACCGTCTTCGGGAGCACGTGTGACCACCGCTGGATTGCCCATGCCCTCAACCGGGTGACCGCGCGCGGTGTTCACCGGCATCCGTTGCCGGACTGCGCCTCTCGTCTCTCGTCAGTCACGGAAGGAGTGACAGGCCATGACCGTGTTGTGCACCGGAGGAGCGGTATGACCGCCGCCGCGCCGGAAGTTGTTCCGCCCCAGATCCCCTCGCTGCCGAGTTGGCCGTCGGCCCCCGACCCGGTCGACACCGCCGCGGCGTCGTTCCTCGTCGTCGCCGTCGGCTCGGCGCCCGGCGTCGCCGACGTCGCCGCCGACTGGGTGCGGCAGGCCGAGGCGAGCGGGCCCACCCGGCTGCTCACCCTCGACTCGATGACCTCCGGCACCGACCGGGCCGCACTCGCCGACGCCCTGGACCGGCTGCGCACCGGGGTGCGCATCATGGTCGTCGGCGGCCAGTACGACGTGCTGCGCGCCCTGACCGCCGCCCGCGACCACGGCGCCATCCCGGCCGAGCTGTCCGCCTTCGTCGTGCACACCGACGACGCCCCGATCTACTGCGCCCACTGCCGGGGCACCTACCGCGTCGAGGCCGGCCCCGGCGACGAGACCCCCTGCCCGGGCTGCGGCCGCACGCTGGAGATCCACCACCACTTCGCCGCCGCGCTCGGCAGCTTCCTCGCCTCCGACGCCCGCGCCCGGGAGCTCGCCGAATGACCGTCGTCGACACCGCACCCGCCCGGTTCCCCGGCCACCTGCACCCGGCCTACACCACCGGACCCCGCCCGCTGACGGTGGTCGCCCTCGAGCGGCTCGCCGGCGACGTCCTGCACATCACGCTGGCCGATCCGGACGGCGCGGTGCTGGCCCCCTACCAGCCCGGCAGCCACCTCGTCGTCACCGCCGGGGAGAAGCGAAACGCCTACTCGCTCACCGGTGCCGACCTCAACCCGGTCGCCTACGAGATCTCGGTGCTGCGCGTCCCGGACGGCGGCGGCGGCTCGGTGTGGCTGCACGAGAACCTCACCGTCGGGGCCACCCTCGAGGTCGAGGGGCCGCGCTGCCACTTCCCGCCGGTGGCCGGCCAGCGCCACGCCCTGCTCGTCGCCGGCGGCATCGGGGTCACCCCGATCCTGTCGCACGCGCGCGCCATCGCCCGCGCCCGCGGCACCGCCGAGATCATCTACTCCTACCGGCCCGGCCACGACGCCCACGTCGAGGAGCTGCGCGAGCTGGCCCGCCGGCCCGGCATCGAGCTGTTCGAGGTCACCGGCATCCCGGAGACCCGGGCGCTGATCGCCGAGCGGTTCGCGGCGCAGCCGCTGGGCACCCACGCCTACGCCTGCGGCCCCGCCCCGATGCTGGAGACCTACACCGAGCTGGCCCGCGCGGCGGGCTGGCCGGAGGCACGGGTGCACCTGGAACGCTTCGCCGCCCCGGAACAGGACCCCGGCGAGCCGTTCACCGCCCGGATCGCCTCCACCGGGCAGGTCATCGAGGTGCCCTCGGGCGTGTCACTGCTGCAGCGGCTGCTCGACGAGGGCGTCGCGGTCAACAACCTGTGCCGCCAGGGCGTGTGCGGGGAATGCCGAATCCCGGTGCGCTCCGGGCGGATCGAACACCGCGACTTCGTGCTCACCGCGGACGAACGCGCGGCCGGCGACGCCATGCTGTGCTGCGTGTCCCGGGGGTGCGACCTCGAACTGGATCTGTGAGCCACCACCGCCGAAAGGACACCATGACCACCGCCTACCTGGCCGACATGCGGACCAAGGCCGCCGAACTCGTCCCCGCCGAGCTCACCCCGGCCGCCGCGGCCTACCTGAACCAGCCCGTCGACCACCTCGCCCGGTTGCCCTGGCCGTTCCCCGACGACCTCACCGCGTTCCGCTACTCGGTCAACGTCGAGCCCGCCCGGGTGCCCAAGACCACCCGGGCCGGGGAGTGGGGCCGGCACCTGGTCGATCTGGGCGGGGCCGAGTACCCGCTGATCATGGCCGAGCGCCGCCACGCGTTGGAGACCGACCCGCAGCGGGTCAAGGTGCGGCCCGGGATGGAACTGGCCTGCTGGGACCTGCTGCTGTACTACCTGCGCGACCTGTCGCTGTCCTATCCGGAGTTCCTGCACCTCGACGAGAACGGCGACGAATTCCATTGGCGCAACGACCTGCTCGGCACCGACCAGGAATTCGTGCTGGGTGACGACACCACCCTGCCGCAGGGGCCGCTGTGCTTCCTGGCCGGCGAGGTGCCCGACGACCTGCTGCTGGTGATCGAACGCGACGGCCGGCTGTACTTCGACGCCGGAGCGGTCACCTTCGCCGCGGCGTGGGCCGCGTCGTTCGACATCGGTATGGACATGTACGAGATCCACGGTCCGGTGCCGCGGATGAACGGCGGCGGGGTGACCGCCCGGGGCGAGCAGTTCCTTCGACGGCTGCCGCCGGACCAGTGCTACCGCCGGCTGAACTGGAACCTGTCGGCGTCGCCGACCCGCACCTACGACATCAGCCTGGAACGGTTGCCGGACTGGGGCAGCCAGCTCGCCACCGCGCTGCGCGACGGCGACGTGTCGCAGGTGCAGTTCCGCATCGAACTCGAGCACTTCGTGCGGCTGCCGATGACCGGTGCGGTGACGTTCAACATCCGCACCTTCATGGCGTCGCTGCAGGAGGTGCGCACCGTCGAGGAGTACGCCGCACAACTGGCCACCATCGTCGAGGAGCTGCCCGAGGACATCGCCGCCTACAAGGGTTTCCAGGACTACCGCGACCTGGTGGTGGAATACCTGCGCAGCTGAGCGCCGACGGAAACGGCCCACCCCGCACCCGGCGGTGCGGGGTGGGCCGTCGTCGCCTCGGCGGCGGCAGCCTCAGCGGCGGAAGATGTCGGGGATCTGCTGCGCGGCCCCCGGCTGGCCCTGCTGCTGGAGCTGCTGCTGGCGGGCGGCCGCCTGGGCCAGCGCGTCGAGCAGCGGGTTGCCCGACGGCAGCTTCTTGCGCTCCTCCTCGCTCAGCTCGTAGAAGCTCCACACCGCCCACGCCGCGGGCCGGACGTTGATCGTCACCTGCTTGTTCACGTGCTGCAGCACGGCCGGGATCTGCACCACCCGGTCGATGGTCGCGGCGGCCGCCATGTCCTCGGTGATCTTGTCGATGTCCGCCGACTCGTGCAGCTCGTAGATCAGCGCCTGGTTGCTCGTGTGGGCCGGTCCTTGCAGGGCCAGGTACCACGCCATGAGCGGTCTCCTTCATCGTCGATGGTTTGCCGAAGCCAGCCTAGAGGGCGAACCGCAGCCACGTGGTGCACACCTTACGGAAACGTCATATCCGTAAGCTTCAGGCATGCGGACGTTGCGGTTGATCACTGCGGTGCTGGTGATCGGCGTGTTCGCCGGCTGCGGCTGGAGCCCGCCCGGCACGTCGCCGTCCGAACCCGACACCTGCACCCCGGCCGACGGCCCCGGCGAGCAGGCCGTCAACGCCGCGCTGGGGCGGTTGCCACGCGCCCACGGCGCCCTGCCCTGGCAGGAGACCGCCCGCGGCCACACCGGCGATTGCCGGCTGTACTGGGTGCAGGCCGCGCCGCTGCCGCCCACCGAGGACGGCCTGGCCCAGGTGCTGTTCTTCGCCGGTGACCGGTTCGTCGGCACCGCGGCTCCCGAGCCGCGGCCCTACCTCACCGCGCTGCGCGCCACCGACGACGCCGCGCTGGTGCAGTTCCAGTGGCGCCAGGGCGACGACGAGCTGTGCTGCCCGACCGGGCTGGCGACCGTGCGCTACACCCTCGACGAGCACGGCGAGCTCACCGCGCTCGACCCGGTGCCCGAGGGCTGAGCCGTCATTCGGCGCCGATCCGGTCCGGGTGCAGCATCGGCACGTCGCGCAGCGGTTCGGGGATGCCGAAGCCGTCGACGAGCAGCTCGGCGTACGGGCGCAGGGTGCGGCAGCGCTCGTTGACGCCCCGGGTGACCGCCTTGGCCCGCTCGGTGGAGATGAACCGGTGCTCGATGAACCACGCCCGGTCCTGCTCGATCACCGACAGCGCGTACAGGTCGCAGACCATCCCCAGGACGCGGCGCGCCTCGTCGTCGCCGGCCTCGTCGGCGGGGCAGGCGTCGATGCCGGCCACGAACGCCTCGAGCACCACCCGGTCGATGTGCGCCCGCGCGGCGTGCAGCACGTGGTCCTGCACCGCGTTGAACGCGTCGAACGCGCTCATCTCCTTGCTGCGGCCCTGCAGCCGGCGCGCCACCGAGGCGAGCAGGTACTCCTCGCGGTCCTCGAACATCTTCAGCTGGGTGCCGCGGTTGAACAGGCTGCCCTCCTCCTCGTTGTCCTGCCGGTTGTCCAGGATGGTCTGGATGATCGGCTCGGCGGCGGTGCGTTTGAGCACCCGGGTGCCGACGGCGTTGGCCGCGAACCGCACCCACTCCACCGGGCTCATCGAGCGCACGTCGTCGGCGTAGGCGGTCAGCAGGTGCTTGGCCACCAGCTGGGTCAGCACGTGGTTGTCGCCCTCGAACGTGGTGAACACGTCGATGTCGCCGCGCAGCCCGATCAGCCGGTTCTCGGCGAGGTAACCCGCCCCGCCGCAGGCCTCGCGGGCCTCCTGGATGGCCCGGCTGGCGTGCCAGGTGTTCGCCGCCTTCAGGCCGGCCGCGCGGGCCTCCAGCTCGCGCTGCTCCTCCGGGTCGGGGTCGTCGCTGGTCTGCAGGTCGTGACACTTGGCGACCAGCTCGTTCTGGGCGAACTGCAGCGCGTACGAGGTGGCGATCAGCGGCAGCAGCCGGCGCTGGTGCACCAGGTAGTCCATGATCAGCACCTCGTCGTCGCCGTCGGGGGTGTTGAACTGCTTGCGCTGCAACGCGTATCGGGTGGCGATGTCGAGCGCGACGCGGGCCGCGGCGGCCGCGGCACCGCCGACGGTGACCCGGCCCCGCACCAGGGTGCCGAGCATGGTGAAGAACCGCCGGTTGGGGTTGTCGATGGGGGAGTGGTAGCTGCCGTCGGGGGCGACATCGCCGTAGCGGTTGAGCAGGTTCTCCCGCGGGACCCGCACCCGGTCGAAGGTGATCCGGCCGTTGTCCACCCCGGGCAGCCCGCCCTTGTAGTCGCAGTCGGAGGTGTGCACCCCGGGCAGGTCGTTGCCCTGCTCGTCGCGGATCGGCACCAGCAGGCAGTGCACCCCGTGGTTCTGCCCGCCTGTGATCAGCTGGGCGAAAACCGCTGCCATGCGCGCGGATTCGGCAGCCCCGCCGATGTAGTCCTTGCGCGCGGTGGGGGTGGGGGAGTGCACCACGAACTCCCGGCCGGCCGGGTCGTAGGTGGCGGTGGTCTCCAGCGACTGCACGTCGCTGCCGTGGCCGGTCTCGGTCATCGCGAAACAGCCGAGCACGTCCAGATCGATGATGCGGCGCACGTAGGCCCGGTGGTGGCGCTCGGTGCCGAGGTTCTCCACCGCACCGCCGAACAGCCCCCACTGCACCCCGGCCTTGACCATCAGCGACAGGTCGCTCATCGCCAGCATCTCGATGCGGGTCACCGCCGCGCCGACGTCGCCGTTGCCGCCGTGCTCCTTGCGGAAGCCGTCCTCGGCCACGCCGGCGGCGGCCATGATGCGCAGCTGTTCGGCCACCTTCGCCCGGGCGATGGCGGTGTTGGGGGTGTAGTGCGGCCGGAACACCGGGTCGGTGAGCTCGAGGCGGGTCGCGTTGCGGACGTCGCGCCAGCGGCCGTCGAGCGCGTTGCGCAGCTGTTCTGCGGTGGTGGTCATACCTGTCCATAGCCCGCTGTCCGTCCGGCGAAACCTCCGCGGCCCGACGGGCATAGGGTGACCTTCGTTGAATCCGGTGCGCGCACCGTCGTTGAATCGACGAATGGGACAAGTCGAACCGGGTGGCGGGCGGTCCTGGCGCCCGCACGAGATCGATCACAAGCACGGCGACGTCAGCGGCGGTTGGCTGCGCGCGGCGACCTTCGGGGCGATGGACGGCCTGGTGTCCAACACCGCGCTGATCGCCGGCATCGGCGCCGCCGCCGACGCGCACGCGGTGGTGCTCGGCGGGTTCGCGGGCCTGGCGGCCGGTGCGTTCTCGATGGCGCTGGGCGAGTACACCTCGGTGAGCACCGCCAACGAGCAGATCGACTCCGAGGTGCTCGTCGAGCGGCGCGCCTTCCGCCGGCACCCGCAGGCCGAGCGGGCCGAGCTCGCCGAGATGCTGATGGGGGTCGGGCTGACCCGGTCCACCGCCGAGCAGGCGGCCGCGGAGATCCACCGCGACGAGAACCGCGCGGTGAACTTCCACCTGGTCCAGGAGATCGGCGTCGACCCGCGGGAGAAGCCGTCCCCGGTCGTCGCCGCGGTGTCCTCGTTCGTGATGTTCGCCATCGGCGCGGTCACCCCGCTCATCCCGTACCTGTTCGGCTTCGAGTCGCTGTGGCTCGGGCTGGCCTTCGGCGGCCTGGGGCTGATGCTGGCCGGGGCGGTGGCGGCGCGGTTCACCCGCAAACCGGTGTGGTTCGCCGCCGGCCGCCAACTGCTGCTCGGCGCGGTGGCGATCGCCGCCACCTACCTGGTCGGCGCGCTGGTGGGAACCGTGGTCACCTAGCGGCGCTCACCCGACGGCGGGCTGCGGCTCGGCGTCGACGCGGTGGTGTTCGACGGTGTCGAGGTCGGGGAGCTGCGACCGGAAGGCGGCCAGCACCAGCGCGCCGGCCGCCACCGCGGCCGCACCCACCCAGAACGGCAGGTGCACGTCGCGCTCGCCGAGCACCCCGGCCAGCCACGGCGCCACCGCCGCGCCGCCGAAGCGCAGGAAGCTGTAGGCGGCCGAGGCCACCGACCGCTGCACCGGCGCGGCCTTCATCACCACCTCGGTGATCAGCGTGTTGTTGATGCCGATGAACACCCCGGCCACCACCACGCAGGTGGCCAGCACCGCCTTTTGATCGGCGCCGAGCGCCATCGCCGCCAGGGTGGCGGTCATCGCGGCCAGGTTGGCCAGCAGGGTGGGCAGCGTGCCGAACCGGGCCTGCAACCGCGGCGCCACCAGCACCGAGGAGACGGCCAGCGCCACCCCCCAGCCGAAGAAGATCAGGCCGATCTGGTGTGCGCCGAGGTCCAGCGGGAACGGGGTGAACGCCAGCAGCGTGAAGAACCCGAAGTTGTACAACAGCGCGGTGATCGCCACCCCGAGCAGTCCGGGGTGGCGCAGCGCCCGGAACGGGTCGGCCAGCGAGCCGGCCCGGGCCGGCCGCGGGGTGGCCGGCAGCATCGCGGCGGTGATCACCACCGCCACCGCCATCAGGGCCGACACCCCCAGAAACGGCCCGCGCCAGGAGACCGAGCCGAGCGCCCCGCCCACCAGCGGGCCGATCGCGATGCCCACCCCGAGGGCGGCCTCGTAGAGGATGATCGCCTGCGCCACCGAGCCGCGCGCCGACGACACGATGGTCGCCAGCGCGGTGGCGATGAACAGCGCGTTGCCCAGCCCCCACAGCGCCCGCCAGCCGATGATGCCCAGCACGGTGTCCGACAGTCCGGCCAGCGCGGCCCCGGCGATGATCACCACCAGGCCCAGCAGCAGGGTGCGCTTCGGGCCGATGCGGTCCGACACCACGCCGGTGATCAGCATCGCCACCCCCATCACCGCCATGTAGCTGGTGAACAGCAGGGACACCTGTGACGGGGTGGCGCCGAGTTCGTCGGCGATGGGTTTGAGGATGGGATCGACCAGGCCGATCCCCATGAAGGCCACGACGGCCGAAAACGCAACTGCCCAAACAGCTCTCGGTTGACGCCACATGGGTGGCAACACTTCCAATCTCGGTCCGGCGAAACTGCCGCACTAACGGCGGCCCGAGGGCTGATGGCCCCCGGCCTCGGCGATGAGCCGGCGCATGATGCCGATCGCCTCGGTGAGCACCCCGCGCTCCTCGTCGCTGAGGCGCTCGATGTACGGGTCGATGGCCGCGCCGCGGTCGGCGCGGCTGCGGACGACGGTGCGTTCCCCGGCCGGGGTGATACTGATGCGCACCGCACGCGCATCGGTCGGGTCGGGGCTGCGGGAGACCAGTCCGGCCTCCTCCAGCCGGCGCACCTGGGTGGTCATGGTCGGCTGGGAACAGTGGTCCAGCGTGGCCAGGTCCGAGATCCGGGCCGGACCCTGGTCCATGATCGTCGCCAGCAGCCGGGCCTGCGCGACCGGCAGCGGCAGCCGGATCCGCTGGGTGGCCAGCCGGTTGAGCCGGGCCACCACGGCGAGCAGCTCCGCCCCGAGCGATTCGTCCCCGGGCGACTCCGGGGTGCGCTGCTGGGACGTCGGTGAGCTCACGCCCACCAAATTACATAGCTTTGCTATACAGAAGCAACTCGAGCGGAGTGCCGCTCGTCACAGCCGCCGCGGCGGACGCGTCGGGACCGGCTGGCAGAATCGTGAAATGACCGTGAGCCGGGACGCGACGTACCCACGCGCCGGTTCGCTGCACCCGGTCGAGCTCGCCCAGGCCGCGGTCATGGCCGCGCTCACCGCGGCCACCGCCATCATCGCGGTCGTCGTCCCGTTCGCCGCCGGTCTGGTGCTGCTCGGCACCGTCCCGATGGGCCTGCTGGCCTACCGGTACCGGCTGCGGGTGCTCGTGGCCGCCGCGGTCGCCGGCGCCACCATCGCCTTCCTCATCGCCGGGATGGGCGGGTTCATGTCGGTGCTCGACTGCGCCTACATCGGCGGGCTCACCGGCATCGTCAAACGCCGCGGCCGCGGCACCCCGACCGTGTTCGTGGTCGCGCTCGGCGCCGGGGCGCTGTTCGGCGCGGTGATCGTCGCGGCGCTGACCGTGCTGTCGCGGCTGCGCAACCTGCTGTTCGACTCGGTCACCGCCAACGTCACCGGCGTCGCCGCGGTGCTCGACCGCATCCCCGGCATGCAGGACGCGGCGCAGCGGCTGCGCCACGACTTCGCCGTCGCGCTGGACTACTGGCCGCTGCTGTTCTTCGCCGCCGGGGTGGTCAGCATCACCACCGTCACCCTGATCGGCTGGTGGGCGCTGTCGCGGGTGCTGGCCCGCCTGGTCGACGTGCCCGACGTGCACAAACTCGACAGCCCGCCGGAGGACGGCCCGGTCGCGCCGGTGCCGCTGCGGATGCGCGACGTGCGGTTCCGCTACCCGGGGGCGGACCGCGACGCGCTCGGGCCGGTGTCGCTGGACGTCGAACCCGGCGAGCACATCGCCGTCACCGGGGCCAACGGCGCCGGCAAGACCACGCTCATGCTGCTGCTGGCCGGCCGTGCGCCCACCGCCGGCACGGTGGAACGGCCCGGGGCGGTCGGGCTGGGCGCGATCGGCGGCACCGCGGTGATCATGCAGCACCCCGAAAGCCAGGTGCTCGGCACCCGCGTCGCCGACGACGTGGTGTGGGGTCTGCCGCCCGGCGCCCGCACCGACGTAAACCGGCTGCTGGCCGAGGTCGGGCTGGCCGGCATGGCCGACCGCGACACCGGCGGGCTCTCCGGCGGCGAGCTGCAGCGGCTGGCCGTCGCCGCCGCGCTGGCCCGCGAACCCGCGCTGCTCATCGCCGACGAGGTCACCAGCATGGTCGACCAGCAGGGCCGGGAGACCCTGATGGGGGTGCTGTCCGGGCTGACCGAACGCCACCGCATGGCGCTGGTGCACATCACCCACTACGAGTCGGAGGCCGAGGCCGCCGACCGCACCGTCGCGCTCACCGGCAACGGCGGCGCGGCCGACAACACCGGCATGGTCGAGACCGCCCCGGTGCCGGCCGGCACCGCACCCGACCCCGGCGGCCGGCCGGTCCTCGAACTGCGCGGCGTCACCCACGAATACGCCGGCGGCACCCCGTGGGCCAAGACCGCGCTGCGCGGGGTGGACCTCACCGTGCACGAGGGCGAGGGCGTGCTCATCCACGGCCGCAACGGCTCCGGCAAGTCCACCCTGGCCTGGATCATGGCCGGGCTGACCGTGCCCACCACCGGCGCGGCCCTGCTCGACGGCCGGCCGGTCAGCGAGCAGGTCGGTGCGGTGGCGCTGTCCTTCCAGGCGGCCCGGCTGCAGCTCATGCGCAACCGGGTGGACCTGGAGATCGCCGCCACCGCCGGATTCTCCCCGCGCGACACCGCCCGGGTGCACCGCGCGCTGCGCACCGTCGGGCTCGACCCGGCCCTGGCGCACCGGCGCATCGACCAGCTCTCCGGCGGCCAGATGCGCCGGGTGGTGCTGGCCGGGCTGCTGGCCCGGTCCCCCCGGGCGCTCGTGCTCGACGAACCGCTGGCCGGGCTGGACGCGGCCAGCCAGCGCGGTCTGCTGCGGCTGCTGGCCGACCTGCGCCGCCGCGCCGGGCTGACCGTCGTCGTCATCTCGCACGACTTCTCCGGCCTGGAGGAGCTCTGCCCGCGCACCGTGCACCTCGTCGACGGCCGGCTGCACGCCGCCCCCACCACCGCCGGAGGCCTGCAGTGAGCGCCCCGGCCCGCCGCCGCCCGGTGGTGCTGCTGCGCCCGGTGCCCGGCGACACCGTCATCCACCGCCTGTGGGCCGGCAGCAAGCTGCTCATCGTCGCCGGCATCGGGGTGCTGCTGACCTTCTATCCCGGCTGGGTGCCGATCGCCGCGGTCGCGCTGCTCGTGCTCGTCGCGGCCCGGTTGGCGCGCATCCCGCGCGGCGCGCTGCCGTCGGTGCCGCGCTGGCTGATCGTGCTGCTCGTGTTGGGCGGGGTCACCGCCGCGTTCGCCGGCGGGGAGCCGACCGTCGCGGTCGGCGGCGCCCAGCTCGGGCTGGGCGGGTTGCTGAACTTCCTGCGCATCACCGCGCTGTCGGTGGTGCTGCTCGGGCTGGGCGCGCTGGTGTCGTGGACCACCAACGTCGCCGACGTCGCCCCGGCGGTGGCCGTGCTGGGCCGGCCGCTGCGGCCGCTGCGCATCCCGGTCGACGACTGGGCGGTCGCGCTGGCGCTGGCGCTGCGTGCGTTCCCGATGCTCATCGACGAGTTCCGCATCCTCTACGCCGCCCGGCAGCTGCGGCCCGCCCCACCCGGCCGTGCCCGGCGGGGCCGGCTGGTGCGCTGGTGGATCGAGGTGATCGACCTGCTCGCCGCGGCGGTCACCGCCGCGCTGCGGCGTGCCGACGAGATGGGCGACGCCATCACCGCCCGCGGCGGGGCGGGGCAGCTGTCGGCCGCGCCCTCGCGGCCGCACCGGCGCGACGCGGTCGCCTTCGCTGTGGTGGTGCTGGTGTGCGGCGGCGCGCTGGCCCTGGAACTGGTGGTGCTCGCCACCGGTTAGCCCCGTCCCGGTTACCGTTGACCGCGTGACAGCGCCCCGCCGTGTCGACCCGGACTTCTGTTCGCTGCCCCGCCACCACCTCGCCGACGCCGCGCTGACCGCCGCCCGGCAGGCCGGCGCCGAGTACGCGGATCTGCGCATCCACCGCATCCTCACCGAGGTCGTGCAGTTGCGCGACGGCGCGCTGGAGACCGCGGTGCTCGATCAGGAGATCGGCTTCGCGGTGCGCGTCATCGTCGACGGCACCTGGGGGTTCGCCTCGCACGCCGAGCTCGACCCGGCGGTGGCCGCCGAGACCGCCCGCCGGGCGGTGCGGGTGGCCGGCACGCTGGCCCCGCTCAACGCCGAACGCATCGAGCTGGCCCCCGAACCGGTCTACCGCGACGTGAGCTGGGTGTCCGACTACGCCGTGGACCCGTTCACGGTGCCGGCCGCCGACAAGATCGCCGTGCTCGGCGAGTACTCCGGCCGGCTGCTGGCCGCCGACGGCGTGGACCACGTCACCGCCTCGGTGCAGGCGGTCAAGGAGCAGACCTTCTACGCCGACAGCTTCGGCACCTCGATCACCCAGCAGCGGGTGCGGATCCAGCCCGAGGTGGAGGCGGTGGCCGTCGACTCGGCCGCCGGGGTGTTCGACACCATGCGCACGCTGTGCCCGCCCGGCGGGTACGGCTGGGAGCTGGTGGCCGGCGACGAGGTGTGGGACTGGACCGGCGAGCTGGCCGAGCTCCCCACCCTGCTCGCCGAGAAGCTCAAGGCCCCCGGCGTCGAACCGGGGCCCACCGACCTGGTCATCGACCCGACCAATCTGTGGCTGACCATCCACGAGTCGATCGGCCACGCCACCGAGTACGACCGTGCCATCGGCTACGAGGCCGCCTACGCCGGAACGAGTTTCGCCACCCCCGACAAGCTCGGCACGCTGCGCTACGGCTCGCCGGTGATGAACGTGACCGCTGACCGCATCGAGCCGCACGGACTGGCCACCGTCGGCTACGACGACGAGGGGGTGCGCGCCCAGCGCTGGGACCTGGTGCGCGACGGCATCTTCGTCGGCTACCAGCTCGACCGGGTGTTCGCGCCCCGGCTCGGGGTGACCCGCTCCAACGGCTGCTCCTACGCCGACTCGCCGCACCACGTGCCGATCCAGCGCATGGCGAACGTGTCGCTGCAGCCCGGACCGGACGACATCGACACCGCCGAGCTCATCGCCCGGGTCGACGACGGCATCTACATCGTGGGCGACAAGTCCTGGTCGATCGACATGCAGCGGTACAACTTCCAGTTCACCGGCCAGCGGTTCTACCGCATCCGCAACGGACGCCTGGCCGGGCAGGTGCGCGACGTGGCCTACCAGGCCACCACCACCGACTTCTGGGGCGCGATGGAGGCCGTCGGCGGGCCGTCCACCTGGCGGCTGGGCGGGGCGTTCAACTGCGGCAAGGCCCAGCCCGGCCAGGTCGCGCCGGTCAGTCACGGCTGCCCGGCCGCGCTGTTCCGCGGCATCAACGTGCTCAACACCCGCCAGGAGGCCGGCCGATGATCCCCGCCCAGCAGCTCGTCGATCTCGTCCTGGCCGAGGCCGCCCGGCTCGGCCGCGCCGACGAGACCACCGTGCTGGTCACCGACCGCGCCGACGCCTCGCTGCGGTGGGCCAACAACACCATGACCACCAACGGCGAATCGGTCAGCCGCACCACCACCGTCATCGCCGTGGTGCGCCGCGGCGACGAGGCCCGGGTCGGGTCGGTGCGCACCGCCGAGGTGGATCCGGCCGCCGTGCCACGGCTGGTCGCCGCCGCCCAGGACGCCGCCGTGGCCGCGCCGCCGGCGCCCGACGCCGCCCCGCCGCTGCCGGCCGGTGCCGCGCCGGCCGACTGGGACGATCCGGTGCCCGGCACCGGCGCCTGGGTGTTCACCGGCCTGGCCGACGACCTGGCGCGCGGATTCACCGGTGCGGACCGGCTGTTCGGCTTCGCCCGGCACGTCGTGGAGACCACCTTCCTGGCCACCTCGACCGGCCTGCGGCGGCGCTGGACCCAGCCCACCGGGTCGGTGGAGCTCAACGCCAAACGCGGCGCGGCCAGCGCCTGGGCCGGGGTGGGCACCCGCGACTTCACCGACGTGCGGGTCGAGGCGCTGCTGGCCGAACTGTCCGAGCGGCTGGGCTGGGCGCAGCGCAGCGTCGAACTGCCCGCCGGGCGCTACGAGACGATCATGCCGCCGTCCACCGTCGCCGACATGATGATCTACCTGGCCTGGAGCATGGACGGCCGGGGCGCGCAGGAGGGCCGCACCGCGCTGTCCGCGCCGGGCGGCACCCGGGTGGGGGAGCGGCTCACCGACCTCGGCCTGACGATGTACTCCGACCCGGCCGCCGACGGGCTGCAGTGCGCCCCGTTCGTGGCCGTGCCCACCTCCTCGGAGCGGGTGTCGGTGTTCGACAACGGCATGGACATCGGCCGGGTGGACTGGATCCGCGACGGGGTGATCAACGCCCTGGCCTACCCGCGCGCCGCGGCGGCGGAATTCGATGCGCCCGTTGCGGTTCCGGCCGACAACCTGGTGCTGACCGGGGGTGCGGCGAGCACCGCCGACATGATCGCCGCCACCGAGCGGGGGCTGTTGCTGACCACGCTGTGGTACATCCGCACCGTCGACCCGGCCACCCTGCTGGTGACCGGGCTGACCCGGGACGGGGTGTATCTCGTCGAGGACGGCCGGGTGACCGCCGCGGTCAACAACTTCCGGTTCAACGAGAGCCCGCTGGACCTGCTGCGGCGGGCCACCGAGGCCGGGGTGAGCGAGCGAACGCTGCCGCGCGAGTGGGGGGACTGGTTCACCCGCACCGCCATGCCCACGCTGCGCATCCCGGACTTCCACATGTCCTCGGTCAGCCAGGCCCAGTAGCCGCCGTCCCGGTACCGACCGCGCGGAAGAGCACTCCGGGTCGTGATCCGTCGCGGATCACAGCCCTGACGTCTCATTCGGGAGTGCGGTCGGGAGCCTCGAGGCGCACCTCGCGAAGCTGGCGGCGGGAGGTGACCGCGAGCTTGGCGAAGATCCGGCCCAGGTGCCACTCGACCGTGCGGGGACTGATGAACAGCCGCGCCCCGATCTCGGGGTTCGTGTACCCCTCGCCCGCCAGCCGGGCGATGTGGCGCTCCTGGGCGGTGAGCGCACCCGGCGACCCGCGCGGCACGCCCGCACCGGCGGCCCGCAACTCCCGTCCCGCCCGCGCACCGAACCCGGCCGCGCCGACCCGGGCGAATGCGTCGTAGGCGGTCTGCAACTCGACCCGGGCCTCGGCCCGGCGGTTCATCCGGCGCAGCCACTCGCCGTAGACGAGGTGGGTCCGGGCCCGGTAGAGCAGTGCCGGACTCTGCCCGAGACAGCCGATCGCCGTGCGGAACTCGGCGTCGACGGTGTCGGCGGGCCCGCCGACGAGCGCGCGACTGCGCGCCGCCACCCCGAGGGCGGTCGGGGTCTCCGACGCCGCGGCCCGCGCGGTGAGCCGGGCCGTCGCGTCCGCGGCGATCGCGGCCCGCCCACACCGGGCGGCCGCCTCGACCGCCTCGACGAGCAGGTACCCGCCGATCCCGACGTCGTCGTACGCCAGGCCGGTCAGGCACGCCGCCAGCGCCTGCGGGTACCGGGAGCGGCCGTTGTGCAGGATCGCGGTGGCGTACGCGGTGGCCGCGACGTCGTCGCTCGCGCCGCGCGCCGCCGCCGCGTCCGCCGGGCGCGTCTCCGGGCGGCCCCGGTACGCGGCCAGACCGGCCGCGGGCCCTACCCGCCGAGCCGGGCAGTCCGTCACCACGGACAACGCCTCCAGCTCGTCGAGGGCATCGGCGGCGTCGTCGAATCGACCGGTGGCCAGGCACAATCCGGCGTGGACGGACAGTGGTGCGGCCAGTAGGGCCAGCCGGCCGTCGAGCCGGGCCAGCGCCAAGTGGCGCGTGGTGAGGGCGATCGCGGAGTCGAGGTCGAACAGGTCCAGGCTGGCCCGGACCGCCGCCTCGTACCAGCGCGGCGGGTCGGCGCGCGCCTCGAGCTCCCGCAGGCACGCCGTGACGGCGGCGCGCAGCACCGGTCCCGCCGCGCCGGCGCCGTCGGTGACGCGCAGGCTCAGGCCCGCCAGCAGCGCGTCGACCGCCCCGCCACCGGTCCGGGCCGTGCCGAGCCGGCGGGCGAGCGCCTCCGGTGCGCGCGCGGAATCCCCGGCGAACCGCCCCACCGCCAGGGCGCAGGTCAGTGCCTCGAGCTGTGTTTCGCCGACCCGCGCCGCGTCGGCGGGGCCGAGGCGCTGCGCCGCGGCCAGCAACAACGCCGGGCTGTCCGGATCGCGGTGCAGCTGCGTCGCCAGATGGGCGCGCAGCAGATTCGCCCGGGCGGACACGGCCGGGTCGTCGGTCAGCTCGACGGCGAGGTTCACCAACCGTTCGCTCGCCCGGAAACGCCCGGCCTCCAGCAGCGCCCACGCCGCCGGCAGTGCGCGTCGGGCCCGCCGGTCGGCGTCCGGCGTGGCGGCGACCGCGCGGGCCAGGAATGCCGCGGCGGCGGCGCCACCGCGGCGACGCGCCAGGGCGACGGCCTGTTCGAGCTCGACGGCCACCGCTTCGTCGGGGACCGTGCCGGCGTGTGCCCGGTGCCAGGCCCGGTGGTCGGCGGCGGCCGGGTCGTCGATGACCGCGGCGAGCGCGGCGTGCACCAGGCGGCGCTGCGCCGACGGCGCACGACGATAGAGCGCCGCCCGCAGCAGCGGATGATCGAACCGGACCGCACCGTCGAGTCGGATCAGGCCGACGGCCTCCGCGGGGGCCGTCGCCTCCGGGCCGACGCCGAGACGTTCAGCGGCCGACCAGAACCAGGCCGGCTCCCCGGCGGGTTCGGCGGCGGCGAGCAACAACAGGGTCCGGGTCGCCTCCGGCAGTGCCGCGGCCCGGTGCACACCGGGATCCCGGGTCGGTACCGCATCGGCCAGACCGTACCCGCCGGCGAGACCGTCCGGGCCGATACCACGGCGAAAGGCGATGAGTGCAGCGGGAATTCCGCGTGACTCGGCGATGACGACGGCGCGGGCCCGGTCACTGATCCGTTCGGTGACCAGCCGCTGCAGCAGCGCACCGGTCTCGGCCTCGGACAGCCCGCCGACCGACAGCTCGTCGACGTCGGCGAGTTGCTCGAGGGGATCCCGGGTCGCGAACAGCAGCACCGCCCGGGTCGTCGTCAGCCGGCGCGCGGCGAACGCCAGCGCCGCGATCGACCGCGCGTCCATCCGCTGTGCGTCGTCGACCACGCACACCGTCGGCCGGTCGGCGCCGGCCGCGGTCAACAGCGCCGCCAGCGCCAGCCCCACCCGCGGCCCGTCCGCGTCGACGGTCGCGCCGAGCCCGAGCACGCGCTGCAGCACGGCACGCGGGGCGTCGGGCAGCAGATCCAGCAGGCCGGCCGCCTGCACGCACAGCCGCTGCACCCCGGCGTAACCGACCGCCGTCTCGGACCCGGCACCGCTGCAGTCGATCCGCCGCAACCACGGGGCCCGGTCGAGCATCGCCGCGATCAGGGCGGTCTTGCCGGTGCCGGCCTCGCCCCGCAGCACGAGCGTGCCGCCACGACCCGCGCGGGCCCCGCCGGCCAGCTCGCCCAGCCGTCGCAGCTCGCGTGCCCGGCCCACCAGCCCGGCCCGCGGGCCCTCCTCCATGACAGGCATCGTCGCACGGATACCCCGCACGGGTGGCCGATAGACCCGGGATTCTCCCGGGGTCGTCGGGGCCGGGTCCGTGGTCGAATTCAAGCGGCGTCCGCCCGGCCGGCGGGCGGCGAGGGGGTGAGCGGCGATGGCCGACTCCAAGACCGTCCACGACGTGACCTACGAGCTGTTGAGAAACCTCGGTCTGACAACGGTTTTCGGCAACCCGGGGTCGACCGAGCAGTCGTTTCTGGCGGACTTTCCCGAGGACTTCGAATACGTCCTCGGCCTGCAGGAGGCCTCGGTGTTGGCGATGGCCGACGGCTATGCCCAGGTCACCGGCCGGCCCGCGCTGGTCAACCTGCACACCGCCGCCGGAACCGGCAACGCGATCGGCAGCCTCGTCGCGGCCTACCGCGCGGGCACCCCGCTGATCGTGACGGCCGGCCAGCAGACCCGCCAGATGCTGCTGTGCGACCCCTACCTGGCCAATAAGGACGAAGCCGTGCTGCCACAGCCGTGGGTGAAGTGGGCGTGCCAGCCGGTCCGTGCCGAGGACGTGCCCGCGGCGTTCATGCGCGCCTACGCGGTCGCGGTGCAACCGCCCGCCGGACCGGTGTACCTGTCCATTCCGCTCGACGACTGGGCCAGACCCGCGCTCGGGCCGGCCGTGGTGCGCAGCGTCGCCGCACGCACCGCCCCGGATCCGGACCGGCTGCGGGGGTTCGCCGACCGGATCGGGTCCGCGGAGCGGCCGATGCTCGTGATCGGACCGGAGGTGGACCGGGCCGGCGCCTGGGACGCCGCGGTCGCGTTCGCCGAGCGACTCGGGGCGCCGGTCTACGGCGGGGCCCTGCCGGACCGGATCTCGTTCCCCGAGGACCACCCGCTCTACCAGGGCACGCTCCCGATGACGATCGCGGGGGTCGAGGCGGTCGTCAACGGCCACGACCTCGTCGTGGTGATCGGCGCCCAGGTGTTCCGGTACTACCCGTACGTCGCCGGCGAGTATCTGCCCGAGGGGGCCGGGTTGCTGCAGATCACCGCCGACCCGGAAGCCGCGGCCGTGGCGCCGGTCGGCGACAGCCTGATCGCCGACGTCGGACTCGCGCTGCGGGCACTGACCGAGGCCGTCCGGCCCGCGCCGCAGCGGCCGGCGCCGCCACCCCGGAGCGTCGGGCGGGTCAGCGACGTCCCGTCCGCGGCGCCGTTGTCGGCCAATGCGGTCTACCAGGTGCTCGGGGAGCTGAAACCGGACGACGCGCCGTTGGTGATGGAGTCGACGTCGACCATGGCCGAGGCGCAGACCTGGCTCCCGGTGACCCGCAGCGGGGCGTTCTACGCCACCGGCAGCGGCGGCATCGGGTGGGCGGTACCGGCCGCGGTGGGCATCGCGCTGGGCGACCGGGCCCGGGGTGTGCGGCGCAGTGTCGTGGTGACCGTCGGCGACGGGTCGTTCCAGTACTGCATCCAGGCGATCTGGACCGCGGCGCGGCACCGGCTGCCGATCGTCTACGTGGTGTTGCGCAACGGTGAGTACGCGATTCTGAAATCCTTTGCGCAGCTGGAGAACACGCCGGGAGTTCCGGGGCTCGACCTGCCCGGTCTGGACATCGCGCTGCTGGCACGCGGATTCGGTTGCCACGCCGTGGAGGTCGGCGACACGACGGCTCTGGCCGGGGCGTTCCGGGACGCGCTCGATGCCGACGGGCCCACCGTCATCGTCGTGCCGACCCGGCCGCAGCTGCCGTTCCTGGGCTGAGCCGACCGTGCCCGTCTACACCTGCACCACCGCGGTATCGGAGCTGACCGCACCGGTCAAGGCCGCGCTGGCCGCCGAGATCACCCGCATCCATGCCCGGGTCAACGACGTGCCGAGCACCTACATCAACGTGGTGTTCGACGAGCTGGCCGTCGACAACCTCTACACCGACGCCCGGCCGGGCCGGCCGTTGATCATCCGCGGTTGGGTGCGGACCGGGCATCCCGACGACCGGACCGCCGAACTGGTGCGTGCGGTGGCCGCGGCCGCCACCGCCGTCACCGGGATCCCGGCCGACCGGGTCCTGGTCATCATCGAGAACAGTCCGGCGCGGTTCGCGATGGAAGGCGGCCGGGTACTGCCCGAACCCGGGCAGGAGCAGGCCTGGCTCGACGGCCGGGTGTAGAGCTCTACAACGCCGACCGCCCCGACTGTAGGTCCCACCGAAGTTGGCCGACTTGCCCTGACAACTTCGGCTGCCGCCCGAATACTTCAATCTCACCGAGCTGCTTGCGAAAGGTGGGATTGGTGGCGACAGGTAAGCAATCACGTTCTGCGCCAGCGGAACTGAAAAGAGAGTTCACCCTCTGGTCGGCGTTCGCCTTCGCGTTCGCCTTCATCTCGCCCATCGTGGCGATGTACGGCATCTACGGGCTGTCGCTGTCGACGGCCGGGCCCGGCTTCTGGTGGACGTTCGTCATCGTCGGCGCCGGCCAGTGCATCGTCGCGCTGGCGTTCTCCGAACTGGTGTCCCGGTGGCCGCTGGAGGGCTCGATCTACCAGTGGACCAAGAAGCTGGCCGGCAACGTCGCCGGCTGGTTCGCCGGGTGGGTGTACATGTGGGCACTGGTCATCATCATGGCCACCGTCGCCTACGCCGGGGCGGGCTTCCTGGCCCAGTTCGTCGGCATCGAGCATCCGACCGCGGTGCAGCAGAGCATCATCGCGTTCCTGATCCTGCTGGCCGGCACCGGCGCCAACATCGTGGGCCGGGTCGTGCTCAAGACGCTGATGGCGGCCAGCATCGTCGCCGAGATCGTGGCCTCGGTGGGGCTGAGCACCTACCTGCTCATCTTCCACCGCCACCACGGCTTCGACGCGATCCTGCGTGGCATCGACCTGTCGAGCGGCTGGACCTGGGCGTACGTGACCGGGCCGTTCCTGGCCGCGCTGGCGTTCACCGGCTGGTCCATCCTGGGCTTCGAAAGCGCCGGTGCCATCGCCGAAGAGGTCAAGGACCCGCGCCGCAACGTGCCCAAGGCCATGCTCGGATCGGTGGCGTTCATCAGCCTGGTCATCGCCTACGCCTCGCTGGCCGTCACGCTGGCGGTGCCGGACTTCGACAAGATCACCTCCGGTGAGGAGCCCGACCCGGTCGCCTACGTGCTGAGCAGCGCCCTCGGCGACGCCGCGGTCAAGCCCATCCTGCTGGCCTTCGTGATCGGCTTCCTGGCGAGCTTCCTGGCGCTGCAGGCGTCGGCCTCCCGGGTGATCTGGTCGTTCGCCCGCGACGAGGTGCTGCCGGCCTCGAAGTTCCTGGTCCGGCTGTCCAAGGCCGAGGCGCAGCCGATCAGCGCCATCATCGTGACCACCGTCATCGGCGCCTTCGTCTACCTCATCTCCGCGACCGACGTCTACTCGGTGCTGGTCACCTTCACCGCCGGCGGTTACTACCTGGCCTTCCTGTTCCCGCTGGTCACCGGGCTGGTCGCGCGGCTGCGCGGGAACTGGACGCCCGGGCCGTGGAACCTGGGCCGGTTCAGCACCCCGATCGCGGTGGCGGCGGTGGCCTGGGCGGGCTTCGAGTTCGTCAACATCGTCTGGCCGCGCACGGTGTCCGACGCCTGGTACCTGAACTGGGGCTTCTTCGTCGCGATGGGCGCGATCCTGGCCATCGGCGCGGTGGTGGTCAAGACCCGCGATGTGGCCAACCGTGAGTTCGGCAGCGACGAGTTCGCTGCCGACCGATCCGAGGCGGTCGAATCCGTATGACACCGAACGGAATTCAAGAACGCCGGGTCGCAGTGGTGACGGGTGCGGGCAGCGGGATCGGCGCCGCGATCGCCGAGCTGCTGCGCGGCCGGGGCTGGGCGGTGGCCTCCATCTCGCGGGAACCCGCGCCGGACAACGACCTGTGGCTGATCGCCGACGTCGCCGACGAGGCCGCCGTCAGCGACGCGATCGCCCAGGTGTACCGGACCCTCGGCCGGATCGACGCCGCCGTGGTGTGCGCCGGCCACTACGAGGAGATCCCCGCCCTGGAGATCGACCAGCCGACCTGGGAGCGGATGTTGCGGGTGCACGTCGGCGGCCTGGCGCACGTGTGCCGGGCGGTGCTGCCGGCCATGCGCCGGCAGGGCAGCGGCCGCATCGTCGGCATCGCCTCCGAGCGGGCCATCGGCGGCGGGCAGAACGACGCCCACTACGCCGCCGCCAAGGCCGCCGCGCTGAGCCTGCTGCGCAGCATCGCCGTCGAGGTGGCCGGTGACGGCATCGTCGTCAACGCCGTGGCCCCGGGGCCGTGCGACACCCCGCTGCTGCCCGCCGACTCCTGGGAACGCGCCGAGGAATTCGTGCGCAACCTGCCGGCCGGCCGCATCGCGCTGCCCGGCGAGGTCGCCGAGATGGTGGCCGCGCTGCTCGAGGAGGACCTGCACCTGTGCGGAGAAGTGTTGTCGGTCAACAGCGGAACGGTGATCTGAGATGACCCGGGTACTCGTCACGAGCATCGACACCAAGCTCGGCCGGGCGGTGCACGACCACTTCGCCGCGCGCGGGGCGGTCACCGCCGCACCTCCGCCGGAGACCGACCACGCCGACGCGACCGCGGTCCGGGCCGCGGTCGACGCGGCCGCGGCCGCCATGGGCGGGGTCGACGTGCTGGTCACCACCCACGGCCTGCCGTTCGTCGCGGGGATCACCGAGCAGTCGATGGCCGACTTCTGGGCCCACGTCGACGTCACCCTCACCGGCAGCTTCCTGTACGCCCAGGCCGCCGCCGAACACATGCGGCGCAACGCCACCGGCGGTCGCATCGTGCTGACCACCTCGCGCTGGCACATCGGCGGGCCCGGGTTGTCGGCGGTGGCCACCGCGGCGGGCGGCATCGTCGCCCTGACCAAGACCCTCACCCGGGACTTCGGGCCGTTCGGCATCGGGGTCAACGCGGTGGCCGTCGGCGCCGTCGACTCGGAGTGGTCGGTGTGCGACCCGGACGGTCCGGTCGGGCCGGGCGGCCCGGGCACGGTCGAGCAGATCGCCAACCTGATCGGCCTGCTGAGCCGGTCCGAACTCAAGGCCGCCGTCGGCCAGATCGTCAACGCCGACGGCGGGTGGTCCCGCAACCGCGTCTGACACGGCGCGTCCGAGAAAGGCAGAGATGAGCAACGACAACGGCAACGACGGCATCGTCGTTCCGGTGGATCCCCAGGTCCAGCCGCGCTACGCGGGCTGGACGACGTTCGCGCGGCTCCCGCGGCTCGAGGACGTCGCGCACGCCGAGGTCGCGGTGGTGGGTGTGCCGTTCGACAGCGCGGTCACCTACCGGCCCGGGGCGCGCTTCGGCCCCAACGCGATCCGGCAGGGCTCCCGGCTGGTGCGGGGCTACAACCCGGAACTGGACATCGCACCGTTCCAGGAGTGCCAGTTCGCCGACGCCGGCGACATCGCCTGCAACCCCTTCGACATCGGCGCGGCCGTGGACCAGGTGTCCGCGGAACTGACCGCGCTGCTGTCCAAGGGCACCCGGGCGGTGGTGCTCGGCGGCGACCACTCGATCGCCCTGCCGTCGCTGCGCGCCGCCGCCGCCGTCAACGGCCCGGTGGCACTGGTGCACTTCGACGCCCACCTCGACACCTGGGACACCTACTTCGGTGCCGACATCACCCACGGGTCGCCGTTCCGGCGGGCCTACGAGGAGGGCCTGCTGCTGGACCGCAACATGCACGTCGGGGTGCGCGGATCCATCTACGACAAGCAGGATCTCGTCGAGGACGCGCGGTTCGGCTTCTCGGTCATCACCTGCCGGCAAATCTCCGGCATGACCTCCGACGACATCGTCGACCGGATCTGCGAACGGGTCGGTGACGCACCGGTGTACGTGTCGGTCGACATCGACGTGCTCGACCCCGCGCACGCGCCCGGCACCGGCACCCCCGAGGCCGGCGGGATGACCAGCCGGGAGCTGCTCGAGGTCATCCGCGGGCTGGACCGGGTGAACCTCGTCGGCGCCGACGTGGTCGAGGTGTCCCCGGCCTACGACCACGCCGAGATCACCGCGATCGCGGCGGCCAATGTCACCTGGGAACTGTTGTCCGTGTTCGGAAGGAAGGTTCGTCGATGACGGAATTGACACCGGCGGCGCCGGTTTCGTGGCCGGAAGGCAAGACCTGTGCGGTCGCGTTCACCTTCGACGTCGATGCCGAGTCGCCGCTGCTGACCACCGACCCGTCGTTCGCCGACCGGATGGGCGCGATGTCGCACCAGGCCTACGGCCCGCTGGTCGGGGTGCCGCGGCTACTGTCGATCCTCGACGACCTCGGCATCCCGGGCACCTTCTTCGTGCCCGGCTACACCGCGCACCGCCACCCCGCGGCGATCCGTGCCGTCGCCGAGGCCGGCCACGAGATCGCCCACCACGGCTACCTGCACGAGTCGCTCGTCGGCGCCGACGAGGACACCGAGCGGGAGATCCTGACCAAGGGCATCGAGGCGCTGCAGGAGGTGGCCGGGGTGCGCCCGGTGGGCTACCGCGCGCCGATGTGGGAGATGAACTGGCACACCCCGAAACTGCTCGCCGAGTTCGACTTCCTCTACGACTCCACGCTGATGGACTCCGACCATCCCTACGAGCTGGCCGTCGAGGGCGGCCGGTCGCTGGTGGAGCTGCCGGTCAGCTGGGCGCTCGACGACTGGCAGCAGTACTGCTTCGTGCCCGACTTCTCCGGGTCCGGGTTGATCGAGACGCCGGCCAAGGCCATCGAGCTGTGGCGGGCCGAGCTGGACGCGATGCGCCGGATCGGCGGCGCCTGGATCCTCACCAACCACCCGTTCCTGAGCGGTCGGCCCGGCCGGGCCGCCGCGCTGCGGGACTTCATGGCCGAGGTCGCCGCGATGGACGACGTCTGGATCGCCGGCATGGCGCAGATCGCCGAGCACGTGCGTAACCAGCAGCTGCGCCCCCGCACCCTGACCCGACCCGACCTCGGCGGTAGCGCCGCGTCGTAAGCGACGAATCGTAAGGAAGGACACCATGAAACAGGACATCCTGAGCCCCGAGAGCCTGCGCGAGGCCTACCAACACTGTTGGTTCGTCGTCGCCCGCTCCTGCGACATCGACACCCCGCAGTCGGCGACCCTGCTCGACCACAACCTGGTGGTGTTCCGTGACTCCACCGGGCAGGCCCGCGTCACCGACCGGCGCTGCATCCACCGCGGAGCCAACCTGGCCGACGGCAAGGTGGTCGGCGACGCGATCGCCTGCCCGTACCACGGCTGGGAATTCGACGGTCGCAGCGGGCAGTGCGTCAACATCCCGTCGCTGGCCGAGGGCGGCCGCATCCCGCCCAAGGCCGCCATCAAGGCCTACCCGGTGATCGAGCGGTTCGGACACGTCTGGACCTGCCTGGGTGACCCGGTGTTCGACCTGCCCAACCCGCCCGAGATCGCCGATCTGGAACTGGAGTGGCGTTCGGCCGAGCCGATCCACGCGGCGTGCGGGTTCATGGCCGCCACCGAGAACTTCCGCGACATGGCGCATTTCCCGTTCGTGCACGAGCCGTCGATGGGCGAGGTCGATCCGGTGATCCCCGACCTGGAGGTCAAGCGGGAGGGCCGGGAGGTGTTCGCGTCCTTCTTCTACGAGCGGGTGGAGGACTCCGACTTCTCCGACGTCGGCGACGCGTGGATGCACTACCACTCCTACGCGCCGGGCATCGCGACCATCCTCTACGACTACGGCCCCGAGCTCGGCAAGCGCTACCTGGTCGACTTCCCGTCGCCGGTGAGCTACGACAAGTGCATCATCTACTGGGGCGTGGCCACCGACAAGAACTTCAAGGGCGGCACCGTCGACGAGATCCTCGAGATCGAGACCAAGGTCTTCAACGAGGACACCCCGGTGCTGGAAGGGCTTGAGCCCAAGGAGGTTCCGCTTGCCGGCCAGGCCCTGGAGGTGTCCGCACCGGCCGACGTGTACACGCTGAACTACCGGCGTGCGGTGCAGTACGTGGTGGAGACCATCCGGCGGGAACGCGGCCTGGACGCCGCGCCCGCGGCCCAGTGATGGAACTGCGCGTCACCCAGCTGCGGTGGGAGGCCGACGGCGTCGTCTCGGTGACGTTCCGTCGGCCCGACGGCGGCCGGCTGCCCGAATGGGCAGCCGGCGCCCACGTCGCCGTCACCCTCCCGTCCGGTCGGGTCCGGCAGTACTCGCTGTGCGGTGCGCTCGACGACCCGTACTCCTACACCGTCGCGGTGCTGCGGGTCGCCGACGGCCGCGGTGGCTCCCGGGAGATCCACGACCAGCTGCGGGTGGGGCAGCTGCTGGAGGTGGGGGAGCCGAAGAACGACTTCGAGCTCGTCGCCGCGCCGCGCTACCTGTTCATCGCCGGGGGCATCGGCATCACGCCGATCCTGGCGATGATGGAGTCGCTGCGCGCGGCCGGCACCGGGGCGCCGTTCCGACTCGTCTACGGCGGCCGCAGCCGGGCGTCGATGGCGTTCCTGGACCGGCTGGCCGGATTCGACGACGTGCAGGTGGTGGCGCAGGACACCGACGGCATGCCCGACCTCGCGGCGGCGATCGCGGCGAGCCCGGCCGGCACCCACGTGTACTGCTGCGGGCCGGCCGGGATGCTCGAGGCGGTCGGGGCGCTGGTGGCCGAGCGGCCGGATCTGGAGCTGCACACCGAGCGGTTCACCGCGGCGGTGGCCGCCCCGGCCGGGGCGGACGGCGCCTTCGAGGTGGAACTGGCCCGCAGCGGGCTGACGGTGACGGTGCCGGCGGACCGCAGCGTGCTGGAGGCGGTGCTGGAGGTGCTGCCCGACGCCCCGTACTCCTGCATGGCCGGGTTCTGCGGCAGCTGCGAGACCAAGGTGCTCGCCGGCGAGGTGGACCACCGTGACACCCTGCTCACCGAGGAGGAACACCGCGCGAACGCCACGATGATGATCTGCGTCTCACGTGCGGCCGGATGTGGCAAACTCACGCTCGACCTCTGAGCCGGGGATTGTCGCCTACACTTCGCAGCCATGACGACGCGACCGCGGACCCCCCGATGACCCCTGGCGAGGGTGCGGAGTGGGTGGCTCCCCACGACGGCGTCGTCCGGCTGGGTAGGCTGCTCGACGAGCTCGACGAGCACGTCAAGGCGGTGACCCCGATCGGTGACCCGGACCGGGAGATCCGGTACGTGTACCCGACCGAACTCGCCGACCCGTCGAGCTACCTGTCCGGTGGGGAGCTCATCCTCAGCGTCGGGGTGCCGGTCCATCAGCAATCCGAGGACGAGGTGCGCCGCTACGTGTCGACGCTGCGCGAGCGGGGCGTCACCGCGCTCATGGTGGGACTCGGGGACCTGTTCGACGCTCCGCCCGGGGCGCTGCTGGAGTCGTGCCGGCAGGCCGAGTTGCCGTTGCTGACGCTGGAGCACCAGGTCCCGTTCCGCCGGATCGTGGACTGGGTGGAGACCTCGCGCACCGCCGACCGCGAGATCGGCAAGCGCGAGGCCCACCTCGGGTCGCTGCTGCGCTGGTTCGTGGCCGGCACGCTCGGGGCCGAGCCGGTCGAGCACGCGCTCGACGAACGCGGGCTGACCGGCGGGCCGGTGGCGGTGTGCGCCTTCCCGGCCACGGTGCACGCCGACGTGCACCGGCTGCTCGACGGCCACGGCGCGGCGGTCGCGCTGCTCGACGACGACCACCTCATCGCGCTGTGCCCGCACACCGAGGCGTTCCGGGCCGGGCTGGTGGCCGCCGGGCGGGCCTGCGGGGTGGCGATCGCCCAGGCCGCGGCGGCCATGGTGTACGCCATCCCGGAGGCGCTGGAGGCGCTGCAGGAGGCCACCCGGCTGCGGCGCACCGTCTACATCGACGAGACGGCCACGCTGGAGGGGCTGCTGGCGGCGGTGCCGCAGGTGCGGCTGGTGCCGTTCGTGCAGCGGCTGGTCGCCCCGCTGGTGGAGCACGACAAGCTGCACAGCTCCTACCTGGTGGCCTCGCTGGAGGCGTTCCTGGCCCCGCACAACGACCTCAACTCCGCCGCGGCGCAGCTGTACGTGCACGTCAACACCCTGCGCAATCGGCTGGCCAAGATCGCCGAGCTGACCGGGGCCAACCCGCTCGAGGAGGCCGACCGGGTCAACTTCCGGATCGCGCTGTGGGCGGCCCGCAACCTGGGCATGGGCGAGGCGCCCGCCGACACCTCCGCGCGCAACAGCATTCCCGGCCGTGATTCCGGGCGGATCACGACCATGGGTTCGCCCGCGGGGACGCCGCCGGCGCGGGGCAGGCGCTAGGCCCGGCCCGTGCGGGCCGGCCGGCCGTGCCGATGACAGGGGAGTAGGGCGGGCGGGGCTCGAACCCGCGACCGACGGATTATGAGTCCGCAGCTCTAACCGACTGAGCTACCGCCCCCGGAACGCGTGCGCGGACACCATATTCGCACACGCGTCGCGCCCGGCGACGGCCTAGACCTGCATCGCCTCCCGCAGCGGCGACAGGTCGGTCTTCATCAGCACCACGTTGTACTGGTTCCACAGCGACATGTTCCAGTACAGGTTGCTGACGTCCTGCTCGCCGTTGTCGTCGACGAGCATCCCGGTGCCCGACCACGGATGGATCATCGGCGCGTACAGGCCGGGGTACTGGGCCGAGGTCGCCACGATGATGGGATCCGACCACGGGCCCTCCGGCGAGTCGGCGTAGCGCAGCACCACGTCGTTGCTGCCGTTGGCGTACATCACGATGTACTTGTCGAGGTACTCGTTGTACTGCACCGACAGCTCGCTGATGTTGCCGCCGGTCTTGGCGCCGAACAGCCCGCCCAGATAGCCGCAGAACACGTTGGGGTCGTTGGCCCAGTCGATGATGAAGCCGAACAGCCCGGCCGAGCGGTCCGAGTCGCCCAGCACCGCCACCGCGGCCACCGGGCGGTCCTTCACCCAGGTCGAGCCGTCCCAGTACTCCCACTGGCTCAGGTCGGCCACGGAGCCCTCGGGCACCCGGGCCAGGTAGGCCGAGCCGGCCCGGCCCGACGGGGTGCCGAAGGCGTAGACGTACCGCGGCTGGCCCTCCTCGACCTGGTCCTCGGGCTGCAGCACGAACGCGTACTGCTGGAAGTTCTGGTCACCGGGGCGGTACGGGGTCGACGACCGCAACCAGCCCGACGACCGCACCGACGTCGGCGCCAGCACCCACCTGTCGGTGACCGGGTTGTACACCGCGACACCGGAGTAGTTGGTCGTCCACCGGCCCGGGGTGTCCCACGACCGGACCGACATGTAGCCGACGTACTGGGTGCCGCCGGCGTGGATGCCGGCGGTCGGGATGATCGTCACCTCGGTGGGGAAGAACCAGCTCAGCGCGCCGCGGTTGCTCGGGATGAACTGGTAGGCCGGGCCGGTCGGATTCAGCCCCAGGCCGTCCGTGAGGTTGCGGTCGGTGCTGATCAGCAGCACGTTCGAGCGCCAGTCCCCGGTCATGTTCGGGCCGCTGAAGGTGTCCCCGAACGCCACGTGCACGAACCGCTCACCGGTGGTGGTCAGGGTGCCGCCGTCCCACATGATGCCCAGGTCGGTGCCGTAGATGTTGAACACGTTGATGGTGTTGTTCGGCGAGTTCGGCCCGGTCACCCAGCCGATCTGCGACGACAGCATCCGTTCCGGGACCACCAGCACGGCGGCCAGCGCCCGCGACGGGGCCTGGGCCGACCGCGTGGTGCCCAGTTCGCGGCGGGCGAACGCCAGCAGTGCCCAGGCGGCCGGGGAATCGGCCGGCGTGCCGGTGCCGTTGCCGGCCGCCGAACCGGCACCGAACACCGCCAGCAGCCCCGAGGTCACCTGGCGCACGACATGGCGCACCGCGGGCACCGCCGCTTTGCCCGGCACCGCGACCAGCAGCGCGGGCGCGGCCGGGGTCGACGACGCGGCCGGCTCCGGCGAGCCGACCGGGACGGTCCCGGTCGCGGCGGTCGGGCCGCCCCCGACGACGGTGGTGGGCAGCGACGTCGGCAGCCCGGACGGCTCCGGGGTGGCGACCGGCTCGGGTTCCGGTGCCGTCGACGACGGCACCCGCAGCGTCAGGGGAGACCGGTTGCGCTCCAGCCGGGCCGACTCCGGCCGCGCCGGAGCGGGGGCGTGGCCACGCTCGTCCGGCACGTCCGGGATCTCGTCGGGAAGCCGATCCGGGGCCCCGTCGTCGGCCGGCTCGGTCTGCCCGGCTCCCACCCGCCCGGCCCCGACGCGAACCGGCCGCAGCCGCGGGTTGGCGATGTGTTCGGCGATCGAGTTGCCGATCGACTCCAGCAGCTGGCCCGGCCGGCGCGGCTTGCCGAAGCCCCGCCCGGAGCCGCTGTCGGTGTCGCGGTCGTCGGCATCGGCGCCGCCCTGCGCGGGCCCCGGCGCCGACTCGCCGGACCCGGTGTCGTCGGCCCAGGCCACCCCGGGCGTCGTCGCGACGGCGGCGCCGACGCCCAGGGCGACCGCCAGCGCACCGACCCGCCCGATCCACGCGGCCGCGCCCGTAGCACTACCCATCCGTCCCGGTCCCTCTCGTCGTCGAAGAAGTGCCCCCGTGGGGAATCGCTACGTCCAAGGGAAGTGTTTCAGCAAACCCGGCCGAGCGGAACCGATCCGGCGGAAAACGTTCGCTGACAGCCCGAAAGAAGCCCTGGTCGTGATCGCAACGTGATCACGACCAGGAATGCCGTTCCGCGGCTGGGCGGCGGGCGGGTTTACCAGTTCCAGACCGACATGTCGTCGGGCGGGTAGTTGTGGCACACCGCCGTCGCCGCGGCCACCACGCCCTTGTTGTTGAAGAACAGCTTCGCCCAGTTCGGCCACGCGAACGCCATCTGCTCGTAGTAGATGTCGGTCGCCACGCGCTCGGAGTAGGCGCGCCGCTCGGCCGGGCTCAGCGAGTAGAACCAGTGGATCCGGTCGCGCGCCGCCTGTTGCACCTCCGGCCACTTGTTGTTGTAGTCGATCATGTAGCGCTCGTAGTACACCGGCTTGGTGTCCCGGACCGCCGCCATGATCTGCTCGGCCGTGCAGGTGGTCTCGATCATCTTGCGCGGGATCGGGTAGTCCTCGGTCGCGTCGGCCGAGGCCACCGCCGCCGGGGCCGCCAGGGCGCCGCCGACCGCGAGCGCAGCGACACCGGCGCGCAGGACGCCGCTCAGACGAGTCCGCATCGCATCCATCCTCTCGGGTTTGTCAGTGCTGCTGCTCGGCGGCCGCCTGCAGGACGTGCCGCTGGTCCGGGCAGTAGAAGTCGATCGCCGCGGCGAGGAACTTCCAGGCCTGTTCGGTGGTGTAGTGCCGGGGCAGCTGGTCGCCGACGAACTTCGCCGAGGCGAACGCATCGGCGTCGACGCCGCGCCACAGCCGCTTGCAGGCGATCTTGCCGATCCAGGCGTTGTAGTCCTTCTGCCCGTAGATGTCGTACGTGTGCAGCAGGTTCGCGAAGTCGGTGTCCGGGTCGGCGTGCGCCGGGGCCGCGAAACCGATCGCGGCGCAGGCGATCACCGCCGGGATCAACGCGCGTTTCATGTCCTGTGCTCCTTCGGGTCAGACGGACGTCAGGTCCTGCTGCGGCTTGGGCCACGGCGACGGCACCGGCCGCGGGCGCACCCGCTGCGGCCACCAGAACCAGCGGCCCATCAGTGCGGCGATCGACGGCGTCATGAACGCCCGGATCACCAGCGTGTCGAACAGCAGGCCCAAGCCGATCGTGGTGCCGACCTGGCCGATGATCACCAGCTCCGACACCGCCATCGACATCATCGTGAAGGCGAACACCAGGCCGGCGGAGGTGACCACCGAACCGGACCCGCCCATCGCACGGATGATGCCGGTGTTGATGCCCGCGTGGATCTCCTCCTTCAGTCGCGACACCAGCAGCAGGTTGTAGTCCGCGCCGACGGCGAGCAGCACGATCACCGCCATCGCGAACACCATCCAGTGCAGCGGCTGGTGCAGGAGGTGTTGCCAGATCAACACCGACAGACCGAACGAGGCGCCCAGGGACAGCACGACGGTGCCAACGATAACGGCCGAGGCGACGATCGCGCGGGTGATCAGCAGCATGATGATGAAGATCAGACTCAGCGCCGAGATCCCCGCGATGATCATGTCGTAGTTGTTGCCGTCGCTCATGTCCTTGTAGGCCGACGCGGTGCCGCCCATGTAGATCGTCGAGCCCTCCAGCGGGGTGCCCTTGATGGCCTCCTTGGCGGCCTTCTTGATCACGTCGATCCGGGCGATGCCCTCCGGGCTCATCGGGTCCCCGTCGTGGGAGATGATGAACCGCACCGCGTGGCCGTCCGGCGACAGGAACTGCTCCAGGCCGCGCTGGAAGTCCGGATTGTCGAACACCTCCGGCGGCAGGTAGAACGAGTCGTCGTTCATCGAGGCGTCGAAGGCCTCGCCCATCGCGTTGGACTCGTCCTGCATCGCGGCCATCTGGTCCTGCAGGCTCTTCTGCGATGCGTACATGGTCAGCATCATGTTCCGCATCGTCTTCATGGTCTCGATCATCTCCGGCATGAGCGCGACCATCTGCGGCATCAGCGCGTCGAGCCGCTCCATGTCCGGCAGCATCTGGTGGATGTCGTCGGTCATCACGTCGACCCCGTCGAGGGTGTCGAAGATCGACCGCATGGCCCAGCAGACCGGGATGTTGTAGCAGTGCGGTTCCCAGTAGAAGTAGTTGCGGATGGGCCGGAAGAAGTCGTCGAACTCCGCCAGCGAGTCGCGCATGTCGTCGACGTCGGCGGTCATGTCCTTCATCTTGGTGACCATGCTGTGCGTGACCGCGGACATCTCGACGGTCAGCTGCGACATCTTCTCCATGTTCGCGATGGTCTTCTTCATCTCCTCGGCCTGGACCAGCATGTCGGCCATCCGGTCCTGCTGATACTTCTGGTTCAGCTGGTTGGTGGTGCCCTGCATGCTGATCTGGAACGGGATCGAGGTGTGCTCGATCGGCTTGCCGTTCGGCCGGGTGATCGCCTGCACGCGGGCCACGCCCTCGACGCGGAACAGCTGCTTGGCGATCTTGTCGATGACCAGGAAGTCGGCGGAGTTGCGCAGGTCGTGGTCGCTCTCGACGAGCAGCACCTCGGGGTTCATCCGGGCCTGGTCGAAGTGGCGGTCGGCGGCTGCGTAGCCGGCGTTGGCCGGCAGGTCCGGCGGCTGGAAGTGCCGGTCGTTGTAGTCGGTGCGGTAGCCGGGCAGCGCGAGCAGGCCGACCAGCGACAGCGCGATGGTGCCGACCAGGATCGGGCCCGGCCAGCGCACCACCGCGGCGCCGATCTTGCGCCAGGTCCGCACCCGCATCGCCCGCTTGGGCTCGAGCAGGCCGAACCTGGTGGCCACGGTGATCATCGCGCTCATCAGCACCACACCGGCCAGCACCGTCACCGACATGCCGATGAACAGCGGCACGCCCAGCGACTGGAAGTACGGCAGCCGGGTGAAGCTCAGGCAGAAGGTGGCGCCGGCGATCGTCATGCCGGAGCCCAGCACCACGTGCGCGGTGCCGTGGAACATCGTGTAGAACGCGGTTTCCTTGTCCTGGCCGAGGGTTCTGGCCTCCTGGTACCGGCCGATGAGGAAGATCGCGTAGTCGGTGGCCGCGGCGATGGCCAGCGTCACCAGCAGGTTGGTGGCGAACGTCGAGAGCCCGATGATCTCGTGGTAGCCGAGGAAGGCCACCACGCCGCGGGCGGTCATCAGCGTCATCACCACCATGACCAGCGTGAAGATCACCGACAGGATCGACCGCCACACCAGCAGCAGCATGGTGATGATGACCGCGAAGGTGACCGCCTCGATGAGTCGCAGGCTGCGGTCACCGGCGATGCGCTGGTCGGCCATCAGCGGGGCCGGGCCGGTCACGTAGGCCGTCACGCCCGGCGGCGGGGTGAGGCCGTCGACGATCTCGCGCACCTTGGCCACCGACTCGTTGGCCAGCGCCTCGCCCTGGTTGCCGGCGAGCTTGATCTGGACGTAGGCGGCCTTGCCGTCGTTGCTCTGCGCGCCCGGCGCGGTGAGCGGGTCGCTCCAGAAGTCCTGTACCGACTGGACGGCCGGGTCCTGCTTGAGCCGGGCCACCATCTCGTCGTAGAAGCGGTGCGCCTCGTCGCCGAGCGGCTCCTCGCCCTCCAGCACGATCATCGCGCTGGAGTCCGAGTCGCCCTCGTTGAACAGCTCGCCGATGCGCTTCATGGCGATCATCGACGGCGCGTCGTGCGGGCTCATCGAGATCGCCCGCATCTCGCCGACCTCGTCGAGCTGCGGCACCGCGACGTTCAGGTAACCGATGACCGCGACCCAGATCAGGATGATCGGGACCGAGAACTTGCGGATGTAGCGGGCGATGCGGTGGTGCATCGGCTCCTTGGCCGGCGGGAACGCGTCGGTGGGGGCGTCGGTCACGGGTGCGCTCATGCGGATTTCACCAAGCAGAAGGTCTGGGCGTTGAGGCCGGTCGAGGTGCGTTCGTCCTTGATCTCGTCGTCGACGGTGATGCGGCAGGTGATCGAGTCGCCGTCACCCTGCGCGACGATGTTGGGCATCGCCGATGGCGCGGTGGTCTCCAGCACCAGCGTCCACGGCAACGGGGCGTGGTCGACCCGCTGCGGCTTGGCGTCGAGATCGAGGTAGTTGATGTCGGCGTAGCTGCCGTTGCCCCAGATCTCGTACTTGACGACCTTGGGGTCGAACGGCTCTGGGTCCTCGGCGAACACCTTGGGCGTGACGATCACCGGGTTGGCGCCGAAGTAGGTGCGCACCCGGCTCACGGTGAACCCGGCGACGGCGACCACGACCACGATCAGCAGCGGCAGCCAGGTCTTGCGGAGCACCTTCATCAGGCTGAAGCCGTTCTTGCGCCCGCCGTTCCGGGCGGTGTGCCGGCCGGCGGGCCGGGGTGCCCGGGCCGACGGGGACGGTGCGGACGGCGGCTGCGCGGAGGGCGTCCCGTCGCGGACGCTGGGACCGGAGGCTGCGAAGTCGTGATGTTCGTTGCCCATCCGCGGACGTCCACTCCTTCTTCTTCGCCGTAAATCACTTAGTCCGTCAAAGTACGCACGTTAGCGTACACAGGGAGGTTGCCGAATTCGCGGGCTCCGTCGCGAATCGTCGGCGCGGACGTGCGGCGACGGCGCGGCCGCCGCCGGCCCGGCGGCGGCCGGGACCGGTCGTGGGCGGCGCCGCGGCGGTGCCGCCGTTGCCCCGCGATAGCGCACGTGACCTGCGAAAACACCGGACCGGGGGCGCCCCGGCCGGAGCCGGCGAATGAGACGTGCGTCACGGTGGTGGTGCCGTTAGCGAATTGCTCACAGTACGGCGCGTGGTGTGGTGCGGGGCCCGTACGGATACCGCCACGGTAATCCCGATGCACGCCCGCCCCTCACGGCGTGCCTGTCATAATCGGCCCACCGCTCTGGCCGTCAGCCGAAAGGACGTCGATGAGGTTCGCGCCGACCAGGATCGCCGCCAACGCCCTCGCCGCGCTCGCCCTCGCCGCGGGTGCGGTCGGGTTCGCCGCGCCGGCCGGTGCCGACAGCCAGCCGTTGCAGGGCATCTACCGCTACCACGAGGAGGGCATGCCCGCCGACGTCATCTGGCGGGTGACGCCGACCTGCTCGCCGACGGTCGGGGATCTGCGCGAGCCGCTGTACCTGCCGGTGGGCTGCACCCTGCACGTGTCGAGCAACCCGCCCCGCATGGTCACCCAGCCCGAGCGCAGCGTGGCCTTCGGCGGTGACGCCCGGCTGGTGCAGGGCCGCTGGCTGATGGAGGTCGACAAGCTCGACGGGATGCAGTGCGCCGACGGCAGCACCGCGCCGACCACCGAGATCTACCGGTTCGACAGCGAGACGCTGTCGGGTACCCGCACCATCACCCACGCCGGCGGGTGCGGGCTGCCGCCGGACATGTACGTCAAGCCGTTCACGCTGGAGTTCGTCGAGCCGCAGCCGATCCCGGTGGACCGCTACCCGTTCTACTGCGAACCGGCCGGGCTGCGCGCCTGCTACTGACCGCTGCCGCCGGCCGCCCGCTTGACCAGCACCACCTGGGCCATCGGGATCCGCGCCGGCTGCGGCGCGGCGGCCAGGCGGGCCGCCACCGCGGCCTCGAGCCGGTCGCAGAACAGCCGCGGGTCGGTGCCGTCGAGCGCGGTGACCAGCGCCGGGAACACCGCGGCCCGGCAGAACGCCGCCCACTTCGCGCCGAAGGCGCGGGCGTCGCTGTCGGCGCGGTACTGCGCGTAGTAGCGGTCTTCGGCGTCGAACACCTCGAGCTCCTCGATCTCGACCCGCTCCAGCCGCCCGGACGGGGCGAAGGGGGCGACCAGGTCGGCCCTCGACCGGCCCACGATCGGCAGCCCCATGCGGTGCAGTTCGTCGTCGCCGAGGAGCCCGTCGGCGCGCAGTTCGGTCAGCGCGTCGCGCAGCGCGTCGAGCACCCCACGGTGCCCGAGGTCGCCGTTCTCGTCGAGGGCCATCGTCAGCACCACCACCCGGCCCCCGGGGGCGAGTTCGCGGCCGCGGAACGCGACGAAGTCGTGCCAGTCCTGCGCGCCCTGGCGGGCGTACGCCGCGCGCACCCGCTCGTCGGCGCTGCAGGCCGCCACGATGTGGTCGGGGACCGGGCTGGGCACCTTGCGCAGCCACTGCACCGCCCACGACGACCAGCCCAGGGTGACGCTGTTGGACGGCAGGATCTGCTGGTAGAACGACCGTCCCACGGCGGCGGCGAAGACGCCGTCGAAGCGCTTCAGATAGGTGTCCGGGTCGTCGCCGAGGGTGCGGAACAGCGCGGTGAAGTCGTTGTCCGGCAGGTCGGTGTGGGCGACGAACACCGAGTGCTCCGGCCGGATGCGGGTGCGCAGCACCTCGATGGCCGAGCCGATGGGCAGCAGCGAGTTGTGGCCGGTGGCCGCGCCGTAGTCGGCGATGATGACGGGCTGGGGCGGCGCCGGCAGCGGCACGGCCGCCGCCGCGGTCTCGAAACGCCGCATCCCCCGGCGCAGCCCGGCCGCCTCCAGCCGCGTGCTGGCCCGGTACTCGCTGCTCGACTCCGGAACGGGCCGAACCACGACACTGGATTCACGCACGATGACCTCCGCGGCCGCCAACCGTCACCACCGACGGTAGCGGTCGCGGAGGCCGCGTGCCCAGTCAGTAACCCCGGGCGACCCACTCGTCGTAGTGGACGATCTCGTCGCCGATGGTGGTGGAGTCGCCGTGGCCGGTGTAGACGACGGTGTCGTGGGGGAGCTTGCCGAGCCGGCCGGAGATGGACTCCAGGATGGTGGGGAAGTCGCTGAAGGACCGGCCGGTCGCCCCCGGGCCGCCCTGGAACAGGGTGTCGCCGGAGAACACCGCCCGCAGCTCCGGGGCGTGCCAGCACACCGAACCCGGCGAGTGGCCGGGGGTGTGGATGGCGTGCAGCTCGATCCCGCCGGCGGTGAGCACCAGCCCGTCGTCGACCGCCCGGAAGTCCTTGTCCGGGTGGGTCATCCGCCACAGCACGTCGTCAGCGGGGTGCAGCAGGACCGGGGCGTCGAGCTCGACGCCGAGCTGCGGGGCGACGGTGACGTGGTCGTTGTGGCCGTGGGTGCACACCACCGCCACCACGTGCCGGTTGCCGACGGCCGCCTTGATCGGGGCGGCGTTATGGGCGGCGTCGAAGACGACCACCTCCTTGTCGTCGCCGACGATCCAGATGTTGTTGTCGACCTCCCAGGTCCCGCCGTCGAGGCTGAAGGTGCCGTGGGTGACCAGGCGCTGGATCGGGTTGGCGCTCACAGCACCACCACCGACCGGAGCACCTCGCCGCGGTGCATCTTGGCGAACGCGGCCTCGATGTCGCCCAGCCCGATGCGCTCGGTGACGAACTTCTCCAGCGGCAGCCGGCCCTGCAGGTGCAGGTCGACCAGGGTGGGGAAGTCGCGCTCGGGCAGGCAGTCGCCGTACCAGGAGGACTTCAGCGCCCCGCCGCGGGAGAAGAAGTCGATCAGCGGCATCTCCAGCGTCATGTCCGGGGTGGGCACGCCGACCAGCACCACGGTGCCGGCCAGGTCGCGCGCGTAGAAGGCCTGCTTCCAGGTCTCCGGCCGGCCCACGGCGTCGATGACCACGTCGGCACCGAAGCCGCCGGTGAGCTCCTGGACCGCCTCGACCACGTCGGCGCTGCGGGCGTTGATGGTGTCGGTGGCGCCGAACTGCTTGGCCCACTCCAGCTTTCGGTCGTCCATGTCGATGGCGATGATCTTCTTGGCCCCGACCAGCGCCGCGCCGGCGATGGCGGCGTCACCCACGCCGCCGCAGCCGATCACCGCCACCGTGTCGTCGCGGCTGACCGCGCCGGTGTTGATCGCCGCGCCGATGCCGGCCATCACGCCGCAGCCGAGCAGCCCCGCCACCGCGGGATCGGCGGCCGGATTGACCTTGGTGCACTGGCCGGCGTGCACCAGCGTCTTCTCGATGAAGGCGCCGATGCCCAGGGCGGGGGTGAGTTCGGTGCCGTCGGTCAGCGTCATCTTCTGCTCGGCGTTGAAGGTGGAGAAGCACAGGTGCGGCCGGCCCCGCTTGCAGGCCCGGCACTCACCGCACACCGCGCGCCAGTTGAGCACCACGAAATCGCCGGGCGCCACGTTGGTCACGCCCTCGCCGACCGCCTCGACGATGCCGGCGGCCTCGTGGCCGAGCAGGAACGGGAACTCGTCGTTGATCCCGCCCTCGCGGTAGTGCAGATCGGTGTGGCACACCCCGCAGGCGGAGATCTTCACCACCGCCTCGCCCGGACCCGGATCCGGCACCACCACATCGACGAGTTCGACCGGTTCACCCTTCTTTCGCGAGATCACTCCGCGCACGGTTTGGCTCATGCGTAGCAACATAACCGGTTCTGTCCCGGTTTTCACGCTGAGGGGACATCGATTCATCTCAGGAAACCGGAGCGGCTGGACCGCTGCCGGATCCGCTCCGACCGTCGAGCACTCCGTCCCGCTCGACGTGGCGCGGTCGGGCGACCGGAATCCCGCCCAGTAACGTCGACGCCGTGAGCGCCCTCGACGTCATCGCCGACTGGCCCGTCCCGAGCGCCGCCGCCGCGGTCGTCGGCCCCGCCGGTGTGCTCGCCGAGTACGGGGACACCGGCAAGCCCTTCCTGCTCGCCTCGGTGACCAAACCGCTCGTCGCGCGGGCCGCCCAGGTCGCGATCGAGGAGGGGGTGGTCGAGCTCGACACCCCGGCCGGCCCGCCCGGCGCGACGGTCCGGCACCTGCTCGCCCACACCTCCGGGCTGGCCATGCGGACGGCCGACACGCTGAGCCGGCCCGGGCAGCGGCGGATCTACTCCAACACCGGCTTCGCCGTGCTCGCGCACCTCATCGAGGACGAATCCGGCATCGCCTTCGACCGTTACCTGCACGAGGCGGTGTTCGAGCCGCTGGGCATGACCGCCTCGGTCCTCGACGGCGGTGCCGACGCCGCCGGGTTCGGGGTCACCTCCACCGTCGCCGACCTGACCTGCTTCGCCGGCGAGCTGCTGCGGCCGTGGCTGGTCTCGGCGCAGCTGCACGCCGAGGCCACCTCGGTGCAGTTCCCCGGCCTCGACGGGGTGCTGCCGGGGTTCGGGGTGCAGCGGCCCAACGACTGGGGGCTGGGCTTCGAGATCCGCGACGGCAAGTGTCCGCACTGGACCGGGTCGGCGAACTCGCCGCGCACCTACGGCCACTTCGGGCAGTCCGGCACGTTCCTGTGGGTGGACCCGGTGGCGGACCTCGCGCTGGTGGTGCTCACCGACCGCGCCTTCGGCGACTGGACGCACGACCGCTGGCCCGCGTTGTCTGATGAGGTCCTGAGAGAATTCGGACCACGCTAGCGCAACATATGCCCCACAGGGCACAATAAACACGTACGACACACGTGTCGCTCTCGTGCGTCCACCAGGCCGTTGGGGAAGACGTCCCTCGTGGAGCCGAAGGAGCAACAGATGCGTGCGTCGAACCAGTTCGCCGACGCGACGACCGGTGTGGTGTACATCCATGCCTCGCCCGCGGCGGTGTGCCCGCATGTCGAGTGGGCACTTTCGTCGACCCTGCAAGCGCGGGCCGACCTGAAGTGGACGCCGCAGCCGGCCATGCCCGGGCAGTTGCGGGCGGTCACGAACTGGATCGGCCCCGTGGGCACCGGGGCGCAGCTGGCGCATGCGCTGCGCTCCTGGTCGGTGCTGCGCTTCGAGGTGACGGAGGACCCCAGCCCGGGGGTGGACGGACACCGCTGGTGCCACACCCCCCAGCTCGGCCTGTGGAGCGGGCCGATGAGCGCCAACGGCGACATCATGGTCAGCGAGAACCGGCTGCGCGCCCTGCTGGCCGAGGGGCCGGAGGTGCTGCTCGCCGAGCTCGACACCGTGCTCGGCACGGCCTGGGACGAGGCGCTCGAGCCGTTCCGGGACGCCGGCGCGACCGGTGAGGTCAGCTGGCTGGCACGGGAAGTGGGCTAACCCGAACCGTCGGATCCGCCCGCCCCCGCGCGACGTGTGCGCCGGGGGCGGGCGGATTCGTTTCCGGCGAGCCGTGCGGTCGCCGCGGCGACGCGGTCGTTGAGGTCGGCCACCGCGTGCAGCAGCAGCCGCAGCTGATCGGTGGGGTAGCCGTCGAGGTACTCGTCGACCGAGGCGCCGAACTCGGCGAACAGCGGCGCGATCCGGGCCGTCGCGGACTCCTCGAGTTCCACCAGCACCCGGCGGCGGTCGGCCGGATCGCGGCGCCGCCGCACGTAGCCGGCGGCCTCCAGTCGGTCGATCATCGCGGTGACCGCCCCGCCGCGGGTCAGCCCGGTGCGTTCGGCCAGCCGGCCCGCGGTCTGCGGGCCCTCCAGGCTGAGCACGTTCAGGCAGTTGAAGTCGGTGACCGTGATGCCCAGCCGGGCGGCCACCGCCGAATGCAGCATCACCGACCGCAGTGCCTGCATCCGCAGCTCGGCGGTGAGCCGGGTGAGCACCTCGGCGCGGTCCGCGTCGTGCGCCACTTGCCGATACCTCTCTGAACGAGTATCTCTAAATTAGAGATATTACGGGGAGGGCAACGATGTGGTTGCGATTGTTGGTCGTGTTCGTCGGGATTCAACTCGGGGCCGGACTGTACGAGAAGCTGGCCGTCGTCCCGCGCTGGAGCCGGGTGCCGGGGGAGCAGGTGCTCGAGGCCATGCACGCCTCGGGGATGTACGCGGCCGGGCGGGTGTTCTGGCCGTTCGTGTCGGTGCCGGTCGCGGTGCTCGCGGTGGTCAACCTGGTGCTGGCCCGGCGCTCGACGGCGGCCTACCGGCGCTGGTGGTTGGCCGCCGCCGGCTGCATGACCTGCTACGCGGCGGTCTCCTACGGCTACTTCGTGCCGACCATGCTGCGGCTGCAGGCGTCCGGCGACGGTTGGGACCCGGCGCACATCGAGACCGTCGTGGGCTGGTGGACGTCGCTGAACAACCTGCGGCTACTGCTCGGGGCGGTGGGCTGGCTGTGCGCGCTCACGGCGCTGGCGAAGGCCGGGCCGGTGACTGCGCGCGCCGCAACCGGTGCGCCGCCAGCCCCGAGCACAGCACCGTCAGCGCCGTGAGCGTCTCCAGCAGCACATGCTGCAGGTCCGGTGGCATCCGCCCGTCGAGCACCGGCAGCACCGAGGTCGTGCGGCCGAACTGCTCGAACCGGCGCGCCTGGTCGACGGCGGTGCCGAACAGGTACGGCACCCACCACGTCCACAGCTGCAGCGCCAAATACACCCCGTAGCCGACGGTCGCGACCGCCGCCGTCACCCACCAGCCCAACGCGAACAGGGTGAGGTAGGCCAGCTGCTGCAGCACGTTCACCGCGACGCTGGCGCGCAGGTCGTAGTCGGCCGGCCGCGCGGCAAGATCGTTGAGCGGGAACAGGTCCAGCACCTCGGTGGCCACCCAGTAGGCCAGCAACACGAGCTGCAGCAGCTGTGCGGTGCGGAACCAGGGCGTCACGGGCGTCACCTCCGTCGGGTCACCAGCGCGAGGCCGACCACCAGATACAGCAGCGCCAACACGACGGCGGTGGCCTGCCCGCCGGTGTGCCGGGTGAACACCGGAACGGTGTTGAACGACAGGTTCGCCGCGCCGTGCAGCAGCAGCGCCGCCAGCACGCTGCCACCGGTGTGCTCGGCCAACCAGACGAACAGCAGTGCGGCGCCGACCATCATCGTCGCGAACACCGCGAACGGCAGGTCGTGCTGGGTGGTGCCGGGCACGAACGCCATCGGCAGGTGCCACACCGCCCAGACCAACCCGAGCAGCACCCCGGCCGCCACCGGGGACAACCGCCGCAACAGCAGCGGCTGGGCATAGCCGCGCCAACCGAATTCCTCACCCAGCGGGGCGATGACGGTGGACGCGGCCGCCGCCGCGGTCGGTGCCACCAACCAGCCGCCGGCGCCGGAGAACGGGCGGGTCAGCGCCACCGCCGCCAGCGCGATCAAGAACGGCAGGCCCAGCACGACCGCATACCAGCGCAGCCCGAATCGCCAGTTGCAGGCCGACTTCCACAACCGGGCCGGGCCGGACCGCCCGGCGGTGACCGCCGCCACCGCGAACGCCACCAGGGAGGGGGCGCACACGCCCAGCAGCCGCAGCAGCGCCTGGTCGTCGGCGCGCACCGACCAGACACCGCGGGCGGACAGGATGACGGGCACGAAGCAGGCCCACGTGGCCGCGAGGGTGAGCAGGACGAACGCGACCAGGCCCCGGGCGCGGTCGGCCCGGTTCATCGCTGCGGGACGCGGATCCGCAAGGCCCCGGGAACCGCGGTGACCTCCACCGGCAGCGGGCAGACCGGCTCGCCGTCGGCGTAGGCGTTGATGCCCGGGCAGTCCACCCCGATGGTGCGCGCCCGGGCGGTGGTGACCTCGTCGAGCTCGACGTGGGTACCCCGGAACACGGTCGGGAACAGGCGCACCAGTCGGGTGCGCGACGCCGAGGCCACCATGGTGATGTCGAGCATGCCGTCGCACGGGTCGGCGTGCGGGCAGATCAGCATGCCGCCACCGTAACTGCGCGTGTTGCCGACCGCCGCCAGCGTCAGCTCGCGGTCGAGTTCGGTGCCGTCCAGACTGATCCGGAACGGCAGCAGCCGCAACCTGCCCAGCTCGGCCAGCAGGGCGAGGTTGTAGCGCATCCGGCCGTGCGGCCAGCGCATCCGGTTGGTGCGATCGGTGACCAGCGAGTCGAACCCGGCCGCCATCACCGTGCCGAACCACCGCTCGGTGCCGTCGGCGCCCCGGATGCGGCCCAGGTCGATCGTGGTGGTCTCGCCGTCCACCACGACGTCCGCGGCGGCCTCGGGATTCTTCGTGGGAATGCCGAATTCGCGGACGTGGTCGTTGCCGGTGCCGGCCGGGACGATCGCCAGCGGTACGTCGGTGCCGGCGAGCAGTTGCAGTGCCAGCGACACGATGCCGTCGCCGCCGACCACCACCAGCGCGTCCGTCTCGTGCTCGAGCGCGGCTTCGACGAGCCGGCGGGCGTGCGCGGCGTCGGTGCCGGCGACCGCCACCACGTCGACCCCGCGGCGCTGCAGCCGGGCCGCGGCCCGTTCGGCGGCGTGCCGGGCCGTCCCGTGCCCCGAGGCGGGGTTGGTCAGCATCGTCACGCGGCCGGTGTTCACGGAATCAGCTTGCCCGGGTTGAGGATTCCGGCTGGGTCCACGGTCGCCTTGACCGCGCGCAGCATCGCCACTCCCAGCTCGCCGACCTCGTCGAGCATCCAGGGACGGTGATCGGTGCCCACCGCGTGGTGATGGGTGATGGTGCCGCCGTGGTCCACCATCGTCCGGGTGGCGGCGGCTTTCGCGCGCTGCCACTGCGCGATCGCGTCGCCGCGCTGGGCGGCCACCACGGTGAAGTACAGCGAGGCGCCGGTCGGATACACGTGCGAGATGTGGCACAGCACGATCGCCGGCGTGCCGGTCTCGGCCAGCGTGCCGGTCAGTGCTTCGGTGACAGCGGATTTCAGGGCCGACAGGTTCGACCAGTCGGTGGCCGTCTCCAGCGTCTCGCACAGCGCCCCGGCCGACAGCAGCGCGTCGCGCAGGTACGGGGCGGCGAACCGGCCGTGCTCCCAGGCCCGGGCCGGCTCCTCGCCCAGCGAGGTGCCGCCGTGCTCGGCCAGCACCGCGCGGGTCTGGTTGTGCCGGGCCACCACCTGCGCGGCGGTGCCCTCGAACAGCGTGATCGCCAGGCATCCGCCGGTGACCGACTCGCCGCCGATGCGGTCGGTGGTGGCCAGGTTGACCGCGGTCTCGGCCTCGTCGGACAACCGGATCACCGTCGGGCCGGTGCCCTGCTGGGCCACCGCGCGCAGCGCCGCCGCCCCGGTGCCGAAATCCGGGAAGGACCAGGCCTCGTAGTGGGTGGTCTCCGGGACCGGGTGCACCCGCACCCGCACCCGGGTGATCACCCCGAGGGTCCCCTCCGAGCCGAGCAGCAGGTGGCGCAGGTCCGGGCCGGCCGCCGACTGCGGGGCGCGGCCGAACTCCAGCGGCCCGGCCGGGGTGATCGCCCGCAGCCCGCACACCATGTCGTTGAACCGGCCGTAGCCGGCCGAGTCCTGGCCGGAGGAGCGGGTGGCGGCGAAGCCGCCGATGGTGGCGAACTCGAAGCTCTGCGGGAAGTGCCCGAGCGCGAAGCCGTGTTCGCCGAGCAGCCGTTCGGCCCGCGGGCCGCTCACCCCCGCCTCGAACTCGGCCACCTGCGAGACCTCGTCGAGGGCCACCAGCCGGTCCAGCCGGCGCAGATCCAGGCTCACCACCGCGGCGAAGCCGGCCCGGACCGGATCCAGTCCGCCCACCACGGAGGTGCCGCCACCGAACGGCACCACCGCGATGCGCCGGTCGGTGCACTCCCGCAGCAGCGCGCCGATCTCGTCCTCGTCGGCCGGCAGCAGGACCGCGTCCGGCGCGTCCTGCTCGACGCGGCGGCGGCGCAGCAGGTCGAGCGTGGACTTGCCGCCGGCGTGCAGCAGCCGGCTCTCGTCGTCGGTGCGGCAGAACGCGTCGCCGACGATCGCCGCCAGCGCCCGCCGGTCGGCCTCGGCCAGTGCCGACGGCCGCAGCCGCACCCGGTCGGGCGGTAGCTCGGGGGCGGGGTCGGCGTCGATGCCCAGCGCCTGGCGCAGCAGGTCGCGCACCCCGTCCGGCAGCGGGGCGGCGGCCGTGGGATCGCCCCAGGCGTTCCACTTCATCGGGGGCTGGAGCCGATCGGACATGCGTTACAGTATTACACAAAGTGGAAAGCTGTAACGAGAGGTGCCGCGAATCGACGACCGAATCCTCGACGCCGCGACCGACTGCCTGCTCGCCTACGGCGCCGACCGGGTGACCCTGGCCGAGATCGCCCGCCGCGCCGGGGTGAGCCGGCCCACCATCTACCGGCGCTGGCCGGACGTGCGGGCCGTGCTGGCCACGCTGCTGACCCGGCGCATCACCGACGCGCTGGACGCGGTGCCCGGCCCCGGGGTGGGACGGGCCGCGCTGGTGGCCCGCATCGTCGCGCTGGCCGACCGGCTGCGCGCCGACGAGGTCATCACCACCGTGCTGCGCACCCGCCCCGACCTGGCGATGGTCTACATCGCCGAGCGGCTCGGCACCAGCCAGCAGATCCTCGTCGACGCCGTCGCCGGCGACATCGAACTCGCCCAGCAGGACGGCAGCGTGCGGCCCGGCGACCCGCGCCGGCTGGCCGCGATGTGCCTGCTCATCACCCAGTCGGCGATCCAGTCGGCGCGCATGGTCGAACCGATCCTGGACGCCGAGGCGCTGGACGCCGAACTCACCCGTGCCCTGGACGGATACCTGAAGCCATGACCGACGCCACCGCCCTCAACGCCGCCCGCCGCACCGCCGAGCTGGCCCGGCTCGCCGACACCGGCCGGGTCGACGTGCTGGTCATCGGCGGCGGCATCACCGGCACCGGCATCGCCCTGGACGCCGCCACCCGGGGGCTGTCGGTGGCGCTGGTGGAGAAGCACGACCTGGCCTTCGGCACCAGTCGCTGGAGTTCCAAACTCGTCCACGGCGGGCTGCGCTACCTGGCCTCCGGCAACGTCGGCATCGCCCGGCGCAGCGCGATCGAACGCGGGATTCTGATGCGGCGCAACGCCCCGCACCTGGTGCGGGCGATGCCGCAGCTGGTGCCGCTGTTGCCGGGCGTCGGCCGCGCCGAACGCGCCCTGGTGCGCACCGGATTCCTGGCCGGCGACCTGTTGCGCGCCCTGGCCGGCACCCCGGCCTCGGTGCTGCCGCGGTCGGCCCGCGTCGACGCGGCGCGGGCGGCCGAGTTGGTGCCCGCGGTGCGCCGGGACGGGCTGGACGGGGGACTGCTCGGCTACGACGGCCAGCTCGTCGACGACGCCCGGCTGGTGGTCGCGGTGGCCCGCACCGCCGCCCAGCACGGGGCGATGATCCTGACCCGGGTGGCCGCCACCGACGCGGCCGGCGACGGAGCCACGCTGGTCGACCGGCTGTCCGGGGAGTCGTTCCGGGTGGCGGCGCGCGCGGTGATCAACGCCACCGGGGTGTGGGCCGGCCAGGTCGACCCGGGCATCCGGCTGCGCCCCAGTCGCGGCACCCACCTGGTGTTCGACGCCGCCGCGTTCGGCAATCCCGTTGCCGCCCTGACGGTTCCGATTCCCGGCGAGCTGAACCGGTTCGTCTTCGCGATGCCCGAACAGCTCGGCCGGGTCTACCTCGGGCTGACCGACGAGGACGCGCCCGGCCCGGTCCCGGACGTGCCGGAGCCGACCCGCGCGGAGATCGACTTCCTGCTGCGCACCGTCAACACCGCACTCGGCACCGCGCTCGGGCCGGACGACGTGCGCGGTGCGTTCGCCGGGCTGCGCCCGCTCATCGACTCCGGCGAGGGGCGCACCGCCGACCTGTCCCGCGAACACGCGGTGGTGGAGTCCGACACCGGGCTGCTCAGCGTCGTCGGCGGCAAGCTCACCGAGTACCGGTTCATGGCCGAGGACGCCGTGGACCGGGCGGTGGCGCGGCGCGGGCTGACCGCCGGGCCGTGCCGCACCCGCAACCTGCCGCTGGTCGGTGCACCGGCCAATCCTGTTGCCACGCTTCGTTCTTCGGCGGATCTGCCGGGGTCGCTGGTGGCCCGCTACGGTGCCGAGGCGCCGAACGTCATCGCCCGGGCGAGCTGCGCCCGGCCCACCGAGCCGGTGGCCGAGGGCATCGACGTCATCCGGGCCGAGTTCGCCTACGCGGTCAGCCACGAGGGCGCGCTGACCGCGGCCGACATCCTCGACCGGCGCACCCGCATCGGCCTGGTCGCCGCGGACCGCGACCGCGCCCTGGCCGTCGCCGCGCAGTTCGCCTCAGACGCGGAATAGCATTCCCGGTCGTTCATCCGCGGATTTCACGACCGGGAATGCTATTCCGGCGGGAAGTCGGGTTACAGCGGGATGTTCTTGTGGCGACCGCGCCGCGGGGCGGCCTCGGCCAGCGCCTGGGTCAGCTTGGACCGGGTGTGCGCCGGGTCGATCTTCTCGTCGACCACGCCGATCTCGATCGCCGCGTCCACGCCACCGGCGATCCGCTCGTGCTCCTTGGCCAGCTCCTCGTGCAGCTGCTCCCGCTCGACCGGATCCTCGACGGCGGCGAGCTTCTTCTTGTGCAGGATGCCGACCGCGGCCTTGGCGCCCATCACCGCCACCTCGGCGTCCGGCCAGGCGAACACCTTCGTCGCGCCCAGCGAACGCGAGTTCATCGCGATGTAGGCGCCGCCGTAGATCTTGCGGGTCACCAGCGTCACGCGCGGCACGGTGGCCTCGCCGAAGGCGTGCAGCAGCTTCGCGCCGCGACGCACCACGCCGCCCCACTCCTGGTCCACCCCGGGCAGGTAGCCCGGCACGTCGACGATCACCACCATCGGGATGCCGAACGCATCGCACAGCCGCACGAACCGGGCCGCCTTCTCCGCGCTCTCGGAGTTCAGGCAGCCGCCGAGCCGCAGCGGGTTGTTGGCCAGCACGCCGACGGTGCGGCCGGCCAGCCGGCCCAGGCCGATCACGATCGACGGGGCCCACTTGGCCTGAAACTCCTCGAACGGGGTGTCGGCGTCGAGCAGCCCGTGCACGATCGGGTGCACATCGTAGGCGCGCCGCGGCGACTCGGGCAGCAGCGCGTGCAGGTCGGAGTCGCCGGCCTCGGCCTTGGAACGGTCGAACACGCCCTGCTGGCAGAACAGGCCGACCAGCCGGCGGCCCCGCTCGTAGGCGTCGAGCTCGTCGTCGGCGACGATGTGGCACACGCCCGACTTCTTGTGGTGGGTCTCCGGACCGCCCAGCGAGGCCATGTCGACGTCCTCGCCGGTCACCGCGCGCACCACGTCCGGGCCGGTGACGAACACCCGGCTCTCCGGCGCCATGATGATCACGTCGGTCAGCGCCGGGCCGTAGGCCGCGCCGCCGGCCGCGAAGCCGACCACCACCGAGATCTGCGGGATGTAGCCCGAGGCGCGGATCATCGCCTCGAACACCAGCCCGACGCCGTGCAGGGCGCGCACGCCCTCGGCCAGCCGGGCCCCGCCGGAGTGCCAGATGCCCACGATCGGGCTCTGCTCGGCGATGGCCAGGTCGTAGGCCTCGACGATGCGCCGGCAGCCGTCCACGCCCATCGCGCCGCCCATCACGGTGCCGTCGGTGCAGAACGCGATGGTGCGCACGCCGTTGACGGTGCCGGCGGCGGCCAGCACGCCCGAGCGGTCCCGCTCGTGCAGCAACTCGACGCTGCCGTCGTCGAAGAAGGTGCTCAGGCGCAGCAGCGGATCGCGCGGGTCGAGCGATTCACCGACGGCCGCGGGGGCCATGGTCGTCATAGAAGTTCCTCCTGTTGCCCGTCGGACGCCGGCCGACGCCGCGTCGCGGGCGTCAGTACTTACCGAAGGCGAGCGCCACGTTGTGCCCACCGAATCCGAAGGAGTTGTTGATCGCGTACTTGAAATCGCCCTTGCGCGGTTCCTTGGCGACCACGTCCAGATCGATCTCCGGATCGAGGTTCTCCAGGTTCAGCGTGGGCGGGATGATCCCGTCGCGCAGCGCGAACACGGTCAGGATCGACTCGACCGCACCGACCGCGCCCACCGAGTGGCCGAGCGCGGCCTTCGGCGCGTACACCGCCGGCCGGTGGCCCTTCATCGCGTTGTTGATCGCCTTGGACTCGGCCACGTCGCCCACCACCGTGCCGGTGGCGTGCGCGTTGACGTGGTCGATGTCGCTCGGCTGCAGCCCGGCGAGCTCGATGGCGCGGGTCATCGCGTACCCGGCCTGCTCGCCGTTCGGGTCGGGCGCCACGATGTGGTACCCGTCGGAGGTGATGGCCGCACCCATCAGGCGGGCCAGGATGTTCGCACCGCGCGCCCTGGCGTGCTCCTCGGTCTCGATCACCATGAGCGCGCCGGCCTCGCCGAACACGAAGCCGTCCCGGTCCTTGTCGAACGGCCGGCAGGCGCCCTGCGGGTTGTCGTTGTTCGTCGACAGCACGATGCGCATCTGGGCGAAACCGGCGATCGGCACCGCCTCGATCTTGGTCTCCACGCCGCCGCAGATGGCCACGTCGGCCTCACCGAGCACGATGTTGCGCCAGGCGTGCGCGATGGCCTCCGACCCGGAGGCGCAGGCCGACACCGGGGTGATCACCCCGGCGCGGGCCTTGCGCTCCAGACCGACGGCCGCCGCGGCGGCGTTCGGCATGTACTTCTGCACGGCCAGCGGGGAGACCGCCCTCAGGCCGCGCTGCCGCATGTCGTCGTAGCTGAACACGAGCTCCTCGGTGGAGCCCAGGCCGGTGCCGATCGACACCATGAGCCGGCGCGGATCGACCTCCGGCGAGCCGGCGGCCTCCCAGACCCGCCGGCCCAGCACGGTCGACATCTTCTGCAGGTACGACAGGCGACGGAGCTCCACGCGGGTCAGTTCGCCGTCGAAGTCCTCGAGCAGGTGACCGCCGATTCGCACCGGCAGATCGAACTCCTCGACGAAGGGATCCTCGAGCTTGCGGATCCCACTCTGGCCGTCGAGCAGCCGCTTCCACGTACTTTCCGCGTCGGTCGCCAGGGCGGTAGTCATCGCAACCCCCGTGACAACGACGCTGGGGAGCCCGTTGCCTGTCGATAACCCTGCCATTACTGCTCCGAAAGGTTCCTCTCGTCCGTCAGTACCGCCCGAACGCCAGCGCCACGTTGTGGCCGCCGAAGCCGAACGAGTTGTTGATGGCGTATTTGTAGTCGCCGTACCGGGGCTCGCCCGCGACGATGTCGAGGTCGATCTCGGGGTCCGGAGTCTCGTAGTTGAGCGTGGGAGGGATGACCCCGTCGCGAAGTGTCAGCACCGTCAGCACCGACTCGAGGGCCCCGACCGCGCCGATCGAGTGACCCAGCGCGGACTTGGGGGCGTACACCGCGGCGTGCTCGCAGCCGGCCACGCGGATGGCGTTGGCCTCCGCGGTGTCCCCGATCGGGGTGGCGGTCGCGTGCGCGTTGATGTGGTCGATGTCCTTGGGCTCGAGGCCCGCGGTCTCCATCGCCCGCCGCATCGCCATGCCGGCGCGCACCCCGTCGGAGGCCGGAGCCACCATGTGGAACGCATCGGAGGTGATGCCCGCGCCCATGAGCCGGGCCAGGATGGTCGCACCCCGGGCCTTGGCGTGCTCCTCGGTCTCGATGACCAGCAGCGCGCCGGCCTCGCCGAACACGAAGCCGTCCCGGTCCTTGTCGAACGGCCGCGACGCCCCGGCCGGGTCGTCGTTGCGGGTGCTCATCGCCCGCATCATCGAGAACGCCGCGATCGGCAGCGCCTCGATGCCGCCCTCGACGCCACCGCAGACGACGATGTCGGCGTCACCCATGACGATCTGCCGCCAGGCGTGCGCGATGGCCTCCGAGCCGGACGCACAGGCCGACACCGGGGTGATCACCCCGGCGCGGGCGCCGAGCTCGAGCCCGACCACCGCGGCGGCACCGTTCGGCATGATCATCTGCACCGCCAGCGGCGACACCTTGCGGGGGCCGCCCGCATTCATCGCGTCGTAGGTCTCGACGATCTTCTCGCCGCCGCCCAGACCCGTGCCGATGACGACGGAGAACCGGTCCGGATCGACCTCGGGCGAACCCGCGGCCTCCCAGACCCGCTTGCCGAGCAGCTTGGCCATGCGCTGGACGTAGGACATCCGGCGCATGTCCAGCCGGGTCATGTGATCGTCGACCGGCTCCGCGAGATGCCCGCCGATCTTGACCGGCAGATCCCACTTGGTGACGAACTCGTCCTCCAGCGTGCGGATCCCGCTCTCACCGGCGAGGAGGCCCTTCCACGTGCCCTCGGCATCCCCCGCAATGGACGTGGTCGCCGTGACGGCGGTCACCACCACGGAGGGGTAACCGCCGTTGGCGGTGGAGGGCTTTGTCATGAACGCTCCGATTCGATCTTCTCGCGCAGCGCGGCAGCGGCCTCGGGGTTCTCGGCCTCGAGCTTCTGGATGTAGGCGACGACGTCACCGACGGTGCGCAGGCCGGCGAGGTCCTCGTCCGGGATCTTGATGCCGTACTTGTCCTCGGTCTGCACGGCGATCTCCACCATCGACAGCGAGTCGATGTCCAGATCGTCGACGAACGACTTCTCCGGGGTCACCTCCGACGGCTCGATGCCGGTGACCTCTTCGATGATCTCGGCGAGACCGGCGATGATTTCTTCCTGAGTGGTGGCCACGATGGCTCCTTCTTTTCCTTCGGTGTGGTGCCCCCGCGGGTGCGGGGACGTGGGTGGATGTTTCGGATATGCGGTTGTCGCCCCGGATGTGGTGCGACCGCTAGAGCTCGGTCAGCCCGTCCAGGTCCGCGGGGGTCTTCACTGCGTGGGTGGGCACCCCCTTGAGCTCACGCTTGGCGATGCCCGTCAGCGTCCCGGCGGGCGGGAACTCGACCAGCGCCGCCACCTTACGCTGACGCATCGTCTCGGTGCACAGATCCCAGCGCACCGGCCGGGTCAGCTGGGCCACCAGCTTGTCCATCGCGTCGGCGGCCGACGCGACCGGCTGCCCGTCGGCGTTGGACAGCAGGGTGCGGGTGGGCTCGGCGGTCGTCACGGCCGCCGCCGCGGCGGCGTAGCCGTCCTGCGCCGAGGCCATGTAGTGGGTGTGGAACGCCCCGGCGGTCGCCAGCCGACGCACCCGCGCCTTGGCGGGCGGGTCCTCGGCCAGCTTGTCCAGCGCGTCGACCGCGCCCGCGGCCACGATCTGGCCGGCCGCGTTGCGGTTGGCCGGGATCAGGCCGAGCTCCTCGAGCCGGCCCAGCACCTCGGCCTCGTCGCCGCCGAGCACGGCCGCCATACCGGTGGGCTCCAGCGCGCAGGCCTTGGCCATCTCCGCGCCGCGGGTGGCGGCCAGCTTGATCGCGTCGTCGGCGGAGATGACCCCGGCGATGGCGTAGGCGGCGATCTCGCCGACCGAGTGGCCGGCGACGATCACCTCGGCCGCGTTGGAGAACAGCCCGCGCCGGGCCGCCTCCTCGTGGGCGAGCAGGGTGGCGGCCACCACGAGCGGCTGGGTGACGGCGGTGTCGGTGATCTCGTCGGCGTCGGCGGTGGTGCCGAGCCGGACCAGGTCCAGGCCGCTGATCTCCGACCAGGCCGCCAGCCGGTCGGCGGCACCCGGCAGCTCGAGCCACGGGGCGAGCATCCCGGGGGTCTGCGAACCCTGCCCGGGCGCCAGCAGCGCGAGCACCGAGTTCTCAGGCGCAGTCGTTTCAGGCACGTGTTTAAGAGAACACTGTGAAGTCCGGTTTGCGCGGTGTAAGAGATTATGAACCTCGTCTTATGTTTTTGTGGAGAGTCCACAAACCGGACTGTGTCGAGACGCCATCGAGACCATCCCGGGACGTCCGAAAGTTATTGACGCGGACGCCAACCTGCCGGTGGGGCGGGGCGCGCGGCGGGGGAGGGCAGGCCGTGTGCATTTGTCGTGCTCGGGTGGGCTGCCTGCCGTGTGAGACGCCCCACAGACGCGGCCACCCGAAGCACGTAGGCGTCCCGCGGCACGGTGGGGTCCCGGCCGGTGAACTCGGCGATCCGCTTCAGCCGGTACCGCACCGTGTTTGGATGAACGAACAATTTGCGGGCGCAAGCTTCGATCGCGCCACCGGCGTCGAGGTAGGCGTCCAGCGTCTCGGTGAGCGCCGGACCGGCGTCGGCCAAGGGCCGCATCACCTCCGACTCCAGGGCCGCGATCGCGGTCGCGTCGCCGAGCAGCGCCCGCTCCGGCAGCAGCTCGCGGGCGGCCACCGGGCGCGGCGCCCCGCTCCAGCCGGCCACCGCGTTCATCCCGGCGATCGCCTCGGTGGCGCTGCGGTGCGCGGCGGTCAGGGTGGGCGCGGTCGGCCCGATCACCACCGGGCCGTCGGCGAACACCTCGAGCAGGTCCTCGAGCACCCGGTCGGTGGGCAGCAGCGGGCCGGACACGATCGCCACCAGCCAGGTGCCGTGCACGTCGGCCAGCGCGGTGCGGCCGTGCCGCTGTACCGCCTCGTGCACGTCCTCGGCGGCCACGTCGATGCGGCCCGGCCGGGGCAGCCCCACGATCACGGTGGCCGGTGCGGTGGCGTCCCAGTTCAGCGCGGCCGCCCGGGACTGCAGCTCCGGCCCGATGTCGCCGCGCACCACCGCGTCGACCAGATAGGCCTCCATCCGGGTGTCCCAGGCGCCGCGGGCCTCGGCCTGGTCGGCGTAGGCCATCGCCGCCGCGAACGCGAGGTCACGGCTGTAACGCAGGATGCCGGCGGTCAGCGCGGTGAGCTGCTCCTCGGAGCGGGCCACCAGCGGCACCACCTCCTCGAAGAACTCCATCGTCACCCGCACCATCTCCACCGACTGGCGCAGCGCGATGCGCCGCCGCAGGTCCTGCGGCACCACCTCGAACGCCTGCGCGGTGTAGCTGACGTCGCTCTCCGGGTCGCGCATCCACTCGACGAAGTTGACCACCGCGGTCTGCACCACCAGCTGCACGCTGGCCCGTTGCGAGGCCTCCAGGTCGGCGAAGAACGGCAGCCGCTTCTCCATCACCCGGACCGCCTCGGTGGCCAGCCGGCCCGAGTACTGGTGCAGGCGTTTGAGCACCGAGTCCGGCACGGCCTGTAGCACCTCGACGGTGCTCGCCGGTGGAACGAACCGATTGTCGGCCATAGCCAAAGACTACGCCGAGGAACTGGTCGTTTCCTCCAAAACGGGCACCGGCCCCGGGCCGCGGGCCCGGGGCCGGTGTCGCACCGGTTCGGTCAGGCCACGCCCGGATCGGAGGTCTGCGGGGCGGCCGCCCGCGCGTCGTCGATGCGGTAGCGACGGGCCGCCTCGACGGCCACCGAGCGGTCGATCCGGCCGTCGCGGGCCAGGCCCTCCAGCACCGCCACCGCCACCGACTCGGCGTCGACGTTGAAGTAGCGCCGCGCCGCCGGGCGGGTGTCGGAGAAGCCGAACCCGTCGGTGCCCAGCGTCAGGTAGGTGCCGGGCACCCAGGGCCGGATCTGCTCGGGCACCCCGCGCACCCAGTCCGACACCGCCACGAACGGCCCCGGCGCCCCGGCCAGCACCCGCGCCACGTACGGATCCGGCACGTCGCGGTCCGGGTGCTGCAGCCGCTCCTTCTCCACCCGGATGCCGTCGCGGCCCAGCTCGGTCCAGCTCGTCACCGACCACACGTCGGCGGCCACGTTCCAGTCGGTGGCCAGCAGCTCGGCGGCGCGCAGCGCCTCCGGCATCGCCACCCCGGAGGCCAGGATCTGGGCGGCGTGCGCCCCGGGCCGCGGCGCCGGCCGGTAGCGGTAGATGCCGCGCAGCAGGCCCTCGACGTCGAGGCCCTCCGGCTCGGCCGGCTGCAGGTACGGCTCGTTGTAGACGGTGATGTAGAAGAACACGTCCTCGGGGTTCTCGCCGTACATCCGCCGCAGGCCGCTCTCGACGATGTGGGCGATCTCGTAGGCGAACGCCGGGTCGTAGGCCACCACCGCGGGGTTGGTCGAGGCCAGCAGGTGCGAGTGCCCGTCGGCGTGCTGCAGCCCCTCACCGGTGAGCGTGGTGCGGCCGGCGGTGGCGCCGAGCACGAACCCGCGGGCCATCTGGTCGGCCGCCGCCCAGAACCCGTCGCCGGTGCGCTGGAACCCGAACATCGAATAGAAGATGTAGACGGGGATCATCGGCTCGTTGTGGGTGGCGTACGAGGTGCCGACCGCCGTGAACGATGCCGTCGACCCGGCCTCGTTGATGCCCTCGTGCAGGATCTGGCCGGTCTCGGACTCCTTGTAGGCCAGCATCAGGTCGGCGTCGACCGAGGTGTAGAGCTGACCGTTGCGGTTGTAGATCTTCAGGTTCGGGAACCACGAGTCCATCCCGAAGGTGCGCGCCTCGTCCGGGATGATCGGCACGATGCGGTGGCCGATGTTCTTGTCCCGCAACAACTCCTTGAAGATGCGCACCGTCGCCATGGTGGTGGCCACCGGCTGGTGCCCGGAGCCCTTCTTGACCGACTTGTAGGCGTCCGGCCCCGGCAGCGTCAGCACCTTGGACCTGGTGCGCCGCTCCGGCAGGAACCCGCCCAGCGCGCGCCGGCGTTCCAGCATGTAGCGGATCTCCGGGGCGTCCATACCCGGGTGGTAGTACGGCGGCAGGTACGGATCGGCCTCGAGTTCCTTGTCGCTGATCGGAATCCGGATCGCGTCGCGGAAGTACTTCAGATCCTCCAAGGCCAGCTTCTTCATCTGGTGGGTGGCGTTACGGCCCTGGAAGTGCGCGCCGAGCGAGTAGCCCTTGATGGTCTTGGCCAGGATGACCGTGGGTTGGCCCTTGTGCTCGAGCGCGGCCTTGTAGGCGGCGTAGACCTTGCGGTAGTCGTGGCCGCCGCGCTTGAGGTTCCAGATCTCCTCGTCGGTCATGTGCTCGACGAGTGCCTTGGTGCGCGGGTCGCGGTTGAAGAAGTGCTCCCGCACGTAGGCGCCGTTGTTGGCCTTGTAGGTCTGGTAGTCGCCGTCGGGCGTGGAGTTCATCAGGTTCACCAGCGCGCCGTCCCGATCGGCGTGCAGCAGCGCGTCCCACTCGCGGCCCCAGATCACCTTGATGACGTTCCAGCCCGCGCCACGGAAGAACGACTCCAGCTCCTGGATGATCTTGCCGTTGCCGCGCACCGGGCCGTCGAGGCGCTGCAGGTTGCAGTTCACCACGAAGGTGAGGTTGTCCAGCCCCTCCAGCGCGGCGACGTGCGCGGCGCCGCGGGCCTCCGGCTCGTCCATCTCGCCGTCGCCGAGGAAGGCCCAGACGTGCTGGTCGGAGGTGTCCTTGATGCCCCGGTCGTGCAGGTAGTGGTTGAACCGGGCCTGGAAGATCGCGTTGATCGGGCCCAGGCCCATCGACACGGTGGGGAACTCCCAGAAGTCCGGCATCAGCCGCGGGTGCGGGTAGCTCGGCAGCCCGCCGCCGGGATGGCTGACCTCCTGCCGGAAACCGTCGAGCTGGTCGGCGGTCAGCCGGCCCTCCAGGAAGGCCCGGGCGTAGATGCCCGGCGAGGCGTGACCCTGGATGAACACCTGGTCGCCGCCGCCCGGGTGGGACTTGCCGCGGAAGAAGTGGTTGAAGCCGACCTCGTAGAGCGCGGCCGACGAGGCGTAGGTGGAGATGTGCCCGCCCACCCCGACGCCGGGGCGCTGGGCACGGTGCACCATGATCGCGGCGTTCCAGCGGATCCACGCGCGGAACCGCCGCTCGACCTCCTCGTCACCGGGGAACCACGGCTCCAGCTCGGTCGGGATGGTGTTGACGTAGTCGGTGGAGGTGAGCGCCGGGATGGCGACCCGCTGCTCACCGGCGCGCTCGAGCAGGCGCAGCAGCAGATATCGGGCCCGGGCCGGACCGGACCGCTCCACCACGGCGTCCAGCGACTCCAGCCACTCGGCGGTCTCGTCCGGGTCGATGTCGGGCAGGTAGGAGGCGACCCCCTCGCGGATCACCCGCACTCGATCGGGTTGGGGGGTGGAGTTTCGAGCCAGGTCCTGGCGTACGAACTCGGTTGTCAACGTCCGCTCCTTGGTATCGGCGGGATTCATTTGTGCTCTGCGCCTCGCAGGAGGTTCACGGCTCCTGAACCGGTGCAGATGCCTTATCTTTCCCTCATCGTGCCCGAGTTGCACCGGCGGGGTGTGACCTTGTGCCGAAGGTTGCGCCGTTTGTCGCACCGAACACGCCGACGACCACGCGACGGTGCGTTTTTGCCGGTAACGTCGGCACCCGTGCACACGGGTTGGCGGCGCGCCGAGCGCCGGTGGCAGGTGGGGGGAGCGGTGGTCGGCGGCGGCGCCGTCGCGGCGATGGTGATCGTCGGCTGCACCACCGTGACGCGGGGCGAGGGCCGCCCGGACGCCGCGGCCGCGCCGGAGTACCGGGCCTCGGTGTCGGCCTCGGTCGCCGCGTCGATCGCCGCGTCGAGGTCTCGGGAGGCCGAGCGGCAGCGGGCGGTGACCAGGGAGGCGGTGCACAGCGCCTGCGACACGCTCGCCGCCACCAGCGTCGACGCCGTCGCGGCGGTCAACGAATTCGTCGACGCCATCAACGCCGGCGATCCCGACGCCGGCCGGCTGATCGGCCCGGCCGCCGATGCCCTGCACCGCAGCGCCGAGCTGGTCGACGGCGCCATCTCCGATCCGCTGTCCCCGGAACTGCGCGACGCGCTGGCCGACTGGGTGGACGCCGCCAACCGGGTCGCCCAGGCGCTCCTGGAGAATTACGGACCGGACGAATTCAACGCCGAGGTGAGCAACCTCAACGATGTGCGTTCGGTGGCACTGGATCTGTGCGACTCGGCCTATCGATTCCGATGACCGGCGAATTCGGATTCGAGTTGACACGATTTGACACTTCGCCGCGCCGGTATTCGCACAGACCGTCCGGCGTGCGACGATAAGGCAATCGCACCAGCACCGAGAAGGAGGACCGACCGTGGTCGCGGCGGCGAACGCCCCGAACTACGCCCAACGACTGGGCATCCAAAAAGATCAGGTTGTACAGGAACTGGGCTGGGACGAGGACGTCGACGACGACATCCGGGCCGATGTCGAGGAAGCGTGCGGCGGTGAACTGCTCGACGAGGACGCCGACGAGGTGGTTGATGTCGTGCTGCTGTGGTGGCGCGAGGACGACGGCGACCTCGTCGACGCGCTGATCGGCGCGATCGGCCCGCTGGCCGAGGACGGGGTGATCTGGGTGATCACGCCCAAGACCGGCAAGCCCGGGCACGTGCACCCGTCCGAGATCGCCGAGTCCGCGCCGACGGCCGGCTTGATGCAGACCTCGTCGGCCAATCTCGGCGACTGGATCGCGACCCGGCTGGTGCAGCCCAAGTCCAAGGCCGCGGGCCGGCGTGGCTGAGGCCGGCGGCGCAACGAACGGTAAGGCATCGATGACAGTGCTGGAAGTCGGAACCGAAGCACCCGATTTCGCCCTCAAGGACCAGAACGGCCGCCCCGTCTCACTCGGTGACTACCGCGGGAAACGCAACGTGCTGCTGGTGTTCTTCCCGCTGGCGTTCACCGGCATCTGCCAGGGCGAGCTCGACCAGATCCGGGACCACCTGCCGGACTACGAGAACGACGACAGCGCGGTGCTGGCCATCTCGGTGGGGCCGCCGCCCACCCACAAGATCTGGTCCATCGAGAACGGGTTCACCTTCCCGGTGCTCAGCGACTTCTGGCCGCACGGGGCGGTGGCCCGGGCCTACGGGGTGTTCAACGAGGACTTCGGCTACCCGAACCGGGGCACCTTCGTGGTGGACCGCGACGGCGTCATCCGGTTCGCGGAGATGAAGGAGCCCGGTGAGGCGCGTGACCAGTCGGTGTGGGTCGCGGCGCTGAACGCCCTGCGCACCGCCTGAGACGATTTCCCAAGAGCAGCCGGTGCGTGTACCCTGCACCGGCGACAGGGCGTGTAGCTCAGTGGTAGAGCTCTGGTTTTACACACCAGCGGTCGGGGGTTCGATCCCCTCCGCGCCCACTCACCTCCCGCGCGAGCGGGTCTTCGGCCGCCCGGCGGCGCGGGTCGGCGGCCGCGGGCGGCGTCGCCGCGCAGCGTCATCACCGCGCTCGTGACCATCGCGACGGCCTTGCCGTCGGCGCGGGTGACCTCGCAGGTGTAGTGGCTGATGGTGCGGCCGGTCCGGACCGGCCGGGCGGTGGCCGTCAGCGGGCCGGACCACACCGGCCGCAGGAACGCCGCCCGGATGTCGATGCTGGTGAACGACTCGCCCGGTACCGACAACGTCGAGGCCGCGGTGCCGATCGCCGCGTCGGCGAGTTCGACGATCAGCCCGCCGTGCACGGTGCCCTGCTGGTTGCCGTGCCGCTCGGCGTCGGCCTGCACCCGCACCGCCGCGGTGGCCGGCCCGACGTCGACGATCTCGAATCCCAGCAGCCGCGAGATCGCGGTGGGGTAGCGCATGTGGGTGCGGTCGCCGGGCTCGAGTTGTCCGGCCAGGTCGCGCCGCAGGTACTCCAGCACCGGCAGGAGGCGGCCGGTCGTGGTCATGGCTGCTCCTCTCGTGTGGTCGTGCCGGGCCGAGCCTACGACCGCTAAAGTAGGACAATCCAGAAATTGTCATGGATACAACGGGGGAGCCGAGGTGCGTCAGCCCAGGTACAAGGCGGTGGTGGACGCCTACGCCGCGGCCATCCGCGACGGCCGGCTGGCTCCCGGCACCCGGTTGCCCACCCACCGCGAACTGGCCGCCCGGCACGGCATCGCGCTGGCCACTGCCACCCGGGTGTACGCCGAACTCGCCGCCGCGGGACTGGTCGTCGGCGAACCCGGGCGCGGCACCTTCGTGCGCGACCAGAGCGGGTTCGGCGGCCTGGAGCCGCGCCGGCTGCCGCGCACCGCGCGCCGGGTGGATCTGTCCTTCAGCCAACCGCTCTCGGCCGAACAGCCCGACGAACTGCGCGCCGCACTGCGCCGGCTGGCCGGTGCCGGCAACCTCGAGGCGCTGCTCACCCAGCACCCGCCCGGTGGGCGGGAGAGCGACCGCGCCGTGGTCGCCACGGCGCTGCTCGACCGCGGCATCGACGTGCCGCCGGACAATGTGCTGCTCACCTCCGGCGCCCAGCACGGGGTGGACGTGGCGGTGCGTACGCTGGCCGGACCGGGCGGGGTGGTGGCCGCCGACGCGCTGACCTACCCGGGGCTCAAGCTCGCCGCCACCACCGGCGGGGTGGAGGTGTGCCCGGTGGCCTGCTGCGCCGACGGCACCGACCTCGACGCCCTGGAGGCGCTGTGCCGCACCCGCCGGATCGCGGCGATCTACGCGATGCCCACCGTGCACAACCCGCTCGGATTCGTGCTCGACGCCGCCGCGCGGCACCGGCTGGTCGACATCGCGCGCCGGCACGACTGTGCGCTGATCGAGGACGCCACCTACGCGTTCCTGGTGCCCGAGGCCGGCCCGACACTGTATTCCCTTGCGCCGGAACGGACCTGGTACATCGGCAGCCTGTCGAAGAACCTGGCCACCGGGTTGCGGTTCGGCTACCTGGTGGTACCCACCGGGCAGCGGGCGGCCGCGGTGCGCACGCTGCGTGCCGCGGGCTGGTCGGTCGCGGGGATCGTCACCGCACTGGCGGTGGGCTGGCTCGCCGACGGCACCGTGGCGCGGCTGGAGAAACAACGCCGTGACGACGCCGCACAGCGGCAGCGCATCGCACGGAAGGCGCTGTGCGGCTTCGCATACACCGCACACCCGCGGTCCTGGTTCGGTTGGCTGGAACTGCCCGACGGGCTGCGCAACGACGCGGCCGCCCGGCTGCTCGCCGAGCGGGGCGTGCTGGTCTCCACCGCCGACGCGTTCGCGGTCGCGCCGCACCCGCCCAACGCGCTGCGGCTGTCGCTGGCCACCCCGCCGCCGGCCGACCTGCCGGGGGTGCTCGAAACCGTCAGGGACGTACTGGTTCTGGCCGGGCCCTAGCCCGGCCCGCCCGGGCGGCCGCCCACAGCGGCAGCGCGGTGGCGGCGAGCACCGCGACCCCGGTCCCGAACACCGAGGCGTCGAACGGCCCTGCCGCCGGCCAGCCGGCCTGGGCCCGGGCCGAGCCGGCCAGGAACGGCACGATGCCCAGCACCACCACCATCAGCACCGACTCCACGCCCACCACCGCGGGAAAGTGCCTGGCCGCCAAGCGGAATGCGCCGGTGCCGGCGCCGTCGGCCAGGGCCGCGCGCAGCCGCGGCAGCAGCACCCACAGGTTGTAGGCGCCGATGCCGACGAGCACGACCGTCACCGCCAGTTTGAGCGCCAGCGCGCGGCCGTAAGGGGTGGTGAACAGCTGCCCGACGGTGCCCACATGGGTCCAGGCCAGCCACGAGCCGGACACCACGAGCATCCCCACCGCGCACAGCGCCAGCGCGCTGACCCGCTCCCAGGCCCGCGTCCACTCCAGCGCCTCGGCGCGGGCGTCGGTGGGCCGGTGTCGCCGTTGCCGCCACCCGATCACGGCCAGCAGCAGCACCGGTCCGACCCACAGCGTGGTGCCCGCCAGATGCATTGCGGTCAGCCCGGAGTGGGCCAGCCGGTCGACCGACGGCGGCGCGAACGGCAGCGCCGGCGCCACCGTGACAACCAGTGCGGCGGCCAGCGCCACCCGGGCCGCCGCCCGTCCGCCGCGGCGGTGCAGCACCAGCAACGCGCCGACGAGCCCGGCCTTCAACCCGAGCTGGATCAGCGCCACCACACCCGCCCCCACCACGTTGCCGCGCGCGCCGGGGGCGTGCAGGAAGGCGTTGAGCACCTCCGGCCGCAGTGCGGACACCAGCCCGGTCTTGGCGAAACGTGATGCAGCCCACAGGTAGTCGAGGAGCGCGGCGAGCGCGACGAACCCCGCGGCCGGGGCGGCGAGCGCGCGGGCCTGCCCGGCGAGCCGCGCCCCGCCGAGCCCGACGACGGTCAGCGCCACCGCCGTGGCCAGCGCGGGAGCGAGAACGGAACAGATCTCGACGAGAACCTGCGTCGGTGCCGGGCCGGGCACGTTCGACGCGGCGAGAACGGTGCGCAACACTTCATCCAGACTAGACCCGCCGGACCGGGCCCGGCCCGAGCCGATGGTCGGCCGGCGACCGCCGCATGAGAGGCTGCCGGGGTGTTTGCGCACGCATCGACCGGCCGGGCCCGCGGTGTGGGCATCGCGGCCGGCTGCCTGGCCGACATCGTGTTCGCCGATCCGCGGCGCGGCCATCCGGTCGCCCTGTTCGGGCGGGCCGCCGCCGCGCTGGAACGCCTCGGCTACGCCGACTCCCGCGCCGCCGGCGCGCGGCACACCGGGTTGCTGGTCGGGGCGCTGGCCGCGGCCGGCCTGGCGCTGACCCCGCCCGGCAGCGGACCGGCGCGCACCGCGGCGGCCACCGCGGCGGCGACCTTCACCGCGCTGGGCGGCACCACGCTGGCGCGCACCGGCGAGCGGATGGCCGACCTGCTGCGGGCCGGTGACGTCGACGGCGCCCGGGCGCTGCTGCCGGCACTGTGCGGCCGCGACCCGAACGCACTGGACGCCGACGGGCTCACCCGGGCGGCGCTGGAGTCGGTCGCGGAGAACACCTCCGACGCGGCGGTGGCCCCGCTGCTGTGGGCCGCGGTGGCCGGTGTGCCCGGCGTGCTGGTGTACCGGGGCGCCAACACGCTGGACGCGATGATCGGGCACCGCTCCCCGCGGTACACCCGATTCGGTTGGGCCGCAGCACGTCTGGACGACGTCCTGAACTACGCGGCGGCCCGGCTCACCGGGGCGCTGACGGTGCTGTGCGCCCCGCTGGTGGGCGGATCGCCGGTGGGGGCGGCGCGGGCCTGGCGCCGTGACGCGGCCCGGCATCCCAGCCCCAACGCCGGGGTCGCCGAGGCGGCGTTCGCCGGTGCGCTCGGGGTGCGGCTGGGCGGGCCGACCAAATACGCCCACCGCCTGGAGATCCGGCCCACGCTCGGGGACGGCCGCGCCCCGCGCGTCGACGACCTGGCCCGTGCCGTGCGGCTGTCGCGGGCCGTGCAGGCCGCCGCCGCGCTGCTGGCGGTCGGCCTCAGCGCCGCCGTCCGTAGCGGTCGGCGAGTTTCTGCTCGGGGGTGAGCGGCCGGTCGGATTCGTCCCGCCCGGCCGCGGCGGCCCGCTCCCGGCGGCGCTGGCGGATCTCGGCGTAGATGAAGTAGCCCAAGCCGATCGGGGCGAGGATGCCGAACGCGATCCACTGGATGCCGTAGGACAGGAACGGTCCGGCGTCCAGATGCGGCACCCCGATCACCCCGAGCCCGCCCGGCTGGTCGGCGACGAGCTGCAGATACGACCCGGCCAGCGGCACCCCGGTCAGCTCCGACAGCTGCCCGGTGTCGATGGCGTAGACCTGCTGCCAGCCGTCCTCGCGCAGCGGCGACTTGTCCGCCGGCGCCTGTTCGGAGTCGCGCAGCCGGGCGGTGATCGTCACCGTCCCCTCCGGCGGCGGCGGGATCGGCGGCACCCGGTTGCCCTGCTCCGGGCGCACGTAGCCGCGGTCCACCAGCACCGTCGGTCCGCCGTCGACCGCGAACGGCACCAGCACCTCGTAGGCCGGCTGGCTCTCCACCATCCTCAGCCGGGCCAGCGCCTGATGCTCGGGCAGATAGCGGCCGGTCGCGGTGACCCGGTGCCACTGGGCCTGCGGCGCGGCCGAATCCTGGTGCGGCAGCAGCTCCGTCAGCGGCACCGGGTCGGCCGACAGCGCCTGCTCGATGAGCTCGTTCTGCCGGGAGGTCTCGGCGTTCTTGCCGAGCTGCCAGGGCGCGAGCACGGTGAAGCACAGATAGGCGAACGCGAGCACCACCGCGATCACCGCCAACCAGGACGGCCGCAGCAGGAAGCTCCAGCGCCGCATCAGCCGGCCAGTCCGCGCGCGGTGAGTTGGTCGTCGACCCAGTCGTGCAGGCCCGGCAGCGCGGCGTCGATCACCTCGAACACCGCCTCGAAGTCGGCCAGCGTGCCGTAGTAGGGATCCTCGACGTCCAGGGCGTGCGCGCCGGAACGCGGATCGAACGAGCGCAGCATCCGCAGCCGGGCCGGCGGCACGCCGTGGTTGTCGCGCAGGATGCGCAGATGGTTGCGGCCCAGCGCCACCACCAGATCGGCCGCGGCGTGCTCGGCACCGAACTCGGCGGCCCGGTGCGCGGTCGGGTAGCCGCGCTCGGCCAGCACCCGCACCGCCCGCTCGTCGGCGGGCTCGCCCACGTGCCAGCCGCCGGTGCCGGCGCTGCTCACCCGCACCACCCCGGCCAGACCGCGCTCGGCGAGCTGGTGGCCGAACATCTTCTCGGCCATCGGCGATCGGCAGATGTTGCCCGAGCAGACGAACGTCACGTGCAGCAGCTCAGACACCGAGCACCTCCCGCAGTTCGGTCACCGTGGCGACGTGGGCGGCCGGGGTGGGGGCGTCCGACGCGGCGAAATCGGCGCGGCCGTAGCCCCAGCCGACGACCACCGTCGCGATGCCGTGCTCGGCCGCGCCCGCGATGTCGTGGGCCCGGTCGCCGACCATCACGATGCGCTGCGGCCGCGGCGGCTCGAGCTGCGCCAGCGCGCGGGCCACCACCTCGGCCTTGGCCGCCCGCGACCCGTCGGCCGCCGCGCCGGCGATCACCTCGAAGTGGTGGTCCAGCCCGAAGTGGCCGAGGATGCGCCGCGCGGTGGGCTCGGCCTTGGAGGTGGCCACCGCCAGCCGCACCCCGGCCGCGCGCAGATCGTCCAGCAGTTCGGCGATGCCGTCGAACACCCGGTTGAGCGCCCAGCCGCGGGTGGTGTAGTCGGCCCGGTAGGCGGCCATCGCGTCCTCGACCGCCGCGCCGAGGCCCAGCGAGTCCAGCGTGTGGCGCATTGGCGGTCCGACGATGCGGGCGGTCAGGTCGCCCTCCGGCACCGGCGCCCCCACCTGCTGCAGGGCGTACCGGAAGCTGGACACGATGCCCTCGGCCGAGTCGGTCAGGGTGCCGTCCAGGTCGAAGATCACCAGGTGCGGGCGGACACCCAGGGCGGTGCGGTCCAGCGTGTCGGTCACCGCTCCATTGTCCCTGATGGTTCCCGACGGCCCCGGCCCACTACTGTCGTGATGTGACCATCCGGCTTGCCGACATCATCGACGTGCTGGACGAGGCCTATCCGCCCCGGCTGGCCCACGACTGGGACTCGGTGGGGCTGGTCTGCGGCGACCCCGACGAACCGGTGGAATCGGTGACCGTCGCGGTCGACGCCACCGCCGCCGTCGTCGACGAGGTGCCCGACCGCGGGCTGCTGCTCGCCCACCACCCGCTGCTGCTGCGCGGGGTGGACACCGTCGCGGCCTCCACCGCCAAGGGCGCGCTCATCCACCGGCTGATCCGCACCGGCGGGGCGCTGTTCACCGCCCACACCAACGCCGACGCCGCCAATCCGGGGGTGTCCGACGCGCTGGCCGGGGCGCTCGGGCTGACCGTCGAGGGGGTGCTCTCGCCCGCCGCCGGCGGCCCGGACCTGGACAAGTGGGTGGTGTTCGTGCCGCACGCCGACGCCGAACGGGTGCGCGAGGCGATGTTCGCCGCCGGCGCCGGACACATCGGCGACTACTCGCACTGCTGCTGGAGCACCGCCGGCACCGGCCAGTTCCTGCCGCACGACGGGGCGTCGCCGGCCATCGGCAGCGTCGGGCGGGTCGAGCAGGTGGCCGAGGACCGGGTGGAGATGATCGCGCCGGCCCGGCTGCGGGCCGCGGTGCTGGCCGCGCTGCGCGGCGCGCACCCCTACGAGGAGCCGGCGTTCGACGTCATCCCGCTGGCCCCGATGCCCGCCGACGTCGGCATCGGCCGCATCGGGGTGCTGCCCGAACCGGAGCCGCTGGCGGCGTTCGTGCGGCGGGTGGCCGCCGCGCTGCCGGCCACCGCGTGGGGGGTGCGCTGCGCCGGCGATCCCGACGCCGTGGTGTCCCGGGTGGCGGTGTGCGGGGGCGCGGGGGACTCGTTGCTCGGCACCGTGAGCCGGGCCGGGGTGGACGTCTACGTCACCGCCGACCTGCGCCACCACCCGGCCGACGAACACCGCCGGGCCTCGCCGGTGGCGCTGGTCGACGTGGCGCACTGGGCCAGCGAGTTCCCGTGGTGCGAGCAGGCGGCCCGGCTGCTGCGGGCACACTTCGGCGAGCGGCTGCCGGTGCGGGTGTGCACCACCCGCACCGATCCCTGGAATCTTGGGGCGAGAGGAACCGATGAAAGCTGATATGGAACAGCAGCGGACGCTGCTGGAGCTGGTGGGGCTGGACGCCGAGCTGACCCGCATCGACCACCGTGCCCGGCACCTGCCGGAACAGCAGCGGCTGGAGGCGGTGCAGGGCGAGCACCAGGACGCCAACGACCGGCTCGCCGCGCTGCGGATCGCCATCGACGACCTCAACGCCCAGATCGGCAAGCTGGAGAGCGAGATCGACTCGGTGCGCCAGCGCGAGGACCGCGACCGCGCGCTGCTGGAGTCCGGTTCGGTGAGCGCCAAGCAGCTCAACGACCTGCAGCACGAGCTCGAGACGCTGCAGCGCCGGCAGGCCGACCTGGAGGAGTCGCAGCTGGAGCTGATGGAGCGTCGCGAGGAGCTGACCACCGAGCAGAACGAGGCGCTGGCCCGCATCGACGAGCTGCAGACCCAGCTGCGGGAGGCCCAGCAGGCGCTCGACGCGGCGACGGCGGAGCTGGACGGTACCCGTAGCGAGCGGCTGGCCCGGCGCGAGGCGCTGGTGGCCGCGCTGGACGCGGCGCTGGTCGAGCGGTACGAGAAGCAGCGCGCCCGCGGCGGGCCGGGTGCCGGTGCGCTGCAGGGCCGCCAGTGCGGGGCCTGCCGCATCGAGATCGACCGCGGCGAGCTGGCGCGGATCAACGCCGCGCCCGCCGACGAGGTGCTGAACTGCCCGGAGTGCGGCGCGATCCTGTTGCGGGTCAAGGCATGAGGGTGATCGTCGAGGCCGACGGCGGGTCGCGGGGCAACCCGGGGCCGGCCGGTTACGGCGCGTTGGTGTGCGACGCCGACTCCGGGGCGGTGCTGGCGCGGGCCAAGCAGGCCATCGGGCGGGCCACCAACAACGTCGCCGAGTACCGCGGCCTGATCGCCGGGCTGGAGGAGGCCGCCGCGGCCGGGGCCACCGAGGTCGAGGTGCGGATGGACTCCAAGCTCGTCATCGAGCAGATGGCGGGCCGCTGGCGGGTCAAACACCCGGATCTGCAACCGCTGCACCAGCAGGCGAAGGCGCTGGCGGCGCGCTTCGACCGCATCGCCTACCGGTGGGTGCCGCGCGAGAAGAACGCGCGGGCGGACAAACTCGCCAACGAGGCGATGGACACCGCCGGCCGAGCCGGCGAATC
>NZ_CALDGS010000093.1 GCF_937941905.1 uncultured Mycolicibacterium sp. | reverse complement strand
CCCGGCCCGACGACGCCCTAGCGGGCGACCCGGCCCGACGACGCCCTAGCGGGCGTCGATGAGCGCGTTGAGGGTCTTGCTCGGCCGCATCACCGCGCTGGTCTTCTCCGGATCCGGGAAGTAGTAGCCGCCCAGGTCCGCCGGCTTGCCCTGCACCTCGTTGAGCTCGGCCAGGATGGTCTGCTCGTTGGCCTCCAGCTCCTTGGCCAGCTTGCCGAAGTGCGCGGCCAGGTCCGGGTTCTCGCTCTGGTTGGCCAGCTCCTGCGCCCAGTACATGGCCAGGTAGTAGTGGCTGCCCCGGTTGTCGAGCTCACCGGTCTTGCGCGACGGGCTCTTGTCGTTGTCGAGCAGCCTGCCGATCGCCGCGTCGAGGGTCTTGCCCAGCAGCGCCGCGCCCTGGTGGCCGGTCTTGCGGCCGATGTCCTCGAAGCAGGCGCCCAGCGCCAGGAACTCGCCCAGCGAGTCCCACCGCAGGTGGTTCTCCTCGACGAGCTGCTTGACGTGCTTGGGGGCCGAACCTCCGGCGCCGGTCTCGTACAGCCCGCCGCCCTTCATCAGCGGCACGATCGACAGCATCTTGGCGCTGGTGCCCAGCTCCAGGATCGGGAACAGGTCGGTCAGGTAGTCGCGCAGCACGTTGCCGGTGACCGAGATGGTGTCCTTGCCCTGGCGGATGCGCGCCAGCGAGAACCTGGTGGCCTCCACCGGCGACATGATGCGGATGTCCAGGCCGCTGGTGTCGTGGTCCTTGAGGTAGCGCTCCACCTTGGCGATCAGCTGCCGGTCGTGGGCGCGCTGCGGGTCCAGCCAGAACACCGCCGGGGTGTTGCTCAGGCGCGCGCGGGTGACGGCCAGCTTGACCCAGTCCTGGATCGGCGCGTCCTTGGTCTGGCACATGCGCCAGATGTCGCCGGCCTCGACCTCATGCTCGAACACCACGTTGCCGTCCTGGTCGGTGACGCGCACGGTGCCGTCGGCCGGGATGCGGAAGGTCTTGTCGTGGCTGCCGTACTCCTCGGCCTTCTGCGCCATCAGGCCGACGTTGGGCACCGTGCCCATCGTCGTCGGGTCGAACTGCCCGTTGGTCTTGCAGAAGTTGATCATCTCCTGGTAAATCCGCGAGAACGTCGACTCGGGATTCACCGCCTTGGTGTCCTTGAGCTTGCCGTCGGCGCCGTACATCTTGCCGCCGGCGCGGATCATCGCCGGCATCGAGGCGTCGACGATCACGTCGGACGGCGAGTGGAAGTTGGTGATGCCGCGCGCCGAGTCGACCATGGCCAGCTCGGGCCGGTGCTCGTGGCACTTGTGCAGGTCGTCGATGATCTCGTCGCGCTTGGAGGCCGGCAGCTGCTCGATCTTCTCGTACAGGTCCGACAGCCCGTTGTTGACGTTGACGCCGAGCTCCTCGAAGAGCTTGCCGTGCTTGGCGAACGCGTCCTTGTAGAAGACCTTGATGGCGTGCCCGAACACGATCGGGTGGCTGACCTTCATCATGGTCGCCTTGACGTGCAGCGAGAACATGACGCCGGTCTCGTAGGCGTCCTGCATCTGCTCCTCGTAGAAGTCGCAGAGCGCCTTCTTGCTCATGAACATCGAGTCGATGATGTCGCCGGCGTCGAGCTTGACCTCCGGCTTGAGCACCTTGGTCTCGCCGCTGCTGGTCTCCAGCACCATCTTCACCCGGCGCGGGCGGTCCAGGGTCATCGACTTCTCACCGTGGTAGAAGTCGCCGTGCTTCATCGTCGCGACGTGGGTGCGCGAGGCCTGCGACCACTTGCCCATGCTGTGCGGGTGCTTGCGCGCGTACTCCTTGACCGACTTCGGCGCGCGGCGATCCGAGTTCCCCTCGCGCAGAACGGGGTTCACCGCGCTGCCGAGCACCTTGCCGTAGCGCTCCTTGATGACCCGTTCCTCGTCGTTCTTCGGGTTGGCCGGGTACTCCGGCACGTTGTAGCCCTTGGCCCGCAGTTCCTTGATGGCGGCGGTCAGCTGCGGCACCGAGGCGCTGATGTTCGGCAGCTTGATGATGTTGGTGTCCGGCAGCTGGGTGAGCCGACCGAGCTCGGCCAGGTTGTCGGGCACGCGCTGTTCTTCGGTGAGGTAGTCGCTGAACTCCGCCAGGATGCGCGCCGCCACCGAGATGTCACTGGTCTTGACGGCGATGCCGGCCGGGTCGGTGAAGGCCCGGATGATCGGCAGGAACGAATAGGTCGCAAGCAGCGGCGCTTCGTCGGTAAGCGTGTAGTGGATGGTGGGCTGCTCGACACTCATATGGCTGTATCTCCCGGCGTCTCTGTTGTTCGGCCGCATGTCGCGCGGCGCATTCAGTATCGCGTTGCGGGTATGACGCTACGCCGTCGGATCCGGCCACTGTGACCGGGCATACAGCGCCCGGAGCGACCGCCGCAAAGCTACCGACCAGTAGCTTTACGCGGCCGGCGAACGAGACCCGGTGGCCGCCCGTCGGCCGGGTGCGATAGGCTTCTCATCGGTCATGAGTGCCAGCGCCAAGCCCCGGCTCGCTGGCCGGCAACCCTCCAACCGCGGTGGGGTGCCCCGGGTGATGACCAGGTTGAGTAGCTGAGGTCCAGCTACACGGCAAGCGCGGGTCCGCCGGTCGGGCCCCGAAGAGAGTAGGGAACCTGATGCGGACATTCCTCGAAACCATGTGTTGTTGTCGCGGCTGATCCGGCGGCCGACGGCTGTCTGAACGGCGTGCTCACCCCACGTCCGGACCCGATCGCACCCGCCACCCCGACAACTCCAAGATTTCGTCCACATCCTCAGGAGAACCACCCGACGATGACCCAGAACAACCACGACGACCCCACGTCGCGGTGGGCGTTCGAGACCAAGCAGGTCCACGCCGGCCAGACCCCGGACAGCGCCACGCACGCCCGGGCGCTGCCCATCTACCAGACCACCAGCTACACCTTCGACAGCACCGACCACGCGGCGGCGCTGTTCAGCCTGGCCGAACCGGGCAACATCTACACCCGGATCATGAACCCGACGCAGGACGTCGTGGAACAGCGCATCGCCGCGCTCGAGGGCGGGGTGGCCGCGCTGCTGCTGTCCTCCGGGCAGGCCGCCGAGACCTTCGCGATCCTCAACCTCGCCAACGCCGGCGACCACATCGTGTCCAGCCCGCGGCTGTACGGCGGCACCTACAACCTGTTCCGCCACACCCTGCCGAAGCTGGGCATCGAGGTCGGCTTCGTGGAGAACCCCGACGACCCCGAGTCGTGGCGGGCCGCCGTGCGCCCGAACACCAAGGCGTTCTTCGGTGAGACGATCTCCAACCCGAAGATCGAGATCCTCGACATCCCGAACGTCGCGAAGGTGGCGCACGAGGTCGGGGTGCCGCTGATCGTCGACAACACCATCGCCACCCCGTACCTGGTCCAGCCGCTGAGCCACGGCGCCGACATCGTCGTGCACTCGGCCACCAAGTACCTCGGCGGCCACGGCACCGCGATCGCCGGCGTGATCGTCGACGGCGGCACCTTCGACTGGACCGGCGGCCGCTTCCCCGGCTTCACCGAGCCCGATCCCAGCTACCACGGCGTGGTCTACGCCGAGCTCGGCCCGCCGGCCTACGCGCTCAAGGCCCGGGTGCAACTGCTGCGCGACCTCGGGTCGGCCGCCGCGCCGTTCAACGCGTTCCTCATCGCCCAGGGGCTCGAGACGCTGAGCCTGCGGGTGGAGCGCCACGTCGCCAACGCGCAGAAGGTGGCCGAGTTCCTCGAGTCGCACCCGGACGTGCCGGCGGTGAACTACGCCGGACTGCCGAGCTCGCCGTGGTACGAGCTCGGCCGCAAGCTCGCCCCGAGGGGTGTCGGGGCGGTGCTGTCCTTCGAGCTGGCCGGCGGCGTGGAGGCCGGCAAGGCGTTCGTCAACGCGCTGAAGCTGCACAGCCACGTCGCCAACATCGGCGACGTCCGTTCGCTGGTCATCCACCCGGCCTCGACCACCCACGCCCAGCTGACCCCCGAGGAGCAGCTGGCCGCAGGGGTGACCCCGGGCCTGGTCCGGCTGGCGGTCGGCATCGAGGGCATCGACGACATCATCGCCGACCTCGAACTGGGCTTCGCCGCGGCGAAGCCGCTGCGCAACGCCGACAGCGGCGACCCGCAGACGGTCGCCTCGTTCTGACAGAAACGGTGAAGTGACAATTTTCGACGTGCCGACCCGCGACGAGCCGACGACCACGGCGCTGCCGCCGGAGGGCGAGCTCGGCGTGGTCAACATCGGCGCACTGACGCTGGAGAACGGCGCGGTCCTCGACGACGTGTCGATCGCCGTGCAGCGCTGGGGCGAGCTGTCGCCGGCCCGCGACAACGTGGTGATGGTGCTGCACGCCCTCACCGGCGACTCGCACGTCGCCGGTCCGGCCGGCCCCGGCCACCCCACCCCCGGCTGGTGGGACGGCATGGTCGGTCCGGGCGCCCCGATCGACACCAACCGCTGGTGCGCGGTGGCCACCAATGTGCTCGGCGGCTGCCGCGGCTCGACCGGGCCGAGCTCGCTGGCCCGCGACGGCCGGCCGTACGGGTCCCGGTTCCCCACCGTGACGGTGCGCGACCAGGTCGCCGCCGACATCGCCGCGCTGGCGGCGCTGGGCATCCACCAGGTGGCGGCCGTGGTCGGCGGGTCGATGGGTGGGGCGCGTGCCCTGGAGTGGATCGTGGGCTACCCGCACACCGTGCGCGCCGCGCTGGTGCTCGCCGTGGGCGCCCGCGCCACCGCCGACCAGATCGGCACGCAGAGCACCCAGGTGGCGGCCATCAAGGCCGACCCGGACTGGCAGGGCGGGGACTACCACGGCACCGGCCGGGCCCCGTTGCGCGGCATGGAGATCGCCCGTCGCTTCGCGCACCTGACCTACCGCGGCGAGGTGGAGCTCGACGAGCGGTTCGGCAACAGCCCGCAGGGCGACGAGGATCCGCTGGCCGGCGGCCGGTACGCGGTGCAGAGCTACCTGGAGCACCAGGGCGCCAAGCTCGCCGCGCGGTTCGACCCGGGCACCTACGTCACCCTCACCGACGCGTTGAGCAGCCACGACGTCGGCCGCGGCCGCGGCGGTGTGGAGGCCGCGCTGCGCAGCTGCCCGGTGCCGGTGGTGGTCGGCGGCATCACCTCCGACCGGCTCTACCCGCTGCGGCTGCAGCAGGAGCTGGCCGATCTGCTGCCCGGCTGCGACGGCCTGGAGGTGGTGGACTCGGCCTACGGCCACGACGCCTTCCTGATCGAGACCGAGGCGATCGGCAAGCTCGTCCGACGGACCCTGGAGTTGGCCTCACGGTGAGTGGACCGGACAAGCAGCGCTCCCTGTCGTTCGGCGCCCAGGCCGCCGCCTACGAGCGCGGCCGTCCGTCCTACCCGCCCGAGGCGATCGACTGGCTGCTGCCCCCGGACGCGGTCAAGGTGCTCGACCTGGGGGCGGGCACCGGCAAGCTGACCACCCGGCTGGTCGAGCGCGGCCTGGACGTGGTGGCCGTCGACCCGATCCCGGAGATGCTCGAGGTGCTCTCCGCGGCCCTGCCCGACACCCCCGCCCTGCTCGGCACGGCCGAGGACATCCCGCTGCCGGACGACTCGGTCGACGCGGTGCTGGTGGCACAGGCCTGGCACTGGTTCGACCCGGAACTCGCGGTCAAGGAGGTGGCCCGGGTGCTGCGGCCGGGCGGCCGGCTCGGGCTGGTGTGGAACGTGCGCGACGAGCGCATGGGCTGGGTGCGCGACCTGGGCCGCATCATCGGCCACGACGTCGACCCGTTCACCGAGCAGGTGACGCTGCCGGCGCCGTTCGTCGACGTCGAGCGCTTCCACGTGGAGTGGACGAACTACCTCACCCCGCAGGCGCTCATCGACCTGGTCGCCTCGCGCAGCTACTGCATCACCTCGCCGGCCGAGGTGCGCGAGCGCACCCTGGAGCGGGTGCGCGAGCTGCTGGCCACCCATCCGGCGCTGGTGAACAGCACCGGGCTGGCGCTGCCCTACGTCACCGTGTGCGTGCGGGCCCGGCTCGGCTAACCGGTGCCGAGCGGGTCGATGGTCCAGGCGATGTAGAGGACCGCCGCGCTCACCGCAGCGGTGGTGGCGAAATCGATTGCGCGGGTGCGCACCACGAGCAGCCCGGCGCGTTCGTCGGAGAGCACCAGGCGCAGCACCGCGGCCACCCCCACCCCGATGCCGAGCACCAGCGCGCCGCGCCGCCAGTAGCCGGCGACCACCAGCACGAAGGCCGCCACGAAGATCAGACCGACGGTCAGGATCGGCCACTGCCCGACCAGGATCCGGCGGACGCGTGCGGCGGAGCCCTTGGCGGTCATCCCTTCTCGGCGATCTCCACCACGTTGGTGAGCAGGAAGGCCCGGGTCAGCGGGCCCACCCCGCCCGGGTTCGGCGAGACGTGCCCGGCCACCTCCCGGACCCCGGGGTGCACGTCGCCGACGAGCTTGCCGTCCGCGTCGCGGCTCACGCCCACGTCCACCACGGCCGCGCCCGGCTTGACCATGTCCGGGGTCACCATGTGCGCCACCCCGGCCGCCGCGATCACGATGTCGGCCTGCCGGGTCAGCTCGGGCAGGTTGCGGGTTCCGGTGTGGCACAACGTGACCGTGGCGTTCTCGGAGCGCCGGGTGAGCAGCAGACCCATCGGCCGGCCCACCGTCACGCCGCGGCCGATCACCACCACGTGCGCCCCGGCGATCGGCACCTCGTAGCGGCGCAGCAGGTGCACGATGCCGCGCGGGGTGCACGGCAGCGGCGCCGGCTCGTTGAGCACCAGCCGGCCCAGGTTCATCGGGTGCAGGCCGTCGGCGTCCTTGGCCGGGTCGATGCGCTCCAGTGCCGCGTTCTCGTCGAGGTGCTTCGGCAGCGGCAGCTGCACGATGTAGCCGGTGCACTCGGGGTTGGCGTTGAGCTCGTCGAGGGTCTCCTCGAGCTGCGCCTGGGTGATGTCGGCGGGCAGATCGCGCCGGATCGAGGTGATCCCGACCTTGGCGCAGTCGGCGTGCTTGCCGCGCACGTAGGCGTGCGACCCGGGATCGTCGCCGACGAGGACCGTGCCCAGCCCGGGCGTGCGGCCGGCGGCGGTCAGCGCGGCCACTCGTTGCTTCAGGTCGGTGAAGATCTCGTCGCGCGTGACCTTGCCGTCCAGCGTGATAGCACCCACGCGGCCCATTCTGGCATTGCGGCCGGTGTGATCCACGGCGGGACGGCCCGTTTCCGACACCCGGCGTTGTCGGGTTCGCCGGCCGCATGGCAGGCTGCCGGATATGGACACGACGAGACCCGGGTCACAGACGCCGCCGGATGTGTTCTCCCCCGCCAAGCTCGGGCCGGTGACGCTGCGCAACCGCATCATCAAGGCCGCCACCTTCGAGGCGCGCACCCCCGACGCGCTGGTCACCGACGAGCTGATCCACTACCACCGGTTGCCGGCGGCCGGTGGGGTCGGCATGACCACGGTCGCCTACTGCGCGGTGTCGCCCGGCGGGCGCACCGACGGCTGGCAGCTGTGGATGCGGCCGGAGGCGGTCCCCGGGCTGCGCCGGCTCACCGAGGCGGTGCACGCCGAGGGCGCGGCGATCAGCGCGCAGATCGGGCACGCCGGCCCGGTCGCCAACGCCCGCACCAACAAGGCGCCCGCGCTCGCGCCGGTCCGGTTCTTCAACCCGCTGTCGATGCGGTTCGCCCGCAAGGCCACCGCCGACGACATCCGGGACGTCATCGACGCGCACGCCAACGCCGCGCGCATCGCGATCGACGCCGGGTTCGACGCGGTGGAGGTCCACCTCGGCCACAACTACCTGGCCAGCTCGTTCCTGTCGCCGCTGATCAACCGGCGCACCGACGAGTTCGGCGGGTCGCTGGCCAACCGGGCCAAGGTGGCCCGCGGCGTGGTGCAGGCGGTCAAGCGCGCGGTGGGCGACCAGATCGCGGTCACCGCCAAGCTGAGCATGTCCGACGGCGTGCGCGGCGGCATCACCGTCGAGGAGTCGCTGCAGGTCGCCAAGTGGCTCGAGGAGGACGGCGGGCTCGACGCGCTGGAGCTCACCGCGGGCAGCTCGCTGCTCAACCCGATGTACCTGTTCCGCGGCGGCGCGCCGGTCAAGGAGTTCGCCGGGGCGTTCAAGCCGCCGCTGAGCTGGGGCATCCGGATGACCGGCAAGCGGTTCATCCGCGAGTACCCCTACCAGGAGGCGTTCCTGCTGCGCGACGCCAAGCGGTTCCGCGCCGAGCTGAAGATGCCGCTGATCCTGCTCGGCGGAATCACCAACAGGGAGACCATGGACCGGGCGATGGCCGAGGGCTTCGACTTCGTCGCCATGGGCCGGGCGCTGCTGGCCGAGCCGGATCTGCTCAACCGGATCAAAGCCGACGCGTCGGTGAGGTCGATGTGCGACCACTGCAACCGGTGCATGGCGACGATCTACAGCCAGACCCACTGCGTGGTGACCGGAATGCCGGACGCGGCGGCGCGGGTGGGCTAACCCCCGGCCGCCGAACCACCCACCTCCGCCGGCAGCGGCGGCGGCAGCGGTTTCGCCGGCTCGGTGGTGCGGGTTTCGCCGGCCGAGGCACTCGCGCCCGATTCACTCGACGGTTTCGCGCCCGGCCGGACGAACTGCACCATCGGCTCGTCGCGGATCACCCGCTGCCCCGCCGTCACCGTCAGCGCCTCGGCGGTGACGGTGTAGCGCACCCCGCCCTTCTCGGCGACGTAGCCGTCGCCGTCGGCGCGGGCGGCGGTGATCAGCCTGGCGCCGTCGCGCACCCGCACCCCGCGGTACTGCAGGCCGCCGTCGGCCAGCCTGCAGATCGCCACCCGCGAGCCCGCGGTGCGGCCGAACACCACCGCGTCGGCCGGTGCCTCGCACCGGGCGGTGGAGTCGATGAATCCCCGGTCGTCGCTGGGCAGTTCGGGCGCGGCCGAGACCGGCGCGGCGAACAGCACCGCCGCCGCCAGCGCCACGGCGCCGCCCCGTGCGAGTTGCTGCGTCACATCCTCCATCGAAGCAAGCCGGCGGCGCCGGTGGACCATCGTGTCCACACCGATACCGAAGTGCGCCACGACCGTTTCGTGGCACGGCATGCCGCGGCGGCCGGACCGTTAGAGTGGTCCGCGATGAGCCACCCCGCCCCACCTGCGCTGACCGTTCGCTACGAGGGTTCGTCCCGCACGTTCGCCGCAGGCAGTGACGTCGTGATCGGCCGTGACCTGCGCGCCGATGTCCGGATCGCCCATCCCCTGGTCTCCCGTGCCCATCTGGTGGTGCGGTTCGACCGCGGCCGCTGGGTCGCCATCGACAACGGCAGCCTCAACGGGGTGTTCCTCAACGGCCGCCGGGTGCCCGCCGTGGAGATCGCCGACGGCCAGCACGTGAACCTGGGCAACCCGGACGGTCCCCGGGTCACCTTCGAGGTGGGCCGGGTGCAGGGCGCGGTGGGTGCCCCGCCGCCCACCGCGGCGGTGCCGGTCACCGGCCGCGGGGCCGCGTCGCGCCCGTTCACCGCCGCGACCGGGTCGCGCACCCAGCCGGCCTATCCGCAGTCCGGGCCGCTGCCCCGCCCCACGACCGGCCAGTACCCCAGCGGCCAGTACCCGTCGGGCCAATACCCCAGCGGCCAGTACCCCGGTGGCCAGTACCCGACCGGCCAGCACCCGTCGGGCCAGTACCCCCGGCATCCGGGGGGCCCGGCCGCGGCGGCGCCGACGGGGCGGACCGCCGCGCCGCCCCCGCCGCCGCGCGTCACCACCCCGTCCGGCGACCCGGCGGCCACCCAACTCGGCCCGACCGCGGTGCCGCGCGGCACCGCCGACGTCGGCAACCTGGCCACCAGCATGCTCAAGATCCTGCGCCCGGGCCGGGCGCCGGAGGTGCCGGCCGGGGCGATCAAGATCGGTCGTGCCGCCGACAACGACATCGTCGTCCCCGACGTGCTCGCGTCGCGCCACCACGCCACGCTGGTGCCGACCCCGGCGGGCACCGAGATCCGCGACAACCGCAGCATCAACGGCACCTTCGTCAACGGTCAGCGCGTCGACTCGGCGCTGCTGCGCGAGGGTGACGTCGTCACCATCGGCAACATCGACCTGGTCTTCGCCGGCGGCACCCTGGTGCGCCGCACCGAGGTCGAGACCCCGACCCGCACCGGCGGGCTGGACGTGCGCGGCCTGACCTGGACCATCGAGGGCAACAAGACCCTGCTGGACAACATCTCGATGACCGCCCGGCCGGGCACGCTGACCGCGGTGATCGGGCCGTCCGGCGCGGGCAAGTCGACCTTCGCCCGGCAGGTCGCCGGCCTGACCCACCCCACCGCCGGGTCGGTGAAGTTCGAGGGCCACGACGTGCACGCCGAGTACGCCTCGCTGCGCTCCCGGATCGGGATGGTGCCGCAGGACGACGTGGTGCACGGCCAGCTGACCGTGCGGCAGGCGCTGATGTACGCCGCCGAGCTGCGGCTGCCGCCCGACACCACCAAGGCCGACCGCGAGCAGGTCGTCATGCAGGTGCTCGAGGAGCTGGAGATGACCAAGCACCTCGACACCCGCGTCGACAAGCTCTCCGGCGGGCAGCGCAAACGCGCGTCGGTGGCGCTGGAGCTGCTGACCGGCCCGTCGCTGCTGATCCTCGACGAACCGACCTCCGGCCTGGACCCGGCGCTGGACCGGCAGGTGATGACCATGCTGCGCCAGCTCGCCGACGCCGGCCGCGTGGTGCTCGTGGTCACCCACTCGCTGACCTACCTCGACGTCTGCGACCAGGTGCTGCTGCTGGCCCCGGGCGGCAAGACCGCGTTCTGCGGCCCGCCCAGCCAGATCGGCCCGGAGCTGGGCACCACCAACTGGGCCGACATCTTCTCCACCGTCGCCGGCGATCCGGATGAGGCGCACCGCCGCTACCTGGAGCGGTCCGGCCCGCCGCCGCCCCCGGAGAGCGCCCCGGAGAAGCCCGCCGACCTCGGCGAGCCCACCCGCACCAGCCTGCGCCGGCAGTTCTCCACCATCGCGCGCCGGCAGATCCGGCTGATCGTCTCCGACCGCGGCTACTTCGTCTTCCTGGCGCTGCTGCCGTTCATCATGGGCGTGCTGTCGCTGGCCGTGCCCGGCGACGTCGGGTTCGGGGTGCCAAACCCGATGGGCGACGCCCCCAACGAGCCGGGCCAGATCCTGGTGCTGCTCAACGTGGGCGCGATCTTCATGGGCACCGCGCTGACCATCCGCGACCTGATCGGCGAGCGCGCCATCTTCCGGCGGGAGCAGGCGGTCGGGCTGTCCACCACCGCCTATCTGCTGGCCAAGGTGTGCGTGTACTCGGTGTTCGCCGTCGTGCAGTCGGCGATCGTCACCGGCATCACCATCGCCGGCAAGGGCTGGGACGTCGGCAAGGGCGCGGCCGAACACGGCGCGCTGCTGGGCAACCCGAAGCTGGAGTTGTTCGTCGGGATGGCGTTGACCACCGTCGCGGCGGCGATGCTGGGCCTGCTGCTGTCGGCGGTCGCGCGGACCAGCGAGCAGATCATGCCGCTGCTGGTGGTGGCGGTGATGAGCCAGCTGGTGTTCTCCGGCGGCATGATCCCGGTGACCGACCGCATCGGCCTGGACCAGATGTCCTGGGTGACCCCCGCCCGGTGGGGCTTCGCGGCCTCGGCGTCGACGGCCGATCTCATCCGGCTGGTGCCCGGCCCGCTCACCCCGAAGGACCGGCACTGGGAGCACACCTCGGGCGCCTGGCTGTTCGACATGGCCATGCTCATCGCGCTCAGCGTGTTCTACGTCGCGGCGGTACGCTGGAAGATCCGGTTGCCCCGGGCCTGATCCGGACCGGTGGCCCGGTAACCTACGTTGGCGTAAAAAACGCCCGCACACCGCCGCGGCGGTGTTAGCGTGGCTGACCGTGACCGAAGCGGCGGAAGGTACCCACATGCGCACGACGACGAAGCTGGCATTCGCATCGGGCGGTCTGGCGCTGCTGCTCTCCACGGGAGCGGGGGTGGCCGCCGCGCAGCCCGTGGAAGAGGCCATCGTGCAGTCCAACTGCACCTATCCGCAGGTGACCGCGGCGCTGCAGGCCCAGGATCCCGTGCTGGCCCAGCAGTTGCAGGCCACCCCGGCCGCCGACGGCTGGCTGCGCAGCCTGATCGCGGCGCCGCCGGATCAGCGCCGGGTGATGGTCAACCAGGTCAAGGCGCTGCCCGGCATGCAGCCGCTGATCCCGGTGATCACCTCGGTCGCCACCTCCTGCCACAACTACTGACCCCGGCCCGCTGCGCGGGCCGGCAGGCAGGCCAGCGCGTACTCGGTGACCGCGATCAGCGCCCGCCTGGCCGATTCCCGGTCCCGGGCGTCGACGGTGATGATCGGGATGTCCCCGCGCACCGCCAGGGCCTTGCGCACGGCGTCCACCGGATAGCGCGGTGCGCCGTCGAACTCGTTGATGGCGATGACGAACGGCAGTCCGCGCGCCTCGAAGAAGTCCACCGCCGGGAAGCTGTCCGCCAGCCGGCGCACGTCGACCAGCACGATCGCGCCGATCGCGCCGCGGACCAGGTCGTCCCACATGAACCAGAACCGCCGCTGCCCCGGGGTGCCGAACAGGTAGAGCACCAGGTCCTCGGCGAGCGTGATGCGGCCGAAGTCCATCGCCACCGTGGTGGTGCGCTTGTCCGGGGTGCCCTCCAGGGCGTCCGTGCCGGCCGAGGCGTTGGTGACCAGCGCCTCGGTGCGCAGCGGCATGATCTCCGAGACCGCGCCGACGAACGTGGTCTTGCCGGCCCCGAAGCCGCCCGCGATGACGATCTTGGTCGAGGCCGACCCTCTAGAGTGCCCTGAGGCCACGCAGCGTCCTTCCTATCAGTTCCCGGCGCTCGTCGGTGCTCGACGCCTCCCCGAGGGTGTGGTGCACCCGCAGGTAACCCTCCGACACCAGGTCCCCGATCAGCACCCGCGCCACGCCGAGCGGCACCGACAATCTGGCCGCGATCTCGGCCACCGACGGGCGGTCGGCGCACGCGGCCAGGATCCGGGCCCGCAGGTCGTGGACCGGCCAGGGCGGCGCGCCGGGCCGGTCGACGGCGGTGACCGCCGCCTCCAGCGGCAGGTGCACACCCGGGCGGGTGCGCCCGGCGGTCAGCGTGTAGGGCCGCACCAGGCTGGGTTCGCCGTCCGGATCCCACGGGTGCATCGGCGGCTCACGAGGGTTGCGGGGTGCGCCGGCCCGGCTGCACGACGTTGCCGACGCGTTCGACGAGCACCGCCATCTCGTAGCCGACCTGGCCGATGTCGCAGGTGCGGGTGGCCAGCGTGGCCAGGTTCGATCCGTCGCCGACGCGCATCAGCAGCAGGTAGCCCTGCTCCATCTCCACCACCGACTGCAGCACGTGCCCGCCCTCGAACAGCTGGGCGGCCCCGGTGGCCAGGCTGGCCAGGCCGGAGGCCACCGCGGCGAGCTGGTCGGCGCGTTCCTTGGGCATGTGCTCGCTGGCGGCCACCAGCAGGCCGTCGGCCGAGACCAGCACCGCGTGCGACACCCCGGGGGTCTCGCGGGCGAACCGGCTCACCAGCCAGTCCAGTCGGTTCGTCATCGGGGGTCCGGCCCTTGGGTCTCTCGTGCGGCGGCCCGGCCCGCCCGCACACCGCTGAAGTGGCCGGCGAGACCGGCGCGGACGGCCTCCGGATCTCGCCGCGGCGGCGGCCCGGGTTCGTCGGGCCCGGCGTCGGCAGCCGAGCTTACCGGCCGCTGCATGCTGCCGGGCACCAGCCGGGCGCCGGGTTCGCGCATCGGCAGGCCCTCCTCGGTGTGCCGCCGCACCGGGGCGTCGGCGGCCTCGGCGGCCTTGGTGAACCCGTGGTCCCACACCGACTTCCAGTCCAGGTCACGGCTGTTGGCCAGCTCGGCCGGGTCGATCAGCCACTCCGAGACCATGGACCGGTAGATGGCGTCGCCGGCTCCGCCGGTGGAACCGTCCTCGGCGGGCCGGGACTGCCGGGCCCGGTCCCGGGCGGCGAAGAACGCCGAGGTGTCGGCCGGCGCCGGAGTTTCCGGAGGGTTGGGGGTTTCGGGAGGGTCGGGGGTTTCCGGCGGGTTGGGGGCCGGTGCCGGGCCGGCGGTGATGCCGGAGGCGCCCGGGTTGCGCTGCGGCAGCAGCCCGACCGGGGTCTCGATCCGCCCGGCCACCGCCGGCGCGGGTGCGGTGGGCGGCTCCGGTCGGGGTGGCCCGGCGGGCGCGGTCGCCGACTGCCGCGGCGCGGCGACGGCGGGTTCGGCCCGGGCGGTGACGATGTGCTCGGCCGGCACGTACACCCCCGGCGGTGGTGCCGGATCCGGGCTCGCCGGTGATGGTGCTGCGCAGTCGCACCACCAGATGGTGCTGGGCGGCCAGTCGGCCGACCACGAACAGCCCCATGTGGCGGGCGGTGTACGGGTCGACCTGGCCACCGGACTTGAGCCGGTTGTTGGCCATCCGCAGATCGGCCTCGGTCATCCCGATGCCGGTGTCGGCGACCTCGACGACCAGCGCCCCGTTGGCGGTGTGCACCGCCGAGACCCGCACCGGCGCCTCCGGCGGCGAGTAGCGCAGCGCGTTGTCGAGCAGCTCGGCCAGCAGATGCACCAGGTCGCCGGCGACCGGGCCGGCGACGAGGCTGTCGGGCACCGTGGTGGTGACCACCCGCCGGTAGTCCTCCACCTCCGAAGCGGCGGCGTTGATGACGGCGGCCACCGGCACCGGACGGGTGTGCTCGCGGGGCACCTTGGCGCCGGCGAGCACCAGCAGGTTGGCGCCGTTGCGGCGCATCCGGGCCGCGAGATGGTCGAGCCGGAACAGGTGCTCGAGCCGCTCCGGGTCCTCCTCGTCGCGCTCCAGCCGGTCGATGAGGGCGAGCTGCTGGTCGACCAGCGAGCGGCTGCGCCGCGACAGCGTCTCGAACATGTCGGCCTGCTGCAGCTGCAGCCGGGCCTGCTCGCCGGCCAGCAGCACGGCCTGCTCGTGCAGTTCGTCGACGGCGTGGGCGACCTGCCCGATCTCCTCGGCGGTGTGCACCGGTAGCGGGGTGACGGCCACCGGCTCGCCGGTGCGACGGACCTGTTCGAGCTCGCGGGCCAGGTCCTCGTGGGCCACCCGCAGCGCGCCGTCGCGCAGCCGGCGCAGCGGCTCGGCCAGCGACCGGCCCACCACGAGCACCAGGGCCAGCACCGCGGCGATCGCGGCGAGCACCAGCGCACCGTCGCGGATGGCGGCGGTGCGCTGCGCGTCGGCGGCCGCGGCGACCTCGGCCGGGATGACCGGGGTGAGTTCGTCGATGAGGTCGACGGCGATGTTGCGGGTGATCCGCTGGGAGCCGAGCAGGTCCGGGTTGCCGGCCGGCGGCACCGCCGGATCCGACAGCAGCCCCATCCGTCGGACCATCTCGCTGCGCAGCGTGTGGGCCTGCTCGGAGGTGCCGCCGAGCACCGCGGCCATCCCGGTGACGGTCGACGGCTCGGTGCCGGCCAGGGTGGTCAGCGCGGTGCGCAGCTCGGGCTCGGCCAGCTCGCCGCCGCGGGTGACCAGCAGCTGCTGCAGCGTCATCTGGCCGCGGGCGCCGACCGCCCGGGCCAGCGCCTCGGCCTGCGTCCGCACCTCGGCGGCGGCGCCGCGGACGCTGCCGGTGATGGCGGTCTCGGCGGTCAGCAGCAGCGGCGCGTAGGCCGTCACCCGCCGGCGCAGGTCGATGGCGTCGGTGGCGGCCCGGTCGGCGAGGTCCCGGCCGTGGTCGAGCAGGGTGGTCACCGCCAGCCGCACGTCGGGCACCGGGTCGGCGCGGTCGAGTTCGTCGGCCAGCTCGGCCCGCCGGGCGTCGTACGCGGCGAGCGCGGCCTGCGGGTCGGCGCCCGCCGCGGCGCCGGCCAGGGTGTGTTCCAGGGCGTCCAGGTAGGCGACCACCGGCGGGATGAGCTCGGCGTGGTGGGCGGCCTGGCGCAGGTCGGCGGCCTCGGTCAGCCCGGCCCAGATCCGCATGCCGCCGAACACGCTCGCCAGCAGCAGCGGGACCACCGCGATCGCCAGCACCCGCCGGCGCACCGGCCAGTTGGCCGGGGACCAGCGCGGGGGCCGCCGGATCGGCTCGGGCGCGGTCATCGGCCGCCTCGGTACGTCATGCTGCCACCTGGCTCATGGGGTTGGTCGACACCTGGCAAAGACACCCGGCAATTCGTCGAGTATGACAGCCACCGGCCGGGTTCTCCACCGTCCCAACCGCACAGCCCGGCCGCGTCGGCGCACCCGTCCGCCATGAGCAAAGCCCGGCTGCGATGATCGTCGGGTGTTCCGGGTGCTGTTCTTTCAACCTCGCATTCCGCCCAATACCGGCAATGCGATCCGGATGGTCGCCGCCACCGGCTGCGAACTGCATTTGGTGGAGCCGCTCGGGTTCGACCTGTCGGAGCCGAAACTGCGCCGGGCCGGACTGGACTACCACGACCTGGCGTCGGTGACCGTGCACCCGGACCTGCCGTCGGCGTGGCAGGCGCTGGGGCCGGGCCGGGTGTTCGCGTTCACCGCGCACGCCGCCACGGTGTTCACCGACATCGCCTACCGGCCCGGGGACGTGCTGATGTTCGGGCCGGAGCCGACCGGGCTGGACGCCGAGACGCTGGCCGACCCGCACATCACCGAGCTGGTGCGGATTCCGATGCTGGCCGGCCGCCGGTCACTGAACCTGTCCAACGCGGCGGCGGTCGCCGCCTACGAGGCCTGGCGCCAGCACGGATTCACCGGCGCCGCGCCGGCACCGGCCGACTGAGTCACCAGCCGTTCCAGTGCACCACCTGTTCGGCCGGCAGCCGCTTGGCCGGGCGGAAGTCGGTGCCGACGGTGTAGGCGACCGGGAACAGCCCGCCCTGGCTGTACTGCTCGTAGGGGATGCCGAGCACCTCGGCGGCCTGCCGCTCCCCGTCGCCGATCAGGTGCAGCGTGGTCCACGCCGAACCGAGCCCGCGGGAGCGCAGCGCGAGCATGAAGCTCCACACCGCCGGCAGCAGCGAGCCCCAGAACGACGCGCTCACCCCGGCCGGGGCGTGGTCGGGCCGGCCCTCCAGGCACGGCACCAGCAGCACCGGCACCTCGTGGAAATGGTCGGCCAGGTAGCGGGCGGAGTCCCGCACCTTGTCCATCCGCTCGCCGCGCACGTCGTCGTAGGCCGGGCGGGGCTGGTCCAGGTAGGCGTAGGCGTTGGCGCGGTAGATGTCGGCCAGCGCCTTCTTCTTGTCCGGGTCCTCCACGAACACCCACTGCCAGCCCTGGGCGTTGGAGCCGGTGGGCGCCTGCAGCGCCAGCTCCAGGCACTCCAGCAGCACCTCGCGCGGCACCGGCCTGGTCAGGTCCAGGCGCTTGCGCACCGATCGGGTGGTGGTCAGCAGCTCGTCGACCGAGAGGTTCAGGGTCACGCCGCCGAGACTACCGGCCGGTGCGGCCGGTCAGCGGAAGTCGCGCGACCGGGACGGCACCCGCAGCCGCAGCGGCCGCACCTGGTCGGCCACCACGGTGATCGCCCCGGTGGCGTTCTGCACGATGCCGCGGATCACCAGCGCCGCCGCGGTCTGGGCCAGCCGGCGGTGCCGGGCCCACACCCCGGGGCTGCACAGCACGTTGACCATCCCGGTCTCGTCCTCGAGGTTGAGGAAGGTGACGCCCTGGGCGGTGGCCGGCCGCTGCCGGTGGGTGACCGCCCCGGCGACGAGGACCCGGGTGCCGTCGGGCACCGCCGCCAGCCGGGCGGCCGGGACCACCCCGAGCGCGTCGAGCTCGTCGCGCAGGAACTGGGTCGGGTAGCTGTCCGGGGAGATGCCGGTGGCCCACACGTCGGCGGCGGCCAGCTCCAGCGCGCTCATCCCGGGCAGCGCCGGGGCGTGCGAGGTGGTGCCCACCCCGGGCAGCCGGTCCGGGCGTTCGGTGGCCGCGGCCCCGGCCGCCCACAGCGCCTCGCGGCGGCCGATCCCGAAGCAGCCCAGCGCCCCGGCGGTGGCCAGCGCCTCGGTCTGCGGCACGGTCAGCTGCACCCGCCGGGTCAGGTCCGGCAGCGAGGTGTAGGGGCCGTTGGCCCGCCGCTCGGCGACGATGCGCTCGGCCAGTTCGGTGCCGATGTGGCGGACGCCGCCCAGGCCCAGCCGCACCTCGGTGCCGGCGTTCTCCAGGGTGGCGTGCGCGAGGCTGGCGTTGACGTCCGGGCCGTGCACCGTCACGCCGTGCCGGCGGGCGTCGGCGACCAGCGACTGCGGTGCGTAGAAACCCATCGGCTGGGCGCGCAGCAGCGCGGCGCAGAACGCCGCCGGGTGGTGCAGCTTGAACCACGCCGAGTAGAACACCAGCGAGGCGAAGGAAAGCGAATGGCTTTCCGGGAAGCCGAAATTGGCGAACGCCTCGAGTTTCTCCCAGATCCGGTCGGCCACCTCGCCGGTGATGCCGTGCCGGTCGCGCATGCCCTGGTAGAACCGGTCGCGCAGCCGGCGCATCCGCTCGGTGGAGCGCTTGGAACCCATCGCGCGGCGCAGCTGGTCGGCCTCGGCGGGGGTGAAGCCGGCGCAGTCCACCGCCAGCTGCATGAGCTGCTCCTGGAACAGCGGCACCCCGAGGGTCTTGCGCAGCGCCGGTTCCATCGACGGGTGCTCGTAGGTGACGGGTTCCTCGCCGTTGCGGCGCTTGATGTAGGGGTGCACCGAGCCGCCCTGGATGGGGCCGGGCCGGATCAGCGCGACCTCCACGACCAGGTCGTAGAACACCCGGGGTTTCAGCCGCGGCAGGGTGGCCATCTGGGCGCGCGACTCGACCTGGAACACCCCGACCGAGTCGGCCCGCTGCAGCATCTCGTAGACCGCGGGCTCGGACAGGTCCAGCTTCGCCAGGTCGACCTCGATGCCCTTGTGCTCGCGCACCAGGTCGATGCAGTAGTGCAGTGCCGAGAGCATGCCCAGCCCGAGCAGGTCGAACTTGACCAGCCCGATGGCCGCGCAGTCGTCCTTGTCCCACTGCAGCACGCTGCGGCCGGGCATGCGGGCCCACTCCACCGGGCACACGTCGGCGATGGGCCGGTCGCAGATCACCATCCCGCCCGAGTGGATGCCCAGATGCCTCGGCAGATTGGCGATCTGGCCGGCCAGTTCGAGCACGGCGGGCGGGATGCCCTCGGTCTCGGGGCTGTCGGCCGCGCCGTTCCAGCGACCCAGCTGCTTGCTCCAGGCGTCCTGCTGCCCCGGCGAGAAGCCGAGCGCGCGGGCCATGTCGCGCACCGCGCTGCGGCCCCGGTAGGTGATGACGTTGGCGACCTGGGCGGCGTAGTCGCGGCCGTAGCGGTCGTAGACGTACTGGATGACCTCCTCGCGCCGGTCGGACTCGATGTCGATGTCGATGTCCGGCGGGCCGTCGCGCTCCGGGGACAGGAACCGTTCGAACAGCAGGTCGTTGGC
>NZ_CALDGS010000092.1 GCF_937941905.1 uncultured Mycolicibacterium sp. | reverse complement strand
GCTGGTGTCGCTGTCGGTCTACGGCGCCAACGGCAACTTCAACCTGTCCGGATAGCTGGGTGGGCGAAATGGCTTCGCGTTCCGATCTGAAACGGCCGCTGCTGGGCGCCGGCACCGTCGCGGTGATCGCGGCGATCATCGCCCTGGCGGTCGCCCTGTTCAACGGCGGCTTCACCGCCACCGCCCCCGTCACCGTGCTCTCCGACCGGGCCGGCCTGGTGCTCAACCCCGACGCCAAGGTGAAACTCCATGGCGCACAGATCGGCTCGGTGCGCAGCATCGAGTCCCTGCCGGACGGGCGGGCCGCGCTGCACCTCGCCGTGGAACCCCGCTACCTGCGGCTCATCCCGGCCAACGCCCGGGTGCAGATCTCCTCCTCGACGGTGTTCGGTGCGAAGTTCGTCGAGTTCGTCACGCCGCCCAACCCGGCCTCGGACTCGTTGCAGCCCGGCCAGGTGCTCGACGCCCAGCACGTGACCGTCGAGATCAACACCGTCTTCGAGCAGCTCTCGGCGGTGCTGGCCAAGATCGAGCCGGCCAAGCTGAACGAGACGCTCGGTGCGCTGGGCACCGCGCTGAACGGCCGCGGCCGCCAGATCGGCCAGATGCTCAGCGATCTGAACGCCTACCTGGCCACCATCGAGCCGAGCCTGCCGGTGCTGCAGCACGAACTGTCCGTCGCGCCGCAGGTGCTCAACGCCTACGCCGACGCCGCGCCGGATCTGGTCGCCGTCACCGACGCCGCCACCCGGGTCGGGCAGACCGTCGTCGACGAGCAGCGCGATCTGGACGCCCTGCTGGTCAGCGTCATCGGCCTGGCCGACACCGGCACCGCGGTGGTCGGCGGCAACCGGCAGGCGATCACCGACGTGATGCACCTGCTGGTGCCCACCACCGACCTGACCAACGCCTACCACGAGGCGCTGACCTGCGGCCTCGGCGGTGCGGCCGAGCTGGCCAAGGCCCCCGGCACCCCGGTGCCCGGCGGGTTGCTGCTGCAGACCATCGTCTGGGGCCAGGAGCGCTACCGGTACCCGGACAACCTGCCCAAGGTGGCCGCCACCGGCGGCCCGCAGTGCCACGACCTGCCGCGGGTGCCGTTCCAGAAGCGGCCGCCGTTCGTGATCACCGACGTCAACGCCAACCCGGCGCAGTACGGCAACGAGGGAATCCTGTTGAACTCCGACGCGCTCAAACAGTTCCTGTACGGTCCGATCGCCGGACCGCCCCGTAACGTCGGCCAGATCGGACAGCCCGGATGAGCGGCGCGGACAAGCGCGGACCCCGCCGGCGCCGACTGAACACGACCGCACTGAAGTTCGGTGCGTTCGCGACGGTCATGGTGCTGCTCAGCGCCGGCCTGTTCGTCATCTTCAGCCAGTACCGCTCGGGTTCCACCCACGGCTACTCGGCGGTGTTCGAGGACAGCTCCAGCCTCAAGCCGGGCGACTCGGTGCGGGTCGCCGGCATCCGGGTGGGCACGGTGCGCCGGGTGGACCTGCAACCGGACAACACCGTGCTGGTCAGTTTCGACGCCGACGACCACGTCCGGCTCACCGAGGGCACCCGCATCGCGGTGCGCTACCTCAACCTCGTCGGTGACCGCTACCTCGAGCTCATCGACAGCCCGGGTGCGGCACGGATCGTGCCGCCCGGCACCCGGTTCGGGCCGGACCGCACCGAACCGGCGCTGGACCTGAACCTGCTGCTCGGCGGGCTCAAGCCGGTGATCCAGGGGCTCGACCCCGACGACGTGAACGCGTTGACCCACTCGCTGATCCAGATCCTGCAGGGCCAGGGCGGCGACCTCGAGGCGCTGTTCGCGCGGACCGCGTCGTTCACCGACACCCTGGCCGCGCACGGCGACACCGTTCAGCAGCTCATCGACAGCCTCAACGACGTGCTGCAGGTGCTCGCCGACGACGGTGACCGCTTCGTCGCCGCGGTGGACGGCCTGGAACGGCTGGTCAGCGGGCTGGCCGCGGAGCGCGACCCGATCGGCGAGGCGATCGGCGCGCTCGACGACGGGTCGGCGGCGCTGGCCCGGCTGCTCACCGAGGGCCGGCCCGCCCTGTCCGGCAGCGTGGACCAGCTCAGCCGGCTGGCACCGCTGCTGTCCGGCGAGACCGAGCTGGCGCGGTTGGACCTGCTCATGCAGAAGACCCCGCAGAACTACCGCAAGCTGGTGCGGCTGGGGTCCTACGGCAGCTGGCTCAACCTCTACATCTGCGGGGTGTCGGTGCGCGTGACCGATCTGCAGGGCCGCACCGCGCACTTCCCCTGGGTCATCCAGAACACCGGACGCTGCGCGGAGCCGTGATGCAGAAATACCGTCAGAATTCGCTGATCCGAACCGGATTCATCGGGCTCGTGGTGATCGTGCTGATCATCGCGGTCGGGATGGGCTCGCAGCAGCTGCTCACCACGGCGACGTCGATCCGCTACCAGGCGCTGTTCGCCGAGGCCGGCGGCCTGACCTCGGGCAACGAGGTCAAGGTGTCCGGGGTGACCGTCGGCAACGTCACCGACGTGGCGCTGGAGCACGGCCGGGCCAAGGTGACCTTCGCCGTCGACGGCAAGGTGCGGCTGGGCCGGGACACCACCGCCCACATCGGCATCGGCACCCTGCTCGGCGAGCGGGTGCTGGTGCTCGAGCCCAGGGGCAGCGGCAGCCTCGGCCCGCTCGGGGTGATCCCGCTGACCCGCACCGCCTCGCCGTACTCGCTGACCGACGCGGTCGGCGAGTTCACCGCCAACACCGCGCAGACCGACACCGCGGCGATCAACCACGCCCTGGACACCCTGTCGGACACCATCGAGCGGTTGTCCCCGCAGCTGGCACCCACCTTCGACGGGGTGGCCCGGTTGTCGCGGTCGCTGAACCAGCGCAACGAGTCGCTGCGCGAGCTGCTCGCCGCGGCCGCCGACGTCACCGGCCTGCTCAGCGAGCGCAGCCAGCAGGTCAACACCCTGCTGCTCAACGCCAACGACCTGCTGGCGGTGCTGCGGGAGCGCCGGCACGCCATCGCCAACCTGCTGGCCAACACCACCGCGGTGGCCCGGGAGCTGTCCCGGCTGGTCGACGAGAACGAGGCCGAACTCGCCCCGGCGCTGGAGCAGATCAACGCGGTGGCCGAGGTCCTCGAACGCAACCACGACAACCTGGAGAAGTCGTTGCGCGGGATGGCGAAATACCAACTCACGCTGGGTGAGGCGGTGAACAACGGGTTCTACTACTACGGGTTCGCCTCCAACCTGCTGCCCGGCCCGGCGATCCAGCCGTTCCTCGACTACGCGCTCGGCTTCCGGCGCGGCGTCAACGCCGGCCAGCCGCCGGACAACGCCGGGCCGCGCGCCGAGTTCCCCTTCCCGTACAACGGGATTCCGGAGAAGCACCCATGACCCGACGCAGACTCCTCACGGTGCTGGCGGTGCTGCTGGCCGCCGGTGTCGCGGTGCTGGCCTACGGCTGGCTGGCCCGCCCGGTCACCATCACCGCCTACTTCAGCTCGGCCACCGCGATCTACCCGGGCGACGAGGTGCGGGTCGCCGGGGTGCAGGTGGGCCGGATCCGGGCCATCGACCCGGAGGGCACCCGCACCCGGGTGACCCTCGAGGTCGACCGCGACGTGCCGATCCCGGCCGACGCGCAGGCGATCATCGTCGCGCCGAACCTGGTGTCGGCGCGCTACGTCCAGCTCACCCCCGCCTACGGCACCGGCCCGGAGGCCGGCGGCCCGACCATGCCCGACGGCGGTGAGATCCCGCTCGAGCGCACCGCCGTGCCGGTGGAGTGGGACGAGATCAAGGAACAGCTGACCCGGCTGGCCACCGAACTCGGCCCCGGCGGCGGGCTCTCGGAGACGTCGCTGGGCCGGTTCATCGAGACCACCGCCGACGCGATGGCCGGCAACGGGCCGAAGCTCAAGGAGACCATCACCCAGCTGGCCGAGATCTCCCGCGTGGTGGGCGAGGGCAGCGGCGACATCGTCGACGTCATCGAGCACCTGCAGGTGTTCGTGTCGGCGCTGCGCGACAGCAACGTCCAGATCGTGCAGTTCCACGACCGGCTCGCCGAGGTGAGCAGCGTCCTCGACGGCAGCCGCGACGACCTCGACGCGGCGATGGTGCAGCTGTCGTCGGCGCTGGAGAAGGTGCGCCGGTTCATCGAGGGCTCACGCGACCAGACCACCGAACAGGTGCAGCGCCTGGCCAACCTGACCCAGGTGCTCAACGACAACAGCATGGTGCTCAAGAACATCCTGCACGTCGCGCCCAACGCGCTGGTGAACGGCTACAACATCTACAACCCGGACACCGGCGGGCCGCGCGGCTCGTTCGCCATGAACAACTTCGCCAACCCGGTCGCCACCATCTGCGCGGCGATCGCGGCGGTGGAGAACGCCACCGCCGAGGAGTCCGGCAAGGCGTGCGCGGAGTACCTCGGCCCGGCGCTGCGGCTGATGAACTTCAACTATCTGCCGCTGCCGTTCAACATGTACCTCAACCCGGCCCCGAAGAACGTGCTGTACACCGATCCCCGGCTCGCCCCGGGCGGCGGCGGCACCGATCCCGGGCCGCCGGAGACGCCGCCGGCGGTGTCGGCCTACACCGGCGCCGGCGACGTCCCGCCGCCGGCCGGCTGGACCGACCCGCCGGCACCGCCGGGCATCTTCGCCCCGAACGGGCTGCCGGCGAACCCGAATCCGGCGGCCTACCCGGGCGCGCCGCCGCCGACCTCGCCGCCGGTGTCGAGCCTGGCCGACATGCTGCTGCCCGCCGAGGCGGCGCCGGGAGGTGGCCGATGACGTCCCGACGGTTGACGGTGCGGGTCGCCGCGCTGGCCTGCGGTGTCGCGGTGGCGGTTTCGGGGTGCGCCTTCGACGGGCTGAACTCGCTGCCGCTGCCCGGCACCGTCGGCACCGGCCGCGACGCCGTGACCTACCGCGTCGAGCTCGCCAATGTGGGCACGCTGGAACCGAATTCGCCGGTGCTGGTCAACGACGTGGTGGTCGGCGCGGTGCGCCGGATGCAGGTGCAGGACTGGCGGGCCGAGGTGGAGGTCTCGGTGCGGCCCGACGTGGTGATCCCGGCCAACGCGGTCGCCACCGTGGGCCAGACCAGCCTGCTGGGCTCCATGCACCTGGCCCTGGACCCGCCGGTGGGCGAGGAACCGGCCGGCCGGCTGTCGCCCGGCGCCACCATCCCGCTGTCGCGGTCGTCGACCTACCCGTCCACCGAGCAGACGCTGTCGTCGCTGTCGGTGGTGGTCAACGGCGGCGGGCTGGCCCACATCGGCGACATCATCGGCAACTTCAACGCCGCGCTGTCGGGCAACACCGAACAGGTCCGCGACCTGATCGGCCGGCTGAACCGGGTGGTCGCGCTGCTCGACGACCAGCACGACGACATCATCGCCTCGATCGAGGCGCTCAACCGGCTGGCGCGGACCTTCGCCGGGCAGCGGCCGGTGCTCACCGCCGCGCTGGAACGCATCCCGCGGGCGCTGCAGGTGCTCGACGAACAGCGTCCCCAGCTCGTCACCGCGCTGCGCCGGCTCGGCGAGTTCAGCGACACCGCAGCACAACTGCTGCACGACTCGCACGACGACATCATCCGCAACCTGCGCAACATCGAGCCGACGGTGCGGGCGCTGGCCGACGTCGGGCCGGACCTGGTGACGGCGCTGACCTACCTGCCGACCTACCCCTACACTCAGGACTTCATCGACCGGGGCATCCGGGGCGACTACATGAACCAGTTCATCGTGTTCGACTTCACCATTCCGCGGCTCAAGCGCGGCATGTTCCTGGGCACCCGCTGGGGCGACCCGAACGCCTCGCTGGTCCCGGCGCCCGGCGACCCCTGGTACAACATGTACACCCGGGACCCGCTCAAGGCGCCGGTCACCGCGCCGCCGCAGGAGCTCGCGCCGCTGCCGATGGAACAGGACGCGCAGCCCGACCAGGAGGGCGGGAACTGATGCTGACCCGGTTCGTGCGCACCCAGCTCGTCATCTTCGCCATCGCCTCGGTGATCGGCATGACCGCGATGGTGATCGGCTACATGCAGGTGCCGGTGCTGCTCGGGATCGGCCGGATGACCGTCACCCTGGAGCTGCCCGCCACCGGCGGGCTGTACCGGTTCTCCAACGTCACCTACCGCGGCGTGCAGGTCGGCAAGGTCACCGCGATCGAGCCCACCCGCGACGGGGTGCTGGTCACCATGTCGCTGGACCGGTCCGCCCGCATCCCGGCCGACCTGCAGGCCAACGTCCGCAGCGTGTCGGCGGTGGGGGAGCAGTACGTCGATCTGGTGCCGCGCACCGACGACGGGCCGTTCCTGGCCGACGGCTCGGTGATCACCGCCGAGCAGGCCAGCCTGCCGCAGCCGGTCGGGCCGATGCTCGACCAGCTCAGCGCGATGGTCGACAGCATCCCGACCGGCAAGCTCTCGGCGCTGCTCGACGAGTCGTTCACCGCGCTCAACGGCACCGGCACCGACCTGGGTGCCCTGTTCGACTCGTCGAGCAGGCTGGCCGCCGGACTGCGCGAACACGCCGAGCAGTCGCGCACCCTCATCGACGACAGCGCCCCACTGCTGGACGGGCAGGCCGAGAGTGCCGCGGCGATCCGGACCTGGGCGGCCGGCCTGGCCGGGATCACCGACCGGCTCGCCGCGCGGGACAACGAGATCCGCACCATCCTGCGCGACGGACCCGGCACCGCCGACGCGGCCACCCGGCTGATGCGCGAGGTGGAGCCGACGCTGCCGGTGCTGCTGGCCAACCTGACCACCGTCGGCCAGGTCGCGGTCACCTACCACCCGTCCATCGAACAGCTGCTGGTGCTGCTGCCGCCGTACCTGGCGGCCACCCAGTCCTACGGCTCCTCGCTGAACAACCCGACCGGCATGGCGCTTTCGGAGTTCAGCCTCACCCTGGGCGACCCGCCGGCCTGCACGGTGGGCTTCCTGCCGCCCTCGGAGTGGCGGTCCCCGGCCGACCTGACCGACGTGGACACCCCCGACGGGCTGTACTGCAAGCTGCCCCAGGACGCCCCGATGGGCGTGCGCGGCGCGCGCAACTACCCGTGCATGGGGCAACCCGGCAAGCGGGCGCCCACGGTGGAGATCTGCGAGAGCGACCGGCCCTACGAGCCGATCGCGATGCGCCAGCACGTGCTCGGCCCGTACCCGATCGACCCCAACCTGATCGCGCAGGGCGTGCCGCTCGACGACCGGGTCACCGCCGACGAGCAGATCTTCGGCCCGATCGAGGGCACCCCGATGCCGGGCCCGGCCGAGGCAGCCGGGGACGCCCCGCCGCCGGTGGGCGTGGCCACCTACAACCCGGAGACCGGCGAGTACGCCGCGCCGGACGGGCGGGTCTACCAGCAGAACCACCTCGGTGGGTCCGGCCCGCAGGAGTGGCAGGACCTGATGCCGCGCTGACCGGTGGGGCCGGCGGGCACTCCGCCGGCTCCACCCGGTGCGCGCCGGCCCCGGTCAGGACACCTTGACCAGCTTGAACGGCATGTTGATGTAGACCGGCTTGCTCACCCCGCAGGCGCCGCTGGGGCCGACGGTGATGTCCTCGCCGACCAGGGTGGTCGAGGTCGGGTCGGCGTGGGCGCCCTCGGGGGTCATGGCGCGGAACCGGTAGGTCTGCAACCCCGGGGCGGTGCTGCCGTCCGGGCACGGAATCCAGTTGTCCACCTGGTGCTTGACGTACCAGATGCCGCTGCGCTGGTAGATCGGCGCGGTCCAGCCCCAGTCGCTGTGCACGGTGCCGGTGCACTCGCCCGGATAGCTGCACTCGGTGCTGATGGTCCAGGTACTGCGCACGCTGGCCTGCTCGTAGAACACCTCGTTCTTGCGGGCCCACTCGCCGTTGGAGGTCGCGATGTAGGTGCCGTTGAGGCCCCACTCCGGATGGCTCCCGGTCTCGGCCGCGGCCACGGCACCGCCGGTGGCGCAGCCGAACACCGTGACCGCGGCGGTCAGCATCGTGATCGGACGCAGCACTGCCTGCTCCTTCGGAGTCGTCGGTCGGGACGCGAACGGATGTCTCGGCAGTCAACCACCCCGCGCCGCGGCGGCCGGATCGGGTTGACCGCTCAGTGGACCATCCACTGGCCGGGCCGGTGGCCGGCTGACAGAGTGCGTGGGCGTGCGAGGGACTGTGGTGTCGGTGGTGGCCGCGCTGGCGGCCGTCGCGGTGGTGACCACCCCCGCGCGGGCCGAGACCCCGGCCTGCGACGGCCCGGAGTGCACCCCGGGCATCCGTCCCGGGGTGGTGCTGGGCGCGCCCTGCTCGGACACCGCCTACTACGTGTTCGGTACCGCGGTGGCCGGGCCGTCCATCCGCCCCGGTCGGCTGGTGTTCTGCGGGTCGCCGCGCCGCTACGAACCGCGCTGGTTCCGGTCCCCGCCGATGGCCGGGATCAAGGAGCTCGGCGCGGACTGCTCGGGCTACGAGCGGTGGGTGGCGCAGGCACCCGACGGGCTGTTCCTGTTCTGCCAGTCCCAGGACGGGGCCCCGCGGTGGGGGCGCGGCGATGACCGGTAGGCCGGTGGCGGCCGCGCTGCTGGCCGGTGCGGCGCTGGTGGCCGTGCCCGGGCCGGCGGCGCACGCGGTGCCGCACGAGGTGGTCTATACGGTGACGGCCGAGACCGAGGTCGGCGCCGACATCTACTACCGCGAGGTCGACCCGCCGAACTGGGCCGACTACAGCCACGACCCGTACCGGTTCACCCCCCGCGCCCGGGTCGATCTCGGGCCCGGTCGGCCCTGGGTGCTGCGCACCACGCTGGAGGATCCGCAGCGGTGGGCGATGGTGGTGGTGACCGGCACCGGCCGGTCGGTGGAATCGACGTTCCGTTGCGAACTCTCGGTCGACGGGGCGGTGGTCGCCACCTCGACCGGGCCCAAGGGGGCGTTGTGCGCACTGCGGCACTGGTGATCGCGATGCTGTGCGCGGTGGGCATGTTCGCCGCCGGTGGCGCGATGGTGCGCGGCCACCTCGCGCAGCGGGCCGAGGCGCAGGCCCGGGCCGAGTACGTCGCCGCCGCGCGCCAGAACGTGGTCACCCTGCTGTCCATCGACGCCGCCGACCCGCAGGGCAGCCTGAACCGCATCATGGAGAACGCCACCGGCCGGTTCCACGACGAATTCGAGTTCGCCGCAGAGGATTTCACCCGCCTCGCCACCGACGCGCAGGTGAGCACCACCGCCCGGGTGCAGGCCGTGGCGGTGCAGTCGATGACCGACGACGCGGCCGTCGTGCTGGTGGCGGCGTCCACCGTCGCCGGCACCGCCGACGGGGCGCGGGACGCCCCGCGCAGCTGGCGGTTGCGGGTGAACCTGCAGCGGGAAGGGGACCGGATCAAGATGTCCGACGTCGAGTTCGTGGCATGAGGCGGCCCACCCTGCGGGGGCTCGCGGTGGCGGCGGTGCCGCTGATCGCGACCGTGTTCGCGGCGGTGGTGTATCTGACCCTGCACCGCGCCGACCGCGGCGTCGACGACGCGGCGGCCGCGGCCGCGGTCGCCGCGGCGCGGACCGGCACCGAACAGCTGCTGTCCTACGCGCCCGACACCGTCGAACAGGACATGGCGGCCGCGCGGTCGCTGACGACCGGCGAGTTCCGGACCTACTACGGCCGGTTCGCCGACGAGGTGCTGGTGCCGGCCGCCCGCGACGAGGGGATCACCGCCACCGCGCGGGTGGTCGACGCCGCGGTGAGCGAGCTCGGGCCGGAGCACGCCGAGGTGCTGGTCTTCCTGGACACCGAGACCGCCGGCCGGGACCGGCCCGAACCCGCCCGCACCGCCGCCAGTGTGCTGGTCCGGCTCGACCGGGTCGACGGCCGCTGGCTGATCGCCGCGCTAGAGCCGCTCTGAGCCGGCCTGCGGCGCGCGGCGGGCGCCGGGCCGGATGAACACCCCCTCCGCCCGCACGGTCACCGTGCCGTCGGCGGCGACGATGTGGCCCGCCGCGACGGTCTTGTGCGGCGCGTCCTGTTCGATCCGGGCCGTCACCCGCAGCCGGCCCAGCGGGGTGGGCGCCAGGTAGCGCAGCGTGAGCGTGCCGGTCACCGCGGGCAGCCCGGGGCGGTGCGCGGTGGCGGCCAGCACGTGGTCGAGCAGCAGTGCGGCCACCCCGCCGTGCACCTGACCGGGCGGGCCCTCGTACGGCGGGCCGAGCTCGACCTCGGCGAACGCCCCACCGTCCGGTTCGCGCTGCACGGCCACCGGCGGGGCGATCGCGTTGCGCACCCCGAACACCGCGTTGCCCCAGGTGACCACGCTGCCGTCGGTGGTCGGCCACCGCCCGGGCGGGCCGTCGCCGAGCTTCGCCGACAGCACCGCCGTCGCCTCCTCGACGAGCCGGCGGGCGCGCCGGACCTCCGGCTCGTCGACCTCGCTGCGGATCGCGACGTCGATCAGGGTGCGCAGCGACCGGGTCAGCGGCTCGAACGCCGCCACGGCACGCCGGACGTCTTCCGGGGAGAGGGCACCGTCGCTCATCGCCGACCACTGTGGGGGAGCGGCGCCCGCCCGGCAACCGCCGTCTCCCGGTCAGCGGTTGGCGCGCAGCGGCCCCACCGGGCGGTTGCTAGCCTTGGCGGGTGACGGATTCCGCGGATGTCCCGGGCGGTGACGTCAACGTCTCGCCCACCGGGTGGGCGTTGCTGGGCATGCTGTCCGGGGGCGACGAGTTGTCCGGGTACGACGTCAAGAAGTGGATCACCTGGGCACTGCGGTTCTTCTACCCGAGCCCGGCCTACAGCCAGATCTACTCCGAACTCAAGCGGCTGGAGCGGGGTGGCCTGGTGAGCTCGCGGGTCGAGATGGACGGCGCCCGCAGCCGCCGGATGTACAAGATCACGCCCCGGGGGCTGACGCTGCTCACCCGGTGGGCCAACGAGGAGCCGGTGGAACCGCCCACGCTCAAACACAATCCGATCCTGCGCGTGATGCTCGGCCACCTCATCGCCCCGGGCCGGCTGCGCGAGATCCTGGTCGAGCACGCCGAGTACGCCGACCGCATGCACCGCGCCGCCGAGACCGAGTCGCGCTGGGCCGTCGGCCAGCCGGCCTGGTCCTACGCCCGGTTGGCGCTGCTGTGGTCGCAGCGCTACTACGCCGCCGAACGCGACCTGGCCCGCCAGCTCATCGCCGATCTCGACACGGTGGAGCGGCAACTCAACGCCGACGGCCGGCAGAACTTCGAGTTCCCGGGCCGGGAGTACTGGTACGAGGTGGAGCGCCGGATCGCGGCCGAGGAGCCCAACGCCCTCGAGGGCGCCGACGACTGACGCCCCGGGCCGGGAGGAAGCCCCGGAGGGCACGGAGGAGAACACCCTCCGGGGCTTGCCGAGACCGGACCCCCTCGGCGCTCAGCCGAGCCGGCCGGCCGCGTCCAGGGCCGCCAGGTACCCGAACACCAGGCCCTGGCCGATGGTCGCCCCCGCGCCGGGATAGCTGTGGCCGAAGGCGTTCGCGGCGGTGTTGCCGATGGCGTACAGCCCGGCGACGACCGAGCCGTCCTCGCGCAGCACCCGGGCCCGGGTGTCGGCGCGCAGGCCGCCGCAGGTGCCCAGGTCGCTGAGCACCACCTCGACCGCGTAGTAGGGCCCCGCCTCCAGCGCCCGCAGATTCGGGTTCGGCGTGACGGTCGGGTCCCCGTAGTAGCGGTCGTAGGCGCTGTCGCCGCGGCCGAAGTCGGTGTCCACCCCGCTGCGGGCCAGCTCGTTGAACCGGGTCACGGTGGCGGTCAGCTGGTCGGCGGGCACCCCGATGGCGCGCGCCAGGTCGGCGAAATCGTCCGCGCGGTGGGCGATGCCGGCGTCGTACCAGGTCTGCGGGATGGGCATGCGCGGGAACAGCTCGGCGGCCATCACGTAGCTGTCGCGGTAGCGCTGGTCGAAGACCATCCACATCCGCTCGACCCGGTCACCGGCGCGCTCGCGCTCCAGCAGCCGCTGGCCGAACGACATGTAGTCCATCGCCTCGTTGATGAACCGCCGCCCGGTGTGGTCGACCATCAGGCAGCCGGGCAGCGACCGCTCGGCGAGCATCACCGTCGGCTCGCCGCCGGGCAGCGGGGCGAACGCCGGGAACCACCAGGCCTGGTCCATCAGCCCCACGGCCGCACCGCAGGTCTCCTGGGCCAGCCGGATGGCGTCGCCGGTGTTGCCCTCCGCGCCGAGGCTGGCGTGGTCGGCCAGCGACTCGGACTGGAACTTGCGCCGCCAGGCCATGTCGTGGTCGAACCCGCCGGCGGCCAGCACCACACCGCGGGTGGCGTGCACCGTGACCCGGGTGCCGGCCCGGTCCACCACCGCGCCGGTCACCCGGTCGCCGTCGGTGACGAGTTCGACCACCGGGGACTCGGTCCACACCGGGATCCCGGCCCGCAGCACGCCCGCGAACATCCCGGCGGCCAGCGCCTGCCCGCCGGCGGCGTAGCGGCGGCCCAGCGCCAGCCCGCCGATGCCCTGCGCGGCGCGCAGCAGGATCCGCGGCCAGGCCTTGACCGGCTTGCGGACCATCAGGTTGAACCAGCGGTAGTCCGCGCCGGTGACCGGCATCGGGAAGGAGGACTTCATCACCCCGGGGCGCAGCCGGGCGCGCTCCGGGCCGAGCACGTTGACGTCGAACGGGCGCGACTCGCAGGTCCGGCCCACCGGGCTGCCGCCCGGCCGCTCCGGGTGGTAGTCGGCATACCCCTTGGCCCACAGGAACTTCAGTGGCGTGGTGCGACGCAGCATGTCGATGGTGGCCGCGCCGAAGTCGACGAAGGTGTGGGCGCGGTCGAGCGGGGCGTCGTCGCCGACCACCGACTCCATGTAGGTGTGGCCGGCCTGCAGGGTGTCGTCGGAGCCGTGCTCGACCAGGATCGGGTTGGCCGGCATCCAGAAGGCGCCGCCGGAACGCGCCGTGGAGCCACCGACATAGCCCGTCTTCTCCACGATCAGCGTCGAGAGTCCGAGTTCGTGAGCGGCCAGGGCGGCGGCCATCCCGGTGCCGGAGCCGACAACGAGGAGATCGACGGTGAGGTTCTGCGCATCGGTCACCGGGCGATTGTCGGCACCGGCGGCCCCGGCCGCCGGTGCCGTGCCCGATCAGTGGAACACCGCCCGGGTGAGCGGCCGTCGCGGTGTTAGAACGACAGGGTTCCTGACGTCTCTCCACAGACCCCGAGGATGGCCGACATGACAACGTTGCAGCCCGGCGACGTCGACGAGGTTCGTCAGATCGAGGCGCAGGCCGTGCCGACCCGGTACGCCCGCGGCTGGCACTGCCTCGGCCTGACCCGCGATCTCGGTGACGGAAAACCGCACGCCGTCAATGCCTTCGGCGGCAAGCTGGTGGTGTTCCGCGGCGAGGACGGCCGGATCAACGTGCTGGACGCCTACTGCCGCCACATGGGTGGGGACCTCTCCGACGGCGAGGTGAAGGGCAACGAGATCGCCTGCCCGTTCCACGACTGGCGGTGGGGCGGTGACGGCCGCTGCAAGCAGATCCCGTACAGCCGCCGGGTGCCCAAGCTCGCCCGCACCGCGACCTGGCCCACCATGGAGCAGGACGGGATGCTGTTCGTCTGGAACGACCCGGAGAAGAACCCGCCGCCGCCGGAGGTGACGATCCCGCGCATCGAGGGGGTGGGCACCGACCGCTGGACCGACTGGCACTGGTATTCCACGGTGGTGCACACCAACTGCCGCGAGATCATCGACAACGTCGTGGACATGGCGCACTTCTTCTACATCCACGGCGGGCTGCCCACCGAGTTCAAGAACGTCTTCGAGGGCCACATCGCCACCCAGTACTACAAGAGCGAGGCGCGGCCGGACCTCGGCGGCGGCGAGGGCGCCAAGATCCTCGGGACCACCTCGGTGGCGTCCTACTACGGCCCGTCCTTCATGATCGACGACCTGGTCTACCACTACGAGCACGGCGACCAGCGCACCGTCCTGATCAACTGCCACTATCCGATCGACGCCAACTCCTTCGTGCTGCAGTACGGCATCTCGGTGGAGATCAACGAGCACCTGCCCCGGGACGCCGCGATGGAGATGGCGATCGCGCTCGGCGACTTCGTCAAGCTCGGCTTCGAGCAGGACGTGGCGATCTGGAAGCGCAAGGCCCGCATCGACAACCCGCTGCTGTGCGAGGAGGACGGGCCGGTCTACCAGTTGCGCCGCTGGTACGAGCAGTTCTACGTCGACGTCGCCGACATCACCCCGGACATGGTGGACCGCTTCGAGTTCGAGATCGACACCACCCGTCCGCGCGAGGCGTGGATGAAGGAGGTCCAGGACAACATCGCCGCCGGCCGGCTGCCCCGGCTGGTGGGCGTGAACAAGTGACGGTCCGCCCGGACAACCGGCTGCTCGACGAGCCGATGCGGCCGGTCGACTGCACGGCCTGCGGTGCCTCGGTGCTGGTGCGCAAGGCCAGCTGGGAGCAGACCAGCGTGCAGTGGAACGCGCAGGCGCGACGGCAGTGCCGGCACCGACCCCACCCCGGTGGGCACGCCGTCGCGCTCTGCCCCGGGCTGCGCACCGCCATCGAGGACGCGGTCCGGCAGGGCAGGCTGCCGGTGCTCGCCGACCGCGAGGCGGTCGGTGGGGGAGCATCCGGCTGAGGAGGGCCGCATGCGTATCGCCGATCGGGTCTTCGTCGTCACCGGCGCCGGCAACGGGATGGGCCGCGAGGTCGCGGCGGAACTGGCGCGGCGCGGGGCGCACGTCGCCGCCGTGGACCGCGACCGGTCCGGGCTGGCCGTGACGGCCGACCGGGTGCGGGCCGCCGGGGGCCGGGTGAGCACCCACGAACTCGACATCACCGACGCCGCCGCGGTCGCGGCCCTGCCGGACGCGGTGCTCGCCGCGCACGGCCGGGTCGACGGGCTGGTCAACATCGCCGGGATCGCCCAGCGGTTCGCGCTGTTCGGCGACCTCGACGACGCCGACGCGGAGCGGGTGACCGCGGTGAACTACCTGGGCACCGTGCGCATGTGCCGGGCCTTCCTGCCGCTGCTGCTGACGCGGCCGGAGGCCAACATCACCAACATGTCCAGTCTCTCGGCGCTGGTGCCGTTCGCCAGCCAGCTGCTCTACAGCGCGAGCAAGGGCGCGGTCAAACAGTTCAGCGAGGGCCTCGAGGCCGAGCTCGCCGACACCAATGTCCGTGTGATGACCGTGTTCCCGGGCCAGGTCTCGACGAACCTGGCGCAGAACTCGGGTGTGGAGATGCTCGACGCGAAGGGCCGCAAGGCGCCGATCACCAAGCCGCAGACCGCGGGCCGGCGGATCGTCGCCGGCATCGCCAGGGACCGTTACCGGGTGATCATCGGCACCGACGCCCGGGTGCTGTACGCGATGTCGCGGATCGCGCCGCGGCGCACCGCGCGGATCGTCGCCAAACAGATCAAGTCCGTTCTCTGACGGGGAGTCACAGATGCCGACAGTCGACGAATACGACGTCATCGTCGTGGGTTTCGGTGCCGCGGGCGCCTCGGCGGCGATCGAGGCCGCCGACCGCGGGGCCCGGGTGCTGGTGCTGGACCGCGGCTGGGGCGGTGGCGCCACCGCCTACTCGGGCGGCATCGTCTACGCCGGCGGCGGCACCGACGAACAGCGCGCCGGCGGCTACCGCGACACCGTCGAGAACATGCGCGCCTACCTGGCCCAGGAGGTGCGCGACGCGGTCCGGCCGGAGACCCTGGCCCGGTTCTGCGAGCAGAGCCCGGCGCTCATCGAGTGGCTCAAGCGCCAGGGCGTGCCGTTCCGCGGCGGTGCGGCGCCGGCGTACAAGACCTCGTACCCCACCGACCGGCACTACCTGTACTACTCCGGCAACGAGAAGGCCTACCCGTTCAAGGAGCACGCCGAACCCGCGCCGCGCGGGCACCGGGTGGTCGCCCCGGGCATGCGGTCCGGTCGGGAGTTGTTCGAACGGCTGCGGGACTCCGCCCTGGCCAAGGGGGTGCGGTTCGTGCCGCTGGCCCGGGTGCACGACCTGATCCAGGACGAGGACGGCACCGTCACCGGGGTGCGCTACACGGTGGTCGACCCGCGCCACCCCAACGCCCGCCGGCACAAGCTGATCACCAAGGCCACCGGCAAACTCGGCACCTGGATGCCCAGCGCGGTGGCCGGGGCGGTGAGCTACGGCGAGCGGCTGCTGGCCGAGGCGGCGCAGCCGGCCGAGGCGCGGGCCCGCGCGGTGATCCTGGCGGCCGGCGGGTTCATCAACAACCGCGAGTGGGTGCGCCGCTACGCCCCGCAGTTCGAGAAGATCTCGCCCTTGGGCACCGTCGGTGACGACGGCACCGGCATCCGGCTGGGGCTGCAGGCCGGCGGGACCGCCGACAAGATGGGCAAGGTCACCGCCTGGCGGTTCCTGTCGCCGCCCAGCGCCTTCCTGGAGGGGCTGACCGTCGGTGCCGACGGGCGCCGGATCGCCAACGAGGACCTCTACGGCGCCACCCACGGCGATGTGCTCATGCGCGAGTTCGGCGGTCGCGGCTGGGCCATCTACGACGCCGCCACCTGGCGCAGGATCCGCACCCAGATCCGCGAGCAGACCAAGATGTTCCAGCGGCTGCAGATCTGGTACCTGCTCGGTCCGGGGCACCGCAAGGCCGACACCATCGAGGCCCTGGCGGCCAAGAACGGCATCGATCCGGCGGGCCTGCGCAAGACCGTCGACGAGTACAACCGCGCGCTCGCCGCCGGCGCGGGCGACCCGGCCCACAAGGATCCCGAGCTGTGCCCGCGGCTGGAACGCGGCCCGTTCTACTCGATCGACATCTCGGCGGATTCCTCGATGTTCTACCCGATCCCGGGGCTGACCCTGGGCGGGCTGGTGGTCGACGAGGACACCGGCGAGGTGCTCCGCGCCGAGGGCGGGGTGGTGCCCGGGCTGTACGCGGCCGGCCGCACCGCGGTCGGGGTGTGCTCGAACGGCTACATCAGCGGCCTGTCCATCGCCGACTGCGTGTTCAGCGGCCGCCGCGCCGGGGCGCACGCGGCCGGCCGCTGACCGGCCCCGGACACGGCACCGAAGCAGCGGACCCGGTATCCGATCGGATACCGGGTCCGCTGGTTTCGGAGGAGGGATCAGCTGAAGACGAAGGGGCTCAGCGGGGCCTCTTCGGGGTAGATCGCCGGCGCACCGAGGTCGTAGGCGGCGTGCAGCGCGCCGATGAACGCCGGGTCGTGCAGCGGGTTGCTCGGGATGTCGAGCTTGACGCCGCGCTTGGCCAGGTCGTCGACCATCATGTCGATCGCCTTGTCGACCGTCAGATCGTCGGAGTGGTCCATGTTCTTCTTCAGCTCGTCGTAATCCGAGTACACCTCGGCCGACCAGTGCACCAGGAACCGCAGCTCGTCGGTGTGGTGCCGGGCGATCACCTCGTCGCCGTTGCGCAGCACCCAGTGGTCGCGCGACTCGGGGTCGCCGGCGAACACGGTGTCGAACGACAGCCCGTTGGGCATCTGCTGGTCCACCGGGCCGTTGGCCTCACCGCGGTGCACCATCATCTCGTTCTGCACCACCACGCCGCGGTTGTACACCGGCGGCAGCACCCGCTTGGGGGCCTTCAGCGGGCCGTCCGGCCAGTAGGTGAAGCCGCTGCTCTCGTCGAGCGAGAACCAGGTGATGACCTGGGCCATCTTGATCAGGTAGTCGGTGAACAGCCCCGACTTGCCCATCACGCTGACCAGCCAGGTCGGCGCGTTCTCGTAGCGGATGCCGCGGAAGCTCGGCGAGTCCAGGTGGCCGGGGTCGCGGTTGGCGCACGGGCCGTTGATGTTGAACAGCATCATCTGCGGCTTGGCGTACTGGGCACCCCAGTAGGACTTGGCCTCGGCGAGGAACCGCTCGTTGTAGAAGCAGTCGTGGATCTCGGGGAAGAGCACCGTGCCGTGGTTCGCCAGATGCCCGCGGAACGTCGGGGTCAGGAACAGGTCCAGGCTGGGCTCGAAGCCCTCCGGGAACTGGCCGCTCATCGTGGCGATGAGCTCCTCGGGGGAGGCGAAGTGCTGGGCGATGATCAGCCGCCACGGGCCGTACTTGCGCACGACGTCGTAGAGCCGTTCCCGTTGGTCGTCGGTGTAGACGTTTTCGATCTCGCGGGGTGGCGCGACGGGGCGGAGGATGTCGTTCAGCTGCATCCGCCGCTCTTCGGTGAGCATTTCGGTACTCCTTCGACTCCGGTTTGGTTCGGTCCGATTGTGTTTGCCGGTGTTCCGATCCGTCACCGCGGTGTCCGGCCACCGGGAGACGGGTTCCGCGGATTCTCAGAACGGAAGCGGGTTGGCGAACTTCGCCTGCAGCAGGGCGCCGATCTCGGCCATCGCCAGCCGGCCCCGGGCGGTGGCCTCCGAGCGCATCAGAAAACCGTGGTAGATGCCCGGGTAGCGGGTCAGGGTGGTCTGCACCCCGGCGTCGCGCAACCGCTGCGCGAACCGCTCGCCCCAGCTGGAGATCGGATCGAGCTCGGCGGTCACCACGATGGTCTGCGGCAGCCCGGTCAGGTCGGTCGCGTAGGCCGGCACCCGGCGCTGGTCGTGCGGCTCGCCGGCACCGGTGTCGGCGAGCTCGTGCATGAACAGGATGTCGTCGTGCAGCAGCATCGGCGCGTCGTGCAGCGCGAGGATCGACGGTGCGGCCATGTCCCGGTCCAGCCCCGGATACATCAGCACCTGGGCGAACACCGGCGGCCCGCCGCGGTCGCGCAGCTCCAGCGCCACGGCCGCGGCCAGTGCGCCGCCGGCCGAGTCGCCGGCCAGCACCAGCCGGCCGGCATCCCAGCCGCGCGAATCGGCGTTCGCGGCAACCCATTCCGTCACCGCCAGGCAGTCCTCGAACTGCGCGGGCGGCGGGAACTCCGGGGCCAGCCGGTAGTCCACCGCCACCACCACCGCCCGGCTCGCGGCGGCCAGCGCCCGGCCCATCGGTTCGAACGAGCGCACCGAGCCCATCACCAGCCCGCCGCCGTGCATGTGCACGATCACCGGTGCGGGGGACGCCGCGTCGTGCGGACGGTAGATGCGCACCCCGACCGCACCGCCCGGTCCGGGCACGGTGTCGTCGACGATCTCGGCCATCGGCGCCATGTCGGGCGGCGGGGGAGCGGACTCGACCGACTTCCGCACCGCGGCCAGCCCGCGCCGCCGCATCGGCACCGGCGGCCCGAACGCCGCGACCCGGGCCGCGGCGTCCGGATCCAGCGTCGGCCGGTGTCCGGCGGTCATCAGTGCCTGGCCGGGTCGAACCGCGGCTTGGTGCGCAGCTGCGGCGGGACCCGGGTGGTGAGCACCTGGGCGCGTTCGGCCATCGCCGACCCCACGTAGTCGGGCTGGGTCAGCAGGTAGAACTCGCCGCGGGCGGCCTGCTCGAACACCACCTCGGCGGCCTCCAGCGGATCCATGGCGTTGGCCTTGATGTCCAGCATGGCCCGCCGCTGGGACTCGGCGGCCTCGACGTCGGCGCCGTCCCCGTCCACCCCGCCGGCCGCCTCGAAGATGTTGGACCGCACCGCGCCGGGCAGCACGGCCTGCACGTGGACGTGGTCGTCGTGGCCGGCCAGCTGCACCTCCAACCGCAGGCACTCGGTCAGCGCCAGCACCGCGTGCTTGCTGACGATGTAGGGCGTCTGCAGCGGCACCGCGGCCACCCCGCCGATCGAGGACAGGTTCCACACCCAGGCCGGTGCCGGGTTGTCGAGCATGCGCGGCAGGAACGCCCGCACGCCGTGGAACACGCCGCTGACGTTGATGTCCATCACCCGGTTCCAGTTGGCGACCGGGGTGTCCCACAGATAGCCGAACTGCTCCACGCCGGCGTTGTTGACCAGCAGCCGCACCGGGCCGACGTCGCGGTAGGTGCGTTCGGCGAGTTCGGCCACGGCGTCCGGGTCGCGCACGTCGCACACCACGTCCACGGCGGTGCCGCCGTCGGCGGTCAGCTCGTCGCGCAGCGCGGCGATCGCGTCGGCGTTGACATCGGCGAGCACCACCGACATCCCGAGCCGGTGGGCGTGCCGGGCCAGGCCGGCGCCGATACCGGCGCCGGCCCCGGTGACGACGGCCACGCCGCCGCCGAAGACCTCACGGGCGGAAACGGTTTCGCTCACCGTAACCTCGCTCAGGCCCCGGCGGAGGTCTTGGCGCGGTGCTCGGCGAACGGGATCGAGTCCTCGGCGTCGAGCACCACCTTCAGGCTGGTCAGCACCAGCCCGTCGCCCTCCCGCCGGATCCCGGCGTCGACCACGCCGGAGGAGACGTCGAACGGCACGTTGTTGGTGACCTGGTTGACGTACAGGTAGAACCGGACCGTGGTGACCTCACCGTCGACGCCGGTGCGGAACAGGTTGGTGGCGTGGTGGCGCAGCGGGTAGGGGTTCTCGTCACGGTGCTGGCGCAGCCAGGCCAGCGTCTCGGCCTTGCCGTGCAGCTCGGCCGCCAGCAGTTCCTCGAACGGGCAGTTGCCCGAGTCCGAGCGGCTGAGGTACTCCACCTCGTCGGCGAGGAAGGTCTCCAGCACGTCGAACAGGCCCTGGTCGTAGTGGTACCAGAACCGGCCGATGAACTCCTGGATCTCCGACAGCGTGATCGCGTTGCTCATGCGGCGAGTCAACCCGGCGGCGGGCCCGGCCGACACCGTCCGGTCCGATCAGCGGAACAGTTCCGGATCAGCCCGCGATGAGCGGCCAGAGCCCGTCGGCGCCGGCCCGCGCGGCCGCCGCGGCGACCCGCTCGTCCCAGGACCGCACCGAGCCGAACTCGCCCCGCCAGGCCAGCGCGGCCCGGGTGTAGTGGTGCAGCCGGTGTTCGGCGGTGGTGCCGATGGCCCCGAGCAGCTGGTGGGCGCGGCGCACCACCACATCGGCGGCGTGCCCGGCACACGACCGTGCGACCGCCACCATGAAGTCGAGATCGGCTGCGGCCCAGTCGGTCTCGACGGCCCGATGGAGCGCGGCGGCGACCGCGGTGCGGGCCAGGGCGGTCTCGGCCGCGATGTCGGCGATCATGTGCTGGACGGCCTGGAACTTCGCCAGCGGCCGGCCGAACTGGGTGCGCGCCCCGGCATGCTCGATCGCCAGCCCGACGGCGGTGTCCAGGGCGGCCGCCACCTGCACCGCGCGCACCAGCGCGGCCCGCAGCTCCAGCCGGCCCGCCAGCTCGTCGGCCACCGCGGTGCCCGACAGCGCCCCGACGTCGGCGGCCACCGTGTCCCTGGGCTCCCCGATCAGGTTGGTGCCGGGAGTGACCCGCAGCCGCTGCGGCTCGACGTCGGCGACCCGGTGGGTGCCGTCGGCGTCCCGCCACAGCAGCACGATCCGCTGCGCGGCCGACGCCCACGGCACCGCGGCGGCGGTGCCGTCGGCGCCGAGCACGGCCACCGTGCGCACCGCGTCGTCGACCGGCAGGCCGGCGGTCTCCAGCAGCCAGCCGGCCAGCAGGTCGTGCTCGGCCAGCGGCAGCCGCACCGCGTGGCGCACCGCAGCGGCCGCCAGCTCGGCGGCCTCCGGCCAGCCCGCGCCGCTGCCGCCGGTCTGCTCCGAGCCGGTCAGCCGCACCAGCCCCAGCTCCGACAGCCGGGACCACAGCGCGGCGTCGAGGCGCACCGGTCCGCCGTGCGCGGTGCCGGCGCCGCCGTGCTCGGCGAACACCGCGTCCATCAGCGCCAGCAGGTCGGGGTCGACCGCCCCGCCGAGGAGTGCATCCGTCGTCATCGCAGCCCCAATCCGCGGGCGATCACCCCGCGCAGAATCTCGTTCGTGCCGCCGCGCAGCGTGAAGCCGGGCCGCTGGTCCACCGCGGCGGTGATCAGCTCCCGGGTGGCGGCGGGCAGCCCGCCGTCGTCACCGCTGTACTGGTCGGCGTACTCGGCGATGTCGCCCTCGGTGGTGGTGCCGAGCACCTTGACCACCGCGGCCGGCACCTCGGCGGGCTCCTGCCGCTCCAGCGCCCCGGCGACCGCCCCGGACATGTGGTGCAGCGCGGCGACCCGGGCGACCAGCCGGCCCAGCCCGGCGTCGCGCGGCAGCACCCCGTCGGCGGTGCGGCCGGCCAGATCGGCCAGCAGCACGAACGTCGACAGCAGCCGCTCGGGCCCGCTGCGCTCGAAACTGAGCTCGCTGGTGACCTGCTGCCAGCCGTTGCCGATCCGCCCGAACACCATGTCGTCGGGCACGAACGCGTCGTCGAGGATCACCTCGTTGAAGTGGTGCCGGCCGTTCATCGACACGATCGGCCGCACCTGCACGCCCGGGGCGTCGAAGTGCACGATGAACTGGCTCAGCCCGGCGTGCCGGTTGGCCGGGTCCACCGGCGCGGTGCGGGCCAGCACGATGAAGGCGTGCGCGTGGTGCGCCCCGGAGGTCCACACCTTGGTGCCGGTCAGCTTCCAGCCGCCGTCGACCTGCACGGCCCGGGTGCGCACGCTGGCCAGGTCCGAGCCGGAGTCCGGCTCGCTCATGCCGATGCCGAAGAAGCACTCCCCGGCGGCGATGCGGGGCAGGAACCGCCGCTTCTGCTCCTCGGTGCCGTACTTCAGCAGCGCCGGCACGATCTGGCGGTCGGCGATCCAGTGCGCGGCCACCGGGGCGCCGGCGGCCAGCAGCTCCTCGGTCACCACGAACCGCTCCAGATGCGACCGGCCCCGGCCGCCGTACTCCTTCGGCACGGTCATGCCGATCCAGCCGCGTGCGGCCAGCGCGGCGGTGAACCGCTCGTCCCAGCCGCACAACCAGGCGTCCACCGCGGGCGTGTAGGCGCCGGCGGCGCGCTGCTCGGCCAGGAACGCCCGCACCTCGGCGCGCAGCGCCCGGGTCTGCGCCGTCTCGCCGCGCACCGGGGGCATCAGCCGGGGCGCGGCCATCAGGCGCTCCGCCACTTGGCGATCCGGCGGTCGTGCTCGTCGTCGTGGTGGGCCAGCGGCTGCATCGCGGCGGCCATGCCCAGCGTCGACTCGAGCGCCCCGGTGCGGGACTCCTGCAGCAGCCGCTTGGCCATCCGCAGGGCCTGCGGCGGGTTCTCGGCGATCTGGCCGGCCAGCTCCAGCGCGGTGGGCATCAGCTCCTCGTGCGGGACGACCCGGCTGACCAGACCCCAGTTGCGCGCGGTGGCGGCGTCGAGCGTCTTGCCGGTGAAGGTCAGCTCGGCGGCCCGCTCGTAGCCGATCGCGCGCTGCAGGAACCAGGTGCCGCCGTCGCCGGGCACCAGCCCGAGGGTGACGAAACTCTCGGCGAACGTGGCGCGTTCCGAGGCCACCCGGATGTCGCACATCATGGCCAGGTCGCAGCCGGCGCCGATGGCCGGTCCGTTCACCGCGGCGATGAGCGGTACCTCCAGGCGCGCCAGCGCGCGCGGGATGCGCTGGATGCCGTCGACGTAGGCGTACCGCTGCTCGATCGCGGGCAGACCGAACATGCCCTTGCGGTCGGCCATCTCGCGGACGTTGCCGCCCGCGGAGAAGATCTTGCCGGCGCCGGTGAGGACGACCGCGCACACGCCGGTGTCCCGGTTGGCCGCGTCCACCGCGGCCTCGAACGCGGCGATGAAGTCGGCGCCGGTGATGGCGTTGCCCGCCTTCGGGAGGTTGATCGTCCAGATCCGGACGGCTCCCTCGGCGGTGACCAGCAACGGCTCCGCGGGTGTGCTCACGATGTGACTGCTCCGTTCTCGGTTGCTGTCGAGGGTGCTCACGACAGTTGCAGGGACTTGATCTGGAAGAACTCCTCGAGCCCGAACCGGCCGAGTTCGCGGCCCACACCGGACTTCTTGTAGCCGCCGAACGGCGCGGCCGGGTTGTACCGGCCGCCGTTGATGTCGAGCTGGCCGGTGCGGACCTGGCGGGCGAACGCGATCGCGGTCTCGTCGTCGGCCGCCCACACCGCCCCGGACAGGCCGTAGTCGGTGCCGTTGGCGATCTCGAGCGCCTCGTCGGTGTCACGGAACGGGATCACCGCCAGCACCGGGCCGAACACCTCCTGCTGGCCGAGCTCGGAATCCGGCAGCACGTCGGCGAACACGGTCGGGGCGATGAAGTAGCCGGTGTCGCGGATCCGGCCCAGGCCGCCGGTGACCAGCCGGGCGCCGTCGGCGGGGGCGCGTTCGATGAAGCCCAGCACGGTCTCGTACTGGGCGGCCGACGCCGACGGGCCGATCCGGGTGTCCGGGTCCCACGGGTCGCCGACGGTGTACTTCGGCACCGTGGCCTCGATGATCTCCAGGGCCTCGCTGTAGCGCGACAGCGGCACCAGCATGCGGGTCCAGGCCATGCAGGTCTGTCCGCCGTTGAGGAACGCGTTGCCGACCCCGACCTTGACCGCGGCCGCGAGGTCGGCGCCCTCCAGGATGACGTTGGCCGACTTGCCGCCGAGCTCGAGCGCGACCTTCTTGACCGACCGCCCGGCCAGTTCGCCCACCCGGCTGCCCACCTCGGTGGAGCCGGTGAACGACACGAAGTCGACGTCGGGGTGCACCGACAGGTACTCGCCGATGCGGGCGCCGGGGCCGGTCACCAGGTTGACCACGCCCGGCGGGAGCCCGGCCTCGTGCACCGCCTCGACGAACTCGAACACCGACAGCGGAGCGATATTGCTGGGTTTGAGCACCACCGTGCAGCCGGCGGCGATGGCCGGCAGCACCTTGGCCACCACCTGGTAGAGCGGGTAGTTCCACGGGGTGATCGCCGCGACCACGCCGTAGGGCTCGCGCAGCACCAGCGAATTGCCGATCCGCTCGGAGAACGGGATCTCCTCGAGCGCGGCGGCGAATCCGCGCGCCACCGCCAGCGGCACCTGGGTCTGCACGGTCTGCGAGACCCGGATCGGCGCCCCCATCTCCCGGGTGATGGTCTCGGCGATGCCGGGCAGGCGCTTTTCCATCGCGTCGATCACGGCCGCCAGCCGGCGCTTGCGCTCCTCGACGCTGATCAGCGGGTCGAAGGCGCGGCGGGCCGCCGCCACGGCGGCGTCGACGTCGGCCTCGGTACCGGCCGGAACGTGCCCGATGACCTGCTCGGTGGCCGGGTCGACGACCTCGATCACCTCGGCGGAACTCGGGGTGACCCAGCGGCCGTCGATGTAGAGGGTGTTGCGGTGGTAGTCGTGGGTGCTCATCAGGGCTTTCCGTCGAAGGAGGGGACGATGCTGGCGCGCACGTCGCGCTTGGCCTCGGCCGCGGCGAACGCCGCGTTGATGTCCTCGAGGGGGTAGCACGCGGCGGCGAGCCGGTCGAACGGCAGCCGGTCGCGGTACTCCTCCAGGAACGCCAGGGCGCGCGACAGCACCGGGGGATCGTAGAGCGAGACGCCGACCATGGTCTTGTTGGAGAACACGAACCGCGACGGGTCGAACTCGAAGGTCTTGCCGAGGTTGATGTTTCCGATCTCGACGTACCGGCCGAACTGCGCCAGCAGCTTCAGCCCCTCGTCGATGGCCGAGGGATGGCCGACGACCTCGACCACCACGTCGGCACCCTGGCCGTCGGTCAGCCGTCGGACGGTCTTCACCCGGTCCTTCTCGGTGGTGTCGGTGATGTCGATGACCTCGTCGGCGCCGAATTCGCGGGCCAGTTCCAGGCGTTCGGGCACGCCGTCGATGGCGATGACGGTCTTCGCGCCGCGGGCCTTGGCCACGGCCACCGCGTACAGACCCAGCGCCCCCGCACCCTGCACCACGACGGTCTCGCCGAGTTGCAGGTCGACCCGTTCGAGGCCGTACATCACCTGCGACAGCGCGCAGTTGGCGCCCGCGGCGATCTCGTCGGGCACCGAGTCCGGCACCGTGTAGACCACCGCGCCCGCGGGCAGCAGGAAGTAGTCGGCGTAGCCGCCGACGAAGTAGGGCGGCTCGTCGGCGCGGCCGAGCATGGCCATCCTCAGGTTCAGGCAGGCGTTGCGCCGGCCGGCCAGGCAGTTGCGGCAGCTGTGGCAGCAGAAGAAGTAGGGGAACACCACCCGGGTGCCGGGCTGCAGCGGCCGGCCGTCGGAGTCGGTCGCCACCCCGGCGCCGAGCTCGGCCACCGTGCCGACCATCTCGTGACCGAGCACGGTGGGCAGTTGGCCGCCGAGGCCGCGGGTGACGAACGTGCCGTGCCAGGCGTGCACGTCCGAACCGCAGATGTTGGCCCGCGACACCCGGACCAGGATCTCGCCCGGGCCCACCTCGGGCAGCGGAACCATCTCGATCACAAAGGGTTTGCCGGGTTCGTCGAACCGGGCGATGCGACCCGTCGCCGGGGTCTGTGTCATGCGTGCGATCCTTCCTGCGCCGTTGTGTCGACCTGCTCCGAGAACCGTTCCCGCAGCACACGTTTGAGTAGCTTGCCGCTCGGGTTCTTGGGCAGCGAGTCGACGAAGTGGACCTGCTTGGGGGTCTTGAACCCGGCGAGGTGCTCCCGGCAGTGCGCGATGAGCTCGGCGGCCTCGAGCCGCATGCCGTTGCGCACCACCACCGCGGCGGTGACCGACTCGACCCACACCGGGTGCGGCACCCCGAACACGGCCACCTCCTCGACGGCCGGGTGGCGGTAGATGACCTCCTCGACCTCGCGGCTGGCCACGTTCTCGCCGCCGGTGTTGATCATGTCCTTCTTGCGGTCCACCACGTGCAGCAGACCGTGTTCGTCGTAGTAGCCCAGGTCGCCGGAGTGGAACCAGCCGCCGCGGAACGCCTCGGCGGTCCTGGCCTCGTCGTCGAGGTAGCCGAGCATCAGATGCGGGCTGCGGTGGGCGATCTCGCCGACCACGCCGGGCGGCACCGGGTTGTTGTCGTCGTCGAGGATGGTGGTCTCGACGTTGACGGCCGGCCGGCCGGCGGCACCGGGGTGGGCGGACTGCTCGTCCGGGCCGAGCACCGAGGCCAGCGGCGCCATCTCGGTCTGCCCGTAGAAGTTCCACAGCCGCAGGTTGGGCAGCCGCTCGCGCAGCTCGGCGAGGATCTCCACCGGCATGGCCGAGGCGCCGTAGTAGCCCTTGCGCAGGCTGGACAGGTCGACCTCGTCGAAGACGGGGCAGCGCAGCAGCGAGATCCACACCGTGGGCGGGGCGAAGTAGTTGGTGACCCGGTACTTCTCGATGGTGCGCAGCACCACCTCCGGTTCCGGGCGGGGCAGGATGATGCTGGTCGCGCCGAGGTAGATGTCGGTGATCAGGAAGTTGTCCAGCTGCGCGCAGTGGTACAGCGGCAGCGAGTGGATCTCGACGTCGGTGCCCTCCATGCCGCCGGAGACGATGGAGCTGATGTAGTTGCCCATCAGGCTGCGGCTGGAGTGCATGGCGCCCTTGGGCCGCGACTCGGTGCCGCTGGTGTACATCAGCCGGATCATCTGGTCGTCGGCCACGACCGGACTCGGCGCGGGGGAGGTGGTGCGCAGCCAGGAGTCGAAGTCGGTCCACCCGGCCGGCAGCGCCTGCCCGGGCCGCACCAGCGCGGCGGTGGTGGTGACCGAGCCGCCGGCGCGCATCGCGGCCTCGGCGGTGGGCACCAGGCCGGCCTCGACGATGAACCCGCGGGCCCGGCTGTGGCCGAGGATGTAGGCGATCTCCTCGGCGGTGAGCATGAAGTTGATCGGGACCAGCACCACCCCGGCGCGGGCGGTCGCGAACGCCAGCACCGCGTACTGCCAGCAGTTGTGCGCCAGCACCGCCACCCGGTCACCGACCCGGAAGCCGTTGTCGTCCAACGCCGCCGCCGCCCGGTCCACCAGGTGCTCGAACTCGGCGAAGGTCAGCGTGACATCGCCGTCGATGATCGCCACCTTGTCCGGCACCCGTCGCGCGGTCCGCCGCGGGATGTCGCCCAGGGCGTGACTGCGGGTGGCGGCCAGCACCGCATCAAGTTCCTGCATGAGGGGCAATGGTGGTGCAGCGGGGCCGGATCGATCAGCCCGCGTCCCGCTGAGTAGACGAGCCCGGTGCCGGTGCCGACGGCCGAACCCATACTCGGCGTCACGAGCAAGGAGGTTCGATGACGACCGACGTACCCGCGACGACCGGGCCGAGTCCCGAGGAACTGCGCGCCAATCTGCGACAGGCCGACGCCGGGGTGCTGCTTGCGGTGCTCGCGCAGCTGACCGGCGACCCGACGGTGGTGGACCGGTTCGCGAGCCGTATCTCGCACGAACCCGATCCGCCCGAGTTCGTCGGTGTCACCGACGCGCAGACCATGGAGGAGTTGGTCGAGGCGGTGGTCGCGGCGCTGGCGGCACCGCGGCCCGCCGGTGCGCTGCCGGCCGACGACCCGGAGCTCTTCGGCCGCATCGCCCCGATCGCGCTGGGCACCCCGGTGGAGCCCGAGTACGTGCCGCTGCTGCTGGAGCAGGGCGGTTTCCAGCCGCCCCAGCCGGTGCTGCCGCGCGACGCCGAACTCCCGTCCGACTTCAAGGTGCTGATCATCGGGGCGGGCATGGCCGGGCTGGCCGCCGCCATGGAGTGCGCCGCCGCCGGCATCGGCTACGAGATTCTGGAGCGCGAGGACGAGGTCGGCGGCACCTGGTACACCGCGGTGTACCCGGGTATCGGGGTGGACACCCCGTCGGCGTACTACTCGCTGTCGCGGGACATCGCCGCCGACTGGTCCAACTACTACCCGCAGGGCGCGGAGTACGAGGAGTACCTCAAGGCCGTCGCCGACCGCAACGGCATCCGCGAGCACATCCGGTTCAACACCGAGGTGCAGGGGATGGCCTGGGACGAGGACCGCCGGCGCTGGGCGGTGCGGATCACCGGGCCGGACGGCGGCACCGAGACCGTCCACGCCAACGTCGTCATCCCCGCCCTGGGCTACCTGAACCGGCCGCGCTGGCCGGAGATCCCGGGCCGCGACACCTTCGCCGGGATCAGCGTGCACTCCGCCGAGTGGGATCCGGAACTGGACCTGCGCGGCAAACGGGTGGCGATCCTGGGCACCGGGTGCACCGCGGTGCAGATCGTCGACGCCATCGTCGACGACGTCGCGCACCTGACGGTGTTCCAGCGCCAGCCGCACTGGATCGCGCCGCGCAAGCGGGAGAACGACGACGTGCCGGCGCATCAGCGCTGGCTGAACAAGCACATCCCGTACCACGCCAACTGGAACCGGCTGAAGTCGTTCTGGGGCACCGCCGACAACAACCACCCGGTGATCGTCCGCGACCCGGAGTGGGCGGCCGAGCACCTGTCCATCTCGCCGGCCAACGACCGGCTGCTGCAGATCTGCCTGGACTACATCGACCGGATGTTCGGCGCCGGATCGGAACTGGCGCGCAAGCTCACCCCGGACTTCGCCCCGTACGGCAAGCGCATCGTGCGCGATCCGGGCGGCTACTACGCGGCGCTGACCAAGCCGCACGTCGACCTCGAGGCGAGCGAGCCGGCGGCCGTCAACGAGCGCGGCATCGTCACCGCCGACGGCCGCCAGGTCGATCTGGACGTGATCATCTACGCCACCGGCTACCACCTGGACTTCCTGTCCACGCTGGACATCCGGGGCCGCGACGGCCTGCGGCTGTCGGAGGTGTGGGGCGACAACCCGGCCGCCTACCGCGGCGGCATGGTGCCCGGGTTCCCCAACCTGTTCATCTCGTCGGCGCCGAACTACAGCCCGGGCCACGGCGCGGGCCACAACTTCGGTGTCGAGGTGATGCTGCACTACGTCATGGAGTGCCTGCAGCTGATGGCACTGCGCGGCGCGGACACCATCGAGGTGCGGCCGGAGGCCTTCGAGGCCTACGTGCGCAGCATCGACGAGGCCATGCAGAACACGGTGTGGTGCCACACGCCCACCGCGCACACCTACTACCGCTCCGGCGGCGGACGGATCGTCACCGCGTTCCCGTTCAAGCTGATCGACGTCTGGCAGAGCCACCGTGCCCCGATCGAGGAGGATCTGATTCTCAAATGACCGGACTCCTTACCGGCAGAACCGCTCTGGTGACCGGCAGCAGCCGCGGGATCGGGCGGGCCATCGCCCAGCGGCTGGCCGCCGAGGGCGCGGTGGTGGCGGTCACCGCGCGCAACTACGAACCGTCGCCGTCGACCCGGGCCGGGCAGGCCGAGGTGCTGCCCGGCACCATCGGCGAGACCATCGCGCTCATCGAGGCCGCCGGCGGGCAGGCGTTCGGCCTGGCCGCCGACCTGGAGGACCCGGAGCAGCGGGCCGGGCTGATCGACCGGGTGGTGGAGCGCACCGGCCGGCTCGACATCCTGGTCAACAACGCCGGCTACGCCGACTACTCGATGGTCGAGGACATGCCGCTGGAGACCTTCGACCGCACCGTCGAGCACTACATCCGGACGCCGTTCGTGCTGACCCAGAAGGCGATCCCGCACATGCGCCGGCTCGGGGCGGGCTGGATCGTCAACATCGGCTCGGTCACCGGCCTGGCCCCGGTGCGGCCCTACCGGGAGTACAACAAGACCTCCGGCGACGTGATCTACGCGTCGATGAAGGCCGCGCTGCACCGGTTCACCCAGGGCGTGGCGGCCGAGTTGCTCAAGGACAACATCGCGGTCAACGCGGTCGGCCCGTCCACCGCGGTGCGCACCCCGGGCGCGGCGAGCCTGATCCCGGACACGTTCCCGACCGAGCCGGTGGAGTACCTGGCCGAGACCGTGCTGGCGATGTGCCACCGGCCGGCCGCCGAACGCACCGGGCTGGTTGCCTTCAGCCTGCACTACCCGTGGTCGCAGGGCCTGACGGTGCACAGCCTCGACGGCCGGGAGGTGTTGCCGCCGCTGGAACCCCCGGCGACGGCGAACCCGAACATCCTGCCCGCCGGCCTGTAGTTCAGGACAGCACCGGGTCGTCCACGGCGCAGAAGCTGTGGGCGACCCGGTCGCGCACGATCACGTCGGTGCACTCCGGGTCGAACCAGCGGTCCACCACCGCCCAGTGGATCGGGTGCATCAGATACGGGCCCATCAGCCCGTCGGCGTCGGTGAACTCCTGCTCGAACACGTGCGTCCAGGCCGTCGGGCCCACCGTCGACTCGACCCGGCTGAGCTGCCAGGACAGGATGGTGTCGACGTAGCGCGGCATGGCGCGCAGCTCGTCCTCGAACCGGGCCGCGGTCTGCGGCGGGGTGTCCGGCGCGACGCGCAGCAGCAGGGTGCGGTACACCGTGCCGGAGACCGGCCGGCGGTGCGGCTCGCCGCGGTAGGTCACCCCGGTCACCCGGGTGACACCGGGCCGCCCGGCGACCGCATCGAACTCGGATTCCACGGCACGCCAGCCGGATTCGTCGGCGAATCGGAGGTGCACCAGCAGATCCCCGCCGTTGCGGGACCGCTCGTCGGTGGGGGCGACGACGCGGCGCAGCGCGCCGCTGCGCGCGGCCAGCGCACGCAACTCGTCGGCCACCGCCGGGCGCCGCTCGGCATCGACGTCGAGCAGACGGGTCACGTTGAAGGTCACGGGAGACATCGGGGGACCTCAATCCTCCATCCGGCACAGCGCCTCGACATCGTCGGCGGCCGCGGCCACCGACCGTTCGCGTTCCTGCAGCAGCTCGTCGATCTGCGTCCACCAGCGGCCCAGTTCCGGGTCGGGCCGGCCCTTCCAGGTCATCTGCCACCAGGCCAGCGGGCTGGGCAGCGACCAGGTGATGGTCACCGTGTTGGGCCGGTCGTCGAACCAGATGGGCGGGCTGACCAGCACGCTGCGCAGCGTCATGCCGCGCTCGACGGCACCCGGCGCGTACTCGGCGAGATAGCGGTCGACGAACCGGCGGGCCTGGCCCGGCTTGGTCACCACCCGGTCGACGACGAAGACCTCGGCTGCCATGCCGGCAAGACTAGGCAGCGCGTGGCAGCGCGCCGTTCGCGCTCCCGGCCATCGGGAGGCCCGCGTTGACGCGGGCGCGGCTTCGGGAAACGGTTGGCGGGTGACCGATTCCAGCCTCGACCCGTTCGCCCCCGTGCAACTCGGCCCGATCCGCCTGCGCAACCGGGTGATCAAGGCCGCCACCTCGGAGGGGCGCTCCCCGGACGGTCTGGTGACCGACGAGCTGATCGACTTCCACCGCCGGTTCGCCGCGGGCGGGGTCGGCATGACCACGGTGGCCTACTGCTGCGTGTCGCGGGAGGCCGCCAGCGCGCCGGGGCAGATCGTGATGGACACCCGTGCGCTGCCCGGGCTGCGCCGGCTGGCCGACGCGGTGCACGAGGCCGGGGCGGCGATCTCGGCCCAGCTCGGTCACGCCGGGGTGGTGGCGCCGAAGAAGCTGACCGGCGTGACCCCGGTCGCCCCCAGCCGGTTCGTCAACCCCACCTCGCTGGCCTTCTGCCGCGAGATCCGCCGGGACGAGATCCGGGCCGTCGTCGACCAGTTCGGCGCGGCCGCCCAGGTGGCGGTGGACGCCGGATTCGACGCCGTGGAGCTGCATTTCGGCCATCTGTACCTGCCGAGTTCGTTCCTCAGCCCGCTGATCAACCGGCGCCGCGACGAGTACGGCGGCAGCATCGACAACCGGTCGCGGTTCGTCCGCGAGATCGCCCGGCGGGTGCGCGAGGTGGTCGGTGACCGCATCGCGGTGATCGCCAAGCTGAACATGGACGACGGGCTGCCCGGCAGCATCTGGATCGACGAGGCGCTGCGCACCGCGCAGCTGCTCGACACCGACGCCACCCTCGACGCCATCGAGCTCACCCAGGGCTCCTCGGTGTTCAAGCCGATGTACCTGTTCCGCGGCGATGTCCCGGTGCGCGAGTTCGCGCAGGTGATGCCGCCGGCGATGCGGCCGGGGGTGCGGCTGTTCGGGCGGGCGATGATGGGCAGCTACCCCTACGAGGATCTCTACATGCTGCCGGCGGCGCGCCAGTTCGTGCCGGTGATGCGCAACACCAAACTCGTGCTGCTGGGCGGGATCACCAACCGCGAGCACCTCGAGACCGCGATGCGGGAGGGCTTCCACCTGATGGCCATGGGCCGGGCCCTGCTGCGGGAGCCGGACCTGGTGAACCGGATGGCGGCCGACGCCGGGGTGCGCAGCAGGTGCAACCACAACAACAAGTGCATGGTGACCGTGTTCGGCCGCACCCACTGCGTGCTGGACCCCGATCAGCGCTACGGCGCGGCCGAACCGCTGCCCAACAGCGCCGAGAGCGCCGCGCAGGCCTGAGCCCGGGCCCGCCCGCACAGCTCGAGCACGGGCATCGTCATGAACCCGTGCACGCCGCCCTCGAAGAAGCACTCGGTGACCGGCACCCCGGCGCGGCGCAGGGCCTCGGCGTAGTCGCGGCCCTCGTCGTGCAGCGGGTCGTGCCCGGCCAGCACCAGCACCGCCGGCGGCAGACCGGCGTGGCTGTCGGCGTGCAGGGGAGAGGCGTACGGGTGGGCGCGGTCGGCGGGGTCCGGGACGTACTGGTCCCAGTACCACTGCAGGGCCGGCCGCGGGTTGTAGTAGCCCCGGCCGAACCGCCGGTAGGAGTCGGTGTCGAAGTCCGCGGCGATCACCGGGTAGACGAGCAGCTGGGCGGCGATCGCCGGGGTGCCCCGGTCGCGCGCCATCAGGGTGGTGACCGCAGCCAGGTTGCCGCCGGCGCTGTCGCCGCCGACCAGCAGGTTGGCCGGATCGTTGCCCAGTTCGCCGATGTGGGTGGCCGCCCAGACCGTGGCGGCGTAGACGTCCTCGGCCGCCGCCGGCCACCGACCCTCGTCGGGAGCGCGCCGGTAGTGCACCGAAACCACCACGGCGCCAATACGATTGGCGAAATCTCGGCACAGGTTGTCGTGGCTGTCCAGATCGCAGAACACCCAGCCGCCGCCGTGCGCCCACACCAGGGTGGGCACCGGTCGCTCGGCCGCGACGGCGGGACGGTAGACGCGCACCGTCAGCTCGCCGCCGGGGCCGTCGATGACCCGGTCGGCCACCTCGGCCACCGGCTCGGGGTGCTCCGGCGGGACGAACCGGGCCCGGATGGCGGCCCGGGCCTCGGGCCCGGACATGGTGTGCACCGGGGGGAATCCGCCGTCGAGCGCCTCGATGATCTCGGCGATCTGCGGGTCCAGCCTCATGCCGGCAGCCCCGCCGACACCGGGCGGTTCGGCCGGCCGTGCAGCGGCCGCACCGGCTGCAGCGTCGGGGCCACCCGGACGGTGCCGTCCTCGACGGCGCGCCAGATGCCCAGCGCGGCCATCCGCAGCGTGGCGACCATGCGCTGGTCGAAGCTCATGTGCTTGATCGGTCCGCACACCGAGACCGCGGCGACGGCGTCACCGGGATCGCCGATCGGCGCGGCCACGCAGCCGAAGCCCGGCACCGCCTCCTCGCGGTCGAACGCCACGCCGCGGGCCCGCACCCGCGCCAGCTCCTCGCGCAGCTGGGCCGGCGAGGAGATCGAGTAGCGGGTGCGGCGGGTCAGTCCACCGGACTGGCACAGCTCGAGGTTGCGCTCGTCGCGGTAGGCCAGCATCGCCTTGCCCAGCGCGGTACAGTGCGCCGGCTGCCGGCCGCCCACCCGGGACGGCAGCGCGGTGGCCAGGCGGTTGCCGATCTTCTCCATGTAGACGATGTCGGAACCGTCCAGCACCGCCAGGTGCACCACCAACCCGGTGGCGGCGTGCAGCTCGTGCAGCTTCGGGATGGCCGCCCGGTGCAACCGGTCCTGGTGCACGGCAAGCGATCCCAGTTCGACCAGGCGCATCCCGAGCTCGTAGTCGCGGCCGTTGCGGCGCAGCCAGCGCAGCTGCACCAGTCGGTCGAGGATCCGGTGCGCCGAGGAGCGGGGCAGACCGGTGCGCCGCACGATCTGGGCCAGGGTCAGCCGACCCGGGCCGTCGAACGCGTCGAGCACCAGCGAGACGCGGTCGATGACGGCGGCGGGCGGTTCCGGGCTGAGGGTGGTCGAGGTCATGGGTCCTCCGAGCGACGTGTCCCCGGCCTCCGTTTCGGGCCGGCATATGACTAATAGTCATATTTCTAGCACACATATGTGTGTGCTGTCACAGGAGGGTAACGGCTATGTCGGCGCTCACATGCGAAAACGCCCGAAAGGCCGATCGGCACGGCTCGATCGGCCTTCGGGCGAATGTGGTGGTGAGCTGCGGTTACGGGCGCATCGCGGCGGGGAGGTCGTCGACCCACTGGTGACCCCAGTAGCTGTCGGCGGTGATCTCCTCGGCGGTGTAGTGCGCGTCGTCGATCAGCAGGCCACCGGTGCCGAACTCGATGTCCCAGTCACCGGGGGCGCGGACGTAGAACGACACCATCTTGTCGTTGGTGTGCCGGCCCAGCGTCGACGACAGCTGGTAGCCGTCCCGGGTGACCCGGTCCAGCGCCTGGCCCACCGCGTCGAGGGTGTCGACCTCGACCATCAGGTGGATCAGGCCGGGATCCTTCAGGGTGGCCGCGGGGCACAGCGCCAGGCTGTGGTGGCGCGGGTTGACGCCCAGGAAGCGCACCCGGATCGGGCCGAACTCCGGCGGGGCGGGCACCCGGAACGCGCCGCGCGGCTTGAAGCCCAGCACCTCGGTGTAGAAGCGGAACATGCCCTCGACGTCGACCGCGGGCAGCACGACGTGGCCCAGCCCGAGGTCGCCGGTGACGAACCGGGCCCCGTACGGGGTGACCACCGGGCTGTGGTCGAGCACCGGGCCGAAGAACACCTCCACCGCGGTGCCGGAGGGGTCGCGGAAGGAGATCACCCGCTCGACGCGGCGGGCGTCGGCCTCGGCCGGCGGCAGCTCCTCGACCTCGACGCCGGCCGCCTCCAGCGCGCGCCGGACCGCGTCGAGGGCGAGGTTGTCGCGGACCTCCCAGCCGACCGTCACGATCCGGTCGGCCTCGCCCGGCACCACGATGATGCGGGCCGTGCGCTCGTCCATCCGCAGGTACAGCGCGTCCGGATCCGGACCGGTGCCCCGGGCGAAGCCCAGCACGTCGAAGGCGAAGTGGCGCCAGCGGTCCAGGTCGGAGGCCTGCACCTTGACATAGCCGAGGCTGTGGATGAGTGAGGAATTCGTCACGGAACGGCTCCTCCGATCAGATCATCGCCCGCAGTGGGCCCTGCGGGTCGACACCCAGCGAGCTCAGCGCGGAGGCGTGGTAGACGGTGCCGGGGGCGTGGATGGCGTGCACCTGGCCGACGTGCACGTCGCGCCAGTACCGCTGCAGCGGCTTGTCCATCCGCATCCCGTTGCCGCCGCAGCGGGCGATGATCTCGTCGACGGCCGACACCGCGCGCCACACCGCGCGGACCTGGGTACGGCGGCCGGCGGCCCGGACCTCGAACGGGACCTCCTTGCCGGCGGCGACCATGTCGTAGATGCGGTCGACGTTGGCCAGCAGCTCCTGGCGGGCGGCGTTGATGTCGGCGGCGGCCTCGCCGATCGCGTACATCACGTACGGGTCGTCCTTGACCGCCACGCCGCTGGAGTTCACCCGCTCGCGCTGGTAGTCCAGCGCGGCCGCGAGCGCGCCCTCGGCGATCCCGATGGTCGCCGAGGAGATGCCCAGCGGGAACATCGTCGACCACGGCATCAGATACAGCGGCTCGGTCATGCCGGCCTCACGCTGGGCGGTGCCGTCCATCACCTTCAGGCCGTCCATGGTCCGGTAGCTCGGCACGAACGCGTCCTTGACGATGACGTCCTTGGAGCCGGTGCCGCGCAGCCCGACCACGTCCCAGGAGTCCTCGACGATCTCGTAGTCCTTGCGGGGCAGGATCATGTGCAGGATCTGCGGCGGCGAGACCGGATTGCCCTCCGCGTCGCCGACCAGCGCACCCAGGATGATCCAGTCGCAGTGGTCGGTGCCGGAGCTGAACTGCCAGCGGCCGTTGAAGATGTAGCCGCCGTCGACCGGCCGGGCGATGCCCTGCGGTGCGTACGG
>NZ_CALDGS010000091.1 GCF_937941905.1 uncultured Mycolicibacterium sp. | reverse complement strand
CCGCCCGTCCCGCCGGGCGAGACCGGTGGCGGCGGCGGAGGCGGCACCCCGCCCGGACCGCCGACCCCGCCGGCCGAGGCGAATATCGAGACCGAGGGCACCACGCCGCCGGTGCCGCCGTCGCCGCCGGCCGAGGATCGGACCGAGGTCGAGCTGCCTCCGCCGCCGCCCGGTGGCGAACCCGGTGCGGTGCTGGAGAACTCGTCGCGCGAGGCCACCCCGCCCGCTCCGCCGGCTCCGGGTTCGCCCTCGTCGACCTCGGTCGAGGTCTTCTCCCCGCCCGGGCCGCCCGGGGCGATCGAGGGTGGTGGCACGAACCTGCTCGAGATTCCGGGTATCGAGGGCGGTTCGATCCGCGGCCCGGAGATCTCGCACCGGGTGGAGACCAGCACCCCGCCGGCCGAGGTGTCGGTGCCCGGTGGCAACACCACCGCGACGGTCGAGACGTTCAGCCCGCCGGCGCCGCCCGCGCCGGGTGGTGAGTCGGCGACCGTCACGCACAACAGCACCGAGGGCGCCGTCGAGGTTCCGGGTGTCTCGGCCGATCACGAGGTCGAGGTGTCCGGCCCGCCGGTCGAGGCGCCGCCCGTCGACTCGTCGACGCGCGAGGAGACGGTGGTGAACCCGCCGGACGTGCAGGCTCCCGGGAGCCGGGGCGACACCGGGTCGGAGTCGACCACGCCGCCGACTCCGCCCGCGCCGGGTGGAGGCGGTGGCGGCGGCGGCGAGGTGCCGGGCCCGCAGACCCCGCCCGCCCCTGGTGGCGGCACCGACGGCGCCGACGAGGTCTCGGGTCCGCCCACGCCGCCGACGCCCGGTGGTGGCGGTGGCGGCGGCGGTGGTGACGGCACGCCGCCGGCTCCGCCCGCGCCGCCCGCCGGTGGTGGCGGCGGTGGCGGCGGTGCGACTCCGCCTGCGCCGCTCGCCGGTGGTGGCGGTGGTGGCGGCGACGTGCCGCCGGCCCCGCCGGCCCCGGCCGGTGCGCCGATCGACACCGCCGCGGGCGCGGCCGCACCGGGCGCGCCGATCGACAACCATGCCGGCGCGGCCGGCGGTGGCCCGGCCGGTGACCGGATCACCGACCATGCCGGCCAGGCCGGTCGTGCCGATGCGGGCGCCGGCGGCCCTGAAGGTGCCGGGGCAGGTGCCGGTGCGGGTGAGGGTGGTGCCGGTGCCGGTGGTGGTGCTCCGGCGGCGGCCCCGGTCGCCGATGCCGCCGCACCCGCGGGTGGTCACGGTGCCGGCGCCGCGGCGGCTCCGGCCCCGCCCGCCGGTGGTGGCGGCGGTGGCGGCGCCGGTGTGCCGCCCGCCCCGCCCGCCGCTGGTGGCGGTGGCGGTGGTGCCGGTGTGCCGCCCGCCCCGCCCGGCCCGCCGGCCGGTGGCGGTGGCGGCGGTGGCGGCGCCGTGCCGCCCGGCCCGGGTGGCCCGCCGGCCGACGGCGGTGGCGAGGGGGCCGTGGTGACGCCGCCGACCCCGGGTGGCGAGGGTCCCGGTACCGGTGGTGGTGGCGGCGGCGGTGTGCCGCCGGTGCCCGGCACCCCGGGGACCTCGACCAGCGGCGGTGGGTCGGCTTCGACCCCGCCGGTGCTGGACGCGTCGAACCCGGCCATCGCGGTGCTGAACCAGACCAACCAGGTGGTGCCGCCGGCGGGTCCGCCGTCGGGGGGCCGGGCCGCCAGCCCGACCACGCTGCCGGGGCTGCTGCTGCCGCTGAAGAACACCGCGGAGTCGCTGACCACGGTGGTGCCGCCGCCGGCGCCGCCCGCGCCCGGTTCGCCGGCCGCGGTGGTGGTGGAGCAGGCGCAGGGACCGCTGTCGGCCGCGGTGCCGGGGATGGCGGCGGCGACCTCGACGCTGTTCTCGCCGCCGGAGCTGAACCTGCCGAGCATCCCCGGGGTGGGCATCCCGCTGCCGAACAAGATCAGCCTGCCCACCGACCTGATCTGCGAAGGCACCGCCTGGTCGGCGACCGTGACCGATGCCGACGGGGCGCCCGTGACGCCCACGCAGCTGCCCGCCGACCGGCGCGACCCGGCGGTCGGCAACCGCGGCGATTGGTGACGAGGGGTGGGTGTGGCCACCCGACGCCAACACCGGCCACACCCACCCCGTCGCCGGTTGACGTACCGGCTGCCGGTCCGCAGGCTGGCAGCATGACCACCCGGGATCGGGACGAGACGGGCCGGCCGCGCAACCGTCGTCCCCGCGACGCCACCGGCCGCCCGCTTCCGCACGGCAGCCCGGGGGTTCCGGGGGTGCCGGAGGATCTCGAGCTCGACGGGCCGCGAACGGTCGCCTACGCGCAGGATCTGCTCGACCGCGGCCTGGCCTTCAACGCCCACGAGGTGTTCGAGGCGGCCTGGAAACGCGGCCCGGCCGACGAGCGGGACCTGTGGCAGGGGCTGGCCCAGCTGGCGGTGGGCATCACCCACATCCAGCGGGGCAATCCCCGGGGCGCGGTCGCGGTGCTGGAACGCGCCCGGACCCGGCTGCGCGGCAACGACGTGGCCGACCGGTACGGCATCGACGCGGCCGGGTTGAGCCGGTTCGCCGACATGCTCATCGACGATCTGGCGGTGGGGGTCGAGGTGATGGCCGACCGGCTGCGGCCGCGGCTCAGCCGGTGCTGATCTCGGTGCCGATCCGGTCGGCCAGCGCGCCCGCGGCGGTGCGCAGCGCCGGCCAGTCCCCGCGCCAGCCCAGCGCGTAGATCGCCAGGTCGGCGGTGCGCTGCGGCTGGTCCGGGGCGCCCAGCCCGTCGGTGCGCAGGTTGGGCAGCGTCTCCACCAGCCGGAAGGCGACGTCCTCGTCGGGGGTGTAGCCGTCCGGGCCGGAAGCCGCTCCCGCCTCGGCGATCACCTGCTGCGACAGCGTCCGGTAGGCGCGTCGCAGTTGCATGCGCTGATCGTGGAACTCGGCGAACTTCTCGTCGCGGACCTCCGGCAGCAGGTAGAGGATGCCGAGGTTGTAGGGGCTGTCCCACAGCAGGCGGGCGTCGAGGTGCACGAGCGCGTGCAACCGCACCGCGGCCGGCTCGGGCCGGGGCAGCAGCCGTTCGGCGGCGGCCAGCGAGCTGACCACCGTCCCGCTCAGCAGGGCCGCGAGGATGTCGTCCTTGGTGCGGAAATGGTGGTACAGCGAGGCCTGGCGGATGCCGACGGCCTCGGCGATCTGGCGGGTCGAGGTGGCGGCCACCCCGAGCGTGGTGAACAGCTCGGCGGCGGCGTCGAGCACCTCGTCGCGCGCGGTGTCGCCGGGACGTTTGCGCGCGGTCAGGCGCGGCCGGCCGGTCGTCGTGGCGCGCACGCGTCGATCCTGCCAGGATTGCGCCGCGTGCGCCGCCACGACGTGCTGCCCGCCGGTCAGGGCCGCGCTCCGGCCAGTTCCGCGTCGGCCGCCGGGACCACGCGCCCGGCCGCGGTCCCGGGCTTGGTCAGCAGCGCGACCACCACGTAGGCGACCAGCGAGGCGGCCGCGGCCAGCAGCGTGCTCCAGCCGTCGACGGCGGTGGTGACCAGGCCGTTGTCGATGTAGAGCAGGGTGTTGTCCACCCCGTAGATGGTCGGGGTGAGCACGAACAGCGTCAGCCGGATGGCGATGCCGACCACCACCGCCGCGGCGGCGGCCGCCCGGCCGCCGCGCGACCAGTACAGCCCCAGGATGAACGGCACCACCAGGCTGGCCAGCAGCAGGTCGAAGGCCAGGGTGAGCAGAATCCCGGTCTGCGGCACCCGCAGCGCCACCAGCGCGGCCGCCGCCGCCATCGGCAGGGTGCACCAGCGGGTGGCGGCCAGCACCCGCGGGGTCATCCCCTCGGTGTCGACGTCGATGCGGAACACGTTGCGCACCAACACCGATGCGGTGGACAGCAGGATGCCGCTGACGGTGGTGAGGGTGGCGGCCAGCAGGCCGGAGATCACCACGATGGCCAGCCAGGTCGGCGCGTAGCCGGCGAGCAGGGTGAACAGGATCGGCCCGTCACCGACGGCGTCGCCGACGATGCTCACCGCGGCCAGTGCCACGAACGACAGTGGGATGCACAGCATCAGGATGCCGGCGGCGGCGGTCAGGCAGGCGCGCTGCGCGGCACTCGGGCTCGCCGCGGAGAACACCCGCTGCATCAGGTCGATGGCCACCAGGTTGCCCAGGCCGAGCGCGATGATCGTGGCCCAGTTGATCACCGCCCCCGCCTCGGCGGAGGTGAGCTGTTCCAGCGCCCCCGGGCCCATGCCCTCGGGCGTGGAGAAGCCGTGGCTGGTGGCCACCCAGGCCACCAGCGACACGACCGCGATCACGTTGACCACCACCTGGGCCACCCCGGTGTAGACGCTGGCGAACATGCCGCCGGTGATGGTGTAGAGCAGCGCCAGCGGCACGGTGATGAGGATGCCGACGGTGTAGGAGACGCCGACGAACCGCTCGAGCAGGAAGCCGAGCGCGACGAGGTTGCCGGCCAGCAGGATGACGAAGCTGCCGACGGTCAGCCAGGAGGACACGGTCTCGATGCCGCGGCCGAACCGGTTGCGGAAGTACTCCGGCAGCGTCACCACCCCGGTGGCGCGCAGCCGTTTGGCGAAGAACAGCCCCATCAGCAGCAGGCACAGCGCCAGCCCGATGGGCAGCGCGGCGCCGGCCCAGAACCCGAACGCCGCGGACAGGTCGGCGTTACCGATGGTGGCGTTGGAGTCGACGGGCTGGGCGATGAGCACGGCCGCGACGAGCACGGCCGGCAGGGACCGCCCGGCGACGAGGTAGTTGGCGGTGTCACCGCGGACGCGCCGTGCCGAGATGACACCGCTGACGGACAGGACGAGCAGGAACAGGGCAACGCCGGTGATGATCATGCCGAACTCCAGGGATGGCGGGACAGGGGTGGACGGGGCCCGGCGCCCTTGCCGGAGGGGTTGGACGGTTACTGGGATGCGTCGGCGCCGACGGGTTTGCGGCCGAAGCTGGCCAGCGGTCGGGCGCCGGCGGGCAGCGTCACCTCGCCGCGGGCCAGGCGCTCGCGCAGGTAGCGGAAGCTCTGGGCGGTCTGGGCGAACAGGTGCTCGCCGGCCACGACGGTGGGCAGGGTGGGCCGGTCGTCGCGCCGGAACGCCGGCAGCGGGGCGACGACGGTGTCGTAGTCGACGTTGACGAACAACGGGAAGGAGTAGCGTTCCTCGCTCACCCGGCGCACCCGGTGGGTGGTGGCGACGAATTCCCCGTTGGTCCAGATCTCAAGCAGGTCACCGATGTTGACCACGAATGCGTCCTCGATCAGCGGAACGTCGATCCATTCGCCGGCGGCGTTGAGCACCTCGAGCCCGGGTGCGGTGGGCCGCAGCAGGGTGAAGCACTCGTAGTCGGTGTGGGCGCCGATGCCGGGCCGGTCGGCGGCGGCCGGGTCGTAGGGGTAGTGGATCAGCCGGAGCTGCGACGGCGGGGCGGTGACGTGCCGGTCGAACCGGTCGGCGGGTTCGCCGAGCGCCACCGCGAACGCCCGCAGCAGCACCCGCGACAGCGCGAACACCGCGTCGTACCAGGCCGACACCGCCGCCCGGAAACCGGGCAGGTCGGGCCACTGGTTGGGGCCGAGCAGCGGATTGCCGGCCAGGTAGCGCGGGTCGTCGGCGGGCAGTTCGAAGGACAGGTCGAAGGCCTCCTTGGTGTCGTAGCTGCCCTCGGCGAACACCTCCTCGCCCGGCGGCACGTAGCCGCGGTGGTTGGTGGAGTTGCCGATGTAGACCCGGCGTTTGGCCTCCTCGGGCAGGGCGAAGAAGGCCTTGGTGCGTTCGAGCAGGGCGTCGAAGAGCGCCGGGGCGATGCCGTGGCCGACGATCTGGACGAACCCGACGTGTCGGGCGGCGTCGCCGAGGGCGCGCACGGTGTCGAGGTAGCCGGGGCCCGATTCGTCGAACAGCGCGGCGACGTCGACGACCGGCACTTCGGTGAACGAGGTCTGCATGCGGATTTCCTATCGGGACAGATGGTTTCGGGTGACGGTCCAGAACCGGTGGAACAGGGTGCCGTCGGTGGCGCGGTCGGCGACGCTGACGGTGCCGGCGCCGAAGTCGGGTGCCAGGTCGTCGCCGACCCGCTGCGGCAGGGTGGACCGGGTGATCCGCCAGGTGCCGTCGGGGTCGACGGTGCCCAGTGAGATCTCGAGGTCCAGCAGGGCGTGGGCCCGGTCCGGTTCGGCCCGTTCGACGGTGTCGCGCAGCGGCATCAGCAGGCGCGGGCAGCTGCGCGGGTCGCGGTCGCGCACATAGCCGAAGCGGTCACCGACGCACAGCAGCAGCCCGCGGCGCCCGTCGGCGGCGCGCAGCGAGAGCTCCAGGTGGGTCGGGTCCTCGCCGGTGGGCTCGGCCACCCAGTCCTCGTGGTAGTCGCGGCCGACGCCGGTCTCCACCAGCACGCCGTCGGCCAGGTGCAGCCGGCCCCGGTCAGGCCGGGGTTCGGGCGGGTGCAGGTCGAAATCACGCACCCAGGTCCAGGTTTCGCCGTCGTCGACGAGGACCCCGGCGAACGCCTGCAGCTCGCACAGCGCCAGCAGCTCGTCGCGGCGCAGGTCGGCCGGGGGCAGCGCCGACAGTGCCGGCGCATCGGCGGGGATGCGCAGGTCGATGTAGCACTCCTCGCCCTGCAGCCAGAGCACCTCGGTGGTGGTGTCGACGGGCCGGCCGGGCACCACGAGTGCGGTACGGCGCCACAGCCGGCGGGTCACGTCGGTGCGCCGGGCCGGGGTGCCGGGCCGGGTGCGGCGCAGGTAACCGGACCAGCCGCGGTGGTGGCTGATGTCGGTGCCGCGCTCGAACGCCTCGAGCGTGCAGCCGAATCCGACGACCTCGCTGCCGTCGGCGAGGGTGACCGGACCGAGGGCCATGGGTGCGGGCAGGTCGGCCAGGAAGTCGCCCAGCATGGCGGTGGAGACCAGCCACAGCTCGCCGTCGATGGCGGTGCCGCCGGCGCCGACCCGGGCCAGGCCGGGCTTGGGCGGATCGGTGCCGAGGTCCACCAGCCGGTAGTGGGGCGCGGTCTGCACCGGGCCGCACCAGCGGGCGCCGCGGTCGGCGAGCTGGTGGGCCAGCGGCTGGCCGCGCAGATGGGCACCGACCACGAGCAGCCGGGTGGTGTCGGTGATCCGCGCCGGCCACGGGTCGGCCGGTGCGGCCGGGCGCTCGGTGAACCGCCGGGCGATGTCGATGGCGACCGCGTCGGCGCCGGTGCGGGCCACCACCGAGACGCCGAACTGGGCGCCGTCGGCGGTGGTGCCGGCCGGCACCGCGACCGCGCACAGGTCCATCAGGTTGCAGAAGTTGGTGTAGGTGCCCATGCGGGCGTTGACTCCGACCGGGTCGGCCGCGACGTCGGCGATCCGCGGGTGCTCGGTGGTGGTGGGCACCAGCAGAGCGTCGCAGCCGTCGAGCTCGGCCATGGCGGCGGCGGTGAGTTCGGCCAGCCGGACCCGGTCGGCCAGCAGGGTGACCGCCGGGAGCTTGCCCGCGGTGGTGATGATCTGTGCCACGGTCGGATCCAGCGCCGGGTCGCCGGCCGCCAGGCCGGCGTCGACGAACGCCCCGACCGCCTCGTGCCGTTCGGCGACCAGGCCGCCGTCGTAGAGCAGCCGGGCGGCCTGCAGGAAGGCGGTGAGGTCGATTTCAACGAGCTCGGCGCCGGTGGCGCGCAGCCGCTCGCAGGCGGCGCGGAACGCGTCCCGCCAGCCCGGCGCGAGGGCGGGGAGCTCGCGGGGGACCGCGACGCGGGGGTGTTCGGGAGCGGCCAGCGGCGCGTCCGGCGGCAGCGGCCGGGCGCCGCCGGCGATCACCCCCATCGCGGCGTCGGCGGTGTCGAGGTCGCGGGCGAACACCGTCACGCAGTCGTAGGAGCGGCAGGCCGGCACCACGCCGTCGGTGGGCACCACGCCGATGGTGGGTTTGATGCCGACGATGCCCTGCAGCGCGGCGGGCACCCGGCCGGAGCCGGCGGTGTCGGTGCCCAGCGCGAGGTCGACGAGCCCGAGCGCGACCGCCACCGCCGAGCCGGAACTCGAGCCGCCGGAGATGTATTCGGGCCGGCGGGCGTCGCGCACCGCGCCGTAGGGGCTGCGGGTGCCGACCAGCCCGGTGGCGAACTGGTCGAGGTTGGTGGCCCCGATCACCACCGCCCCGGCGGCCCGCAGCCGGGCCACCGCCGCGGCGTCGTCCGGCGCCGGCCCGGTCGCGTAGCTCGGGCAGCCCGCCGTGGTGGGGATGCCGGCGACGTCGATGTTGTTCTTCACCGCGGCCACCAGCCCGGCCAGCGGCAGCCGCGCGCCGGCGGCGACGGCGGCGTCGACGGCGTGGGCGTCGGCCAGCGCCTCGGCCTCCGGCCGCAGGGCGATCCAGATCTCCGGCCGGTCGGCCGCGGCGACGGCGGCGTAGGCGGCCTTGACCCGCTGCACCGCGCTCATGGCCGCACCACCACCAGCGGGGTGCCCGGGGTTACGGTGTTACCCGGTCCGACAAGGATTTTCGTCACCACCCCGGCGGTGGGGGCGCGCAGCACGGTCTCCATCTTCATCGCCTCGAGCGCCAGCAGCGGCTGCCCGGCGGTGACCCGTTGTCCCTCGGCCACGTCGACCTTCCACACGCTGGAGGCGAACGGGGCGTCGATGCGCTGTTCCCCGTCGGCGAGTTCCAGCTCGGTGTCCGGTGCCGCGGCGGCCCTGGCGGCGGCCCGTTCGGCGCGGTCGAACTCGCCGGCGGCGGCCCAGGCGGCGCGCTCGGCGGCGAACGCCTCGGCCTGCCGGCGCCGGAAGTCGGCGATGGAGTCGGCGTGCTCGGCCAGGAACCGCTGGTGGTCGGCCAGCGCGAAGGTGCCCTCGGTGATGTCGACCGTGCCGCGGCCGGCCGCGATGTCGGCCCGCAGGTCGAGCAGTTCCTCGGCGCTGACCGGGTACCAGCTGATCCGGTCGAAGAACCGCAGCAGCCACGGGTGTTCGGAGCCGAACGGGCCGCGGTGGCGGTGGCTGCTCCACACCTGGGTGGTGCGGCCGACGAACTGGTAGCCGCCGGGGCCCTCCATGCCGTAGATGCACAGGTAGGCGCCGCCGATGCCGACGGAGTTCTCCGCGGTCCAGGTGCGGGCCGGGTTGTACTTGGTGGTGACCAGCCGGTGCCGCGGGTCCAGCGGGGTGGCCACCGGGGCGCCGAGGTAGACGTCGCCGAGACCGAGGGTGAGGTACTCGGCGGAGAACACGATGTCGCGCACCGCCTCCACGGAGTCCAGTCCGTTGATGCGGCGGATGAACTCGATGTTCCACGGGCACCACGGCGCGTCGTCGCGCACCCCGGACATGTACCGGGCGATGGCCTCCCGGGTGGCCGGGTCGTCCCAGGACAGCGGCAGCCGGACCCGGCGGCTGGGCACCACGAGCTCGGCGGTGGCCGGCAGGTCGTGCTCGATCTCGCGCAGCAGCCCGAGCAAGGTGCGGATCGGCAGCACGTCGGGGTCGACGTGGATCTGCAGGCTGCGGATCCCGGGGGTGAGGTCGAGGATGCCGGGCACGCCGGTCTCCAGCCGGGTGTGCAGCGCGTGCACCCGGGCCCGCAGCGCCAGGTCCAGCACGATGTCGCCGTATTCGACGAGCACGTTGTCGTCGCCGGTGCGCCGGTAGGTGACGGCCGGGGCGCCGTCGCCGCCGGGCAGCCGGGCCAGCACCCCGTCGTCGCCGTCGCCGCCGGTGCGCGGCACCCGGAGCCGGGCCGCGCCCCGGCGGGTGCCCAGGTCGGCCCGCGACGGGGCGTCGTCGGCGCGCACCGGCACGAACCGCACGGTGTCGCCGGGCCGTAGCTGGCCGAGTTTCCAGCGTTCGGCCGCGATCACCGTCACCGGGCAGACGAAGCCGCCCAGGCTGGGCCCGTCCGGGCCGAGCAGGATGGGGGTGTCGCCGGTGAAGTCGAGTGCGCCGATGGCGTAGGCGTTGTCGTGGATGTTCGACGGGTGCAGGCCGGCCTCGCCGCCGTCGGGGCGGGCCCACTGCGGTTTCGGCCCCTCCAGCCGCACCCCGGTGCGCGCGGAGTTGAAGTGCACCCGGTAGGCGGCGCGGTAGAGGGTGTCGATGTCGTCGCGGGTGAAGAACTCCGGCGCCCCGTGCGGGCCCTCGGTGACGGCGAGCTCCCAGCTGTCGGTCAGCGCCGGGCGCAGCTCGGGCGGCACCGGGGCGGCGCCCGCGACGGCACCGGTCCGCTTGGGCCGCAACACGTCCCCGGTCAGCAGGGCGCGGCCGCCGTGGCCACCGAACCGGCCCAGGGTGAAGGTGGCCGCGCTGCCGAGGTAGGCCGGCACGTCCAGGCCGCCGGCGAACAGCACGTAGGTGCGCAGCCCGACGGCGGCCTCGCCGATGTCGAGCACCGCGCCGGCCGGCACCAGCACCGGCTCCCACATCGGCACCGGGTTGCCGTCGACGGTGACCAGGCATTCGGCGCCGGTGACGCAGACGGTGGTGGGGTGGCTGAACCGCAGCGCCGGGCCGGAGGCGGTGCACTCCAGGCCGGGGGCGCCCTCCGGGTTGCCCAGGGCGCGGTTGCCGAGCCGGAACGACAGGTCGTCCATCGGCCCGCTCGGCGGCACGCCGACCTGCCACAGACCGATCCGGCCGGGGTAGTCCTGCACCGTGGTGAGCAGGCCGGGCCGCTCCACGGTGATGCGGGGACGGGGGTCGGCGATGCCGGCCAGGGTGGCGGTGCTGTGCCGGGCGGCGCGCACGGTGTGGTGCCCGACCGCGGCGCGCAGCTGGCCGAGATTGGTCTCGATGCCGTGCAGTTCGGTCTCGGCCAGGGCCGCGCCCAGGGTGTCGAGCGCGGCGTCGCGGGTGTCGGCGTGGGCGACGACCTTGGCCAGCAGCGGGTCGTAGTTGGCGGTCACCTCGGTGCCGTCGGCGACCCAGGTGTCCACCCGCACCCCGGCGGGGAAGCGCACCGCGGTGAGGGTGCCGACGCCGGGCAGGTGGTCGCGGGTCGGGTCCTCGGCGTAGACGCGGGCCTCCACCGCATGCCCGGTCACCGGCACGGCGCCGTCCGGGTAGGCGTCGAGCATGCCGGTGTCGCCGAGCGCGAGCCGCAGCATCCAGCCGGCCAGGTCGATGCCGGTGACCGCCTCGGTGACCGGGTGCTCGACCTGCAGGCGGGCGTTGACCTCCAGGAATGACGCCTGCCGGCGGGCCGGGTCGTAGACGAACTCGACGGTGCCGGCCGAGCGGTAGCGCACCGCCGCGGCCAGCGCGCGCGAGGAGGTGTGCAGCAGCTCGCGCACCTCGTCGGGCAGCGCGGGGGCGGGGGCCTCCTCGACGACCTTCTGGTTGCGCCGCTGCAGCGAGCAGTCCCGGTCGCCGAGGCAGACCACCCGGCCGGTGCCGTCGCCGAAGATCTGCACCTCGACGTGGCGGGCGTGTTCGACGTAGCGCTCGACGAACACGCCGGCCGAGGCGAAGCTGCGGGCGGCCTGGTCGGTGACGCTGCGGAAGGCGGCGCGCAGGTCGTCGGCGTTCCGGCAGACCTGCATGCCGATGCCGCCGCCCCCACCGGTGGCCTTGAGCATGACCGGGAACCCGATGCCCTCGGCGGCGGCAACGGCCTCGTCGAGGTCGGCGAGCAGCCCGGAGCCGGGGAAGATCGGCACGCCGGCGGCCGCGGCGGCCTCGCGGGCGGTGTGCTTGGTGCCGAACCGGCGCAGCTGGTCCGGGGTGGGGCCGGCGAAGGTGATCCCGGCGGCCTCCACGGCGGCGGCGAATTCGGCGTCCTCGGAGAGGAATCCGTAGCCGGGGTGGATGATCGTCGCACCGGTGTCGAGCGCGGCCGCGACGAGCTTGTCGGCGCGCAGGTAGCTGTCCCGGGGCGCGGCCGGGCCGAGGTGCACCGCCTCGTCGGCCAGGGCGACGTGCGGTGCGGCGCGGTCGGCGTCGGAGAACACCGCCACGGTGGGCAGGCCGAGGGCCTTGGCCGCGTGGACGAGCCGGACCGCGATCTCGCCGCGGTTGGCCACCAACACCTTTGCCGTCATGGGCGGACCTCCGGGCGGGTGACGATCATCCGGACCGGGGTGGGGTTGAAGGCGTTGCAGGGGTTGTTGATCTGCGGGCAGTTCGACACCAGCACCAGCGTGTCGATCTCGGCGCGGACGGCGACCCGCTTGCCGGGCGCGGACAGGCCGTCGACGATGCCCAGCGCCCCGTCCGGGTCGACCGGCACGTTCATGAACCAGTTGATGTTGCTGGCCAGGTCGCGGGCGGTCAGGCCCCAGCGCGAGCCCTCGATGAGGAAGTTGTCCATGCAGCCGTGCTGGGCGCGGGTGTGCTGGCCGTAGCGCAGCGTGTTGGACTCCTTGGAGCAGGCGCCGCCGAGGGTGTCGTGGGCGCCGACCTCGTCGGCGACCACCGTCATCAGCGGCTGGCCGGTGTCGGCGCGCAGCACCGAGCCGGTGGTGAGGGTGATCCGGCCCTGGCGGCGGATGGTCTCCGGTGCCGAGTAACGGATCCCGGTGTCGGCGGCCGAGTAGAGCAGACAGTCCACGGCCTGGTTGCCCTCGAGGTCGACGATGGTGAGCACGTCACCGGCGGCCACCACCGCCGACCAGGCGGCCCGGGCCGACACGAACTCGTCGAGGACGATCTCACCCGGCACCAGCGGTTCGATCGCGGTTTCGAAAGTGGTTGTCACAGCAGCCCCCTCGCGGCGAGATCGGCGTCGGTGTTGACGATGGCCTGGCGGTGCTCGGGGCCGAGCTCGCCCACGAGCTGCCCGGCGGCGAGTCGGTCGAGCTCGCCGGGCGCGGGCCAGGCGTGCACCTGCAGTGCCCCGCAGCTGAAGTGCGGGCGCGGGTCCAGCGGGTGGGCGGTGTTGGCCACCAGCACGATCGCGTCCAGGTGCAGCAGCAGGTCGACGGTCTTGCCGGCGCCGGCGGAGCCGAGCCATTCGAAGGTGCCGTCGGGGGCCACCCGCACGCCCTTGAAGAAGGAGATCGACGGCGGCAGGTCGCGCCGGTCCAGGCCGTGCTTGAGCGCGGCCAGGGTGAACAGTTCACGCCCGGCCGGTGCCGCCGATTCCGGGGTCGCCGCGCCGTAGCGTTCGAGATTGCCTGCCCGCGTGGTGGTTCCGGTCAGCGCGTCGTGGTGGCCGGAGGTGTCGGCGACGATGGTGGCCAGCACCCGGCCGAAGCCGGTGAGCAGGGGATGCCCGGTGCCGAGGTAGGCCTGCCAGGGCACCTTGACGGTGTCGGCGACGTTGAGCCGCTCGTGCGGGGCGTCGGCGCGGTGCAGCAGCAGGTGTGCGCAGGCGTCGCCGTCCCGGTCGGTGAACCGGATCCGGGTGCCCCGGGCCAGCACGGCGGTGGTGTATCCGCCCGGCGCAACGGTTTCCGACCACACCAACTGTTCGGCCGGCACGCCCTCGGGCGGGTTCGGCGATGTCGAGGCCGGCATGTGCCGCATGAACTCGGCGGTGCGGCCGTGCTGGGCGCGGGCGTGCGCCCTGGCGCCGGCGGTGGTCGAGGTGTCGGAGATGGTGTCGGTGCTGCTCACTGATCACCCTCGGGGAGTCGGGAATTTCTGTCGGTTGACAGTTTTGGTGAGCAGCGCGCCGCGGTGGTTGCGGCGATGTAACCGTTGCCGGCGGGCTCGTTAACAGTCCGCTTCGAATGTTTCTGTCAAATGACAGGTATTGCCCCACCAGTTCGCCGAAAGGCACCAATGGGCGGAAAAGTGCGAGAAGATCGCGCCAGAACGTCGATCTCGGCGGGCTTACCGGGGTGGGGCCCGGGGGTGGGGCGCCGCGGGACGTGACGCCCCACCCCCGGGCTCACTCAGTCGGCGTGGTCCTTCGCGCCCGACGCGTCGCGGCCGACCGAGCGGGCCTTCGACGACGTGGTCGTTTTCGCGGACGTGCTGGTTTTCGGCGACGCGGCGTTGTTCCCGGTGCCGCCGGTGTTCATGTGACCGCCGGACCCCATGCCGCCGCCGGAACCCATGTGACCGCCGTGGCCGGAATGGTCGTCCCCACCACTGGAGCCACCGCCGTGGCCGGTGTGGTCGTTGTCGCCACCACCGGTATGCCCACCGTGATCGGAATGGTCATCCCCACCACCGGTATGCCCACCGTGATCGGAATGGTCATCCCCACCACCGGTATGCCCACCGTGATCGGAATGGTCATCCCCACCACCGGTATGCCCGCCATGGTCGGAATGGTCATCCCCACCACCGGTATGCCCGCCATGGTCGGAATGGTCATCCC
>NZ_CALDGS010000090.1 GCF_937941905.1 uncultured Mycolicibacterium sp. | reverse complement strand
GGCCCAAGCCGTCGTCGCAGCCGGCGGCCGCGTCGCTGCCGGACGCGCTGGCCGCGTTGGCCGTCCGCTCGGTCGGCGGTGCGCTGGCCGAGGCCGAGCGGACCCTGACCGGGGTGCAGGCGCTGTGGCCCGGAATTGTGCGATTCTGACCCGGGTGTGTGCCATCTCACGCCCGGCGTAACGGGGCGGAAACAGTCGCTGAACGTCGTTGTCGTCCGACCGTAGTCCACTGTAGGCAGTGCGTCGTGTGCCCGCTGTTCGGACGGAGGACGACATGAGCCGGGATTTCGCCGCCATCGGCGCGGACCTGATGTCAACCGACGTCAACGTCCGGGTCCGCGGTGCGATCGACTTCCTCCGACTGGAGGCCGGCTGTGACACCTTTCTGGTGGCCTACAAGATGCCCGACGGTTTCCGCCTGGTGCACTCGGTCGGCTACTCCGAGCCGGTGGTGGACCACCTCACCTCCGACATCGAGTCGATGCCCGAATTTCGAAGGCAGTTCTCGGATTACACCCGCGTGTGGGACTGGGAGGACGTGCCGGAGTTCGCGGACTCCTACAGTGGCGCCCAGGTGTTGCAGCCGGAGGGGTTCACCAACGGCTTTCTGATGGTGCTCTACGACGATACCGGTGCGCTGCTCGGCATGTGTCAGGGCAACATGGAGCATCCCGAATTCAGCGCTCGTAGTAGGGGATTGGTGGAGAAGACCCGGCCGTTGTTCACCAAGTACGTGGCCCGCCTGCGGGCCCGGGCGCGGGCCCGCCTCACCCCGCGCGAGGAGGAGATCCTGGCGCTGCTGCGCATCGGTCTGTCGAATGCCGAGATCAGTGAGCGCCTTTATCTTTCGCCGCGCACCGTCAGCACACACGTGGAACGGGTGCTGCGCAAGCTCGAAGTGACCAATCGCGTTGCCGCCGCAGTGCGAGCAACCGAACTCGAACTCGTCGACGAGACCGCCATCGGGGCACCGGTTCCGCTCACCGGCGCCGCCGGATTCTGAACATCTGCCTGCCGTGGTCCCGGTCGTCCCCGCTGCCGGGGCGATCATTGTTCGGGCGCAAGTTGTTTCGTTCATCTGTGTGGGGTCGGGAAATACGTCGATTGACGTATTCAGTTGGCCTGCCGTGATTCTCTAGCGTGTGAATCGACCCCACCAACCGGCCGCGCACCGGGGCGCGGCCCACCTCAAGCAGGGAAGAACCCGGAGGAACACAGATGACGGACGCCCCCGGCGCGCCGCCCCGGCGCCCCCTCCGGCGGCTGATGGCGGCGTGTGTCGTGACGGTGCTCGCGGTGATCGCGCTCGCCGGCTGCGGGCGGGGGCCGGTCCACACCGGCAACATCCTCGTCATCGCCATCGAATCCGAAGCCGACATCCTCGACCCGCATGTGGCGGGCGGGTGGGTCACCTGGCGGATCAACCGCCAGATCTTCGAACCGCTGGTCGACGAGAACCTCGCCATCCCCTCGGCCGAGGCCATCGTCCCGCCGCTCAAACCTGCGCTGGCCGAGCGTTGGCAGGTCTCACCGGACGGACGGGAGTACACCTTCCACATCCGCCGCGGCGTACGGTTCCACGACGGCACCCCACTGGACGCGCACGCGGTCGAGTTCAACATCCGCCGGATGTGGGACAAGAACTTCCCGTACTACTCGCCGCGCGCCGCCGGCCAGACCACCTTCGTGTGGAAGTTCGTCGAGGACGTCGAGGTGGTTGCCGATCACACCCTCAAGGTCCGTCTTTCCCAACCCTTCTCGGAGTTCCTGCGGATGCTCGCCCAGGGCGGCAGCGGGTCGGCGGCCATCATGAGCCCGACTGCGTTGCAGACCTACGGCGACGACGTCGCCGACCACCCGGTGGGCACCGGGCCGTTCAAGTTCCGCGAACGCATCCGCGGCGAGCGGATCGACCTGGTCCGCAACGACGACTACTGGGGGGACAAGCCCGCCATCGACGGTGTGGTGTTCCGCCCGCTGCCCGACCCCTCGGCCCGCACCGCCGCGCTGCGCAGCGGCGACGTCGACATCATCGCCGTGCCCAACCCAGACAGCATAGACAATCTCGTCGCCGAGGGATATCAGCTGTCCGAAGGGGTTCCGCCGCACACCTGGTACCTGTCGTTCAACATGCGCGACCGGTACATGTCCATTCCGCAGGTGCGGCGGGCGATCAACCTCGCCATCGATCGCGAGGGCATGGCCCGGGACCTGCTGCGCGGCTCGGTGCTGCCGGCCTGGGGCGTGCAGGCCATGTCGGCCGGCGGGTATGTGGAACGCAAGGACCTGTTCGCGCGCAATGTCGCGGAGGCCAAGCGGCTGCTGGCGTCGGTCGGGCTCGCCGACGGGTTCGAAACCACGTTGATCACCTCCACCGACGGCTCGGGGCAGATCATGCCCACACAGATGGCCGAATACATCCAGCAGAACCTGGCCGAAATCGGCATCAAGGTGAACATCCAAGCCCAGGAATGGATCTCCTACCTCGGCGTGTGGGCGCGCGGCGCCCAGGACGGGGTGGGCCTGGTGCAGATGTCGTGGGGGATGACGAGCCCCTACTGGCTCTACATCGTCACCTCGTCGGATCTGCAGGCGCCCAGCGGTCCCAACACCGGCTACTACGGCAACCCGGAGTTGGACGCGGCCATGCACCGGGCGATCACCGCGGTCAGCGCCGAGGACGCCGAGAAGTGGTGGCGCATCGCCAACAACATCGTCAGCGAGGACGACGCACTCGCGCCGATCGTCAACGACAAGGCGCCGTACGTGCTGGCGCCGTACGTGCGCGGCTTCGTCTCGGCGAGCGAGGAATGGTACGACCTGACCGGAGTGAGGCTCGAGCAATGACCCGGGTGATCGCGACTCGACTGCTGTCCACACTGGCGGTGCTGCTCGGCGTGAGCCTGATCGTCTTCCTGCTGCTGCAGCTGGTGCCCGGCGACCCCGCAGTCACCATCCTGGGTGCCGGGGCGACCAAGGAGGCCGTCACCGCGCTGCGCGCCGAACTCGGCCTGGACCGCCCGCTGCCGGTCCAGTTCCTGGACTATCTGGGCGGGCTGCTGCGCGGCGACCTCGGCCGCTCGCTGACGGTCAATGCGCCGGTCACCGACATCATGCTGCCGCGCTTCGCCAACACCTTGATCCTCACCGGCGCCGCGCTGCTGCTGTGCCTGGTCGTCGCGATACCGCTGGGCGTGGTGGCCGCCTACCGGCAGTACAGCCTGTTCGACCGGTTCGCCATGTTCGCCTCGATGGCCGGTGCCAGTGTGCCGGTGTACTGGTTCGGGCTGCTGCTGATCGGCGTCTTCGCCGTCGGGCTGCGGTGGCTGCCCACCTCGGGCATGTACAACCCCAGATTCCCGGGTGGCGTCGCCGATCTGCTGGCCCACCTCGTGCTGCCGGCGATCGCCGCGGCCCTGGTGCCGCTGGCGGTGATCGCCCGGATGACCCGCGGCGTCATGATCGAGGTCCTGCAACAGGACTACATCCGAACGCTGCGCGCCTCGGGGCTGTCGACGGCGAACGTGCTGTGGCGCCACGCGTTGCGCAACGCACTGCCGCCGATCGTCAACATCGTCGGCCTGCAGGTGGGCTACCTGCTCGGCGGCGTGGTGTTCGTCGAGGTGGTGTTCGGCTGGCCCGGCCTCGGCCAGCAGCTCTACATCTCCATCAGCCAGCGCGACATCCCCGTCGTACAGGCCGGGGTGCTGTTCATCGCGCTGGCGTTCGTGCTCATCAACCTGTTCGCCGACACCGCGGTCGGCCTGCTCGATCCCCGGACCAGAAGGAAGGTCGGCGCATGAGAACTCAACGCGTGCAGGCACAATCCCGGACGACCCGAATGGGGTGGTCGCGGTGAGCGTCGTCAGCGACGTGGTCGCCGCCGGTCGGGCGATCCTGCCCCAACGCCGCGCCGCATCCCACGGCCCGGCCGGGCTCGACGTCCGGGCCGAAACGCCGAACACCCAGTGGCGCATGGCCGCCCGAGCGTTCGCCCACGACCGGGTGGCGGTGGCGGCGCTGGCGGTGCTGATCCTGGTCGCGCTGGCGGCGCTCTGCGCGCCGCTGCTGACCCCGTACAGCCCGGTCGCCGGCGACCCGGTCAACCGACTCGCCGGCATCGGCACCCCGGGGCATCCGCTCGGGCTGGACGGGCAGGGACGCGACATCTGGACCCGGCTGCTGTACGGCGGGCGCAACTCGCTGCTGGTCGCGGTGGTGCCGGTGGCGGCGGTGTTCCCGGTCGCGCTGCTGATCGGGTTGTTCGCCGGGTTCCGGCGCAGCCGCAGCGGCGAGGTCCTCATGCGGGTGCTCGACGTGCTGTTCGCGTTCCCGCTCGTGCTGCTGGCGATCGCGCTGTCGGCGGTGCTGGGCTCCGGGCTCGGCAATGTCATGCTCGCCATCGGCGTCACGCTGATTCCGTACATGGCCCGCGTCGCCTGCACCGCCACCATGCAGGAAGCCGCCAAGGGCTACGTCGAGGCGGCCCGGGCCTACGGCGTCAACCCGTTGCAGCTGATGTTCCGGGAACTGCTGCCCAACGTGGTGGTGCCGCTGCTGGTCTATGCGACCACGCTGTGCGGGCTGATGATCGTCGTCGCCAGTGGGCTGAGCTTCCTCGGCGTCGGTGTCATCCCACCCACGCCCGACTGGGGCATCATGACCGCCGACGGCAAGAACGTGCTGCTGGAGGGCGTCTACCACGTCGCCACCATCCCCGGCCTGCTCATCCTTGTCGTCTCGCTCGCCTTCAGCCTGGTCGGTGACGGCATCCGCGACGCCCTCGACCCGAGAAAGCAGGCCCGCCGATGAACACCACCAATGCCCTTGAGGTGACGAACCTCTCCGTCGACTTCTACACCGACACCGGGGTGGTACACGCCGTCCGGGGGGTCAGCCTGACGGTTCCGGAGGGCGCCGTTGTCGGGCTCGTCGGCGAGTCCGGTTCGGGCAAGTCGGTCACCTCGCTGGCGGTGCTGCGCCTGCTCGATCCGAGAGCCCGGATCACCGTCGGCGAGATCCGCTTCCGCGGCGAGAACCTGCTGGACAAGACCGAAAGGCAGATGCGCGCCATTCGCGGCTCGCACATCGGGATGGTGTCGCAGAACGCGCTGACCGCCCTCGACCCGTCCTTCACCATCGGTGCACAGCTCGTGGAGGTGATCCGGCTGCACCAACGGGTCGACCGCGCCACCGCCCGGGACAAGGCACTGGAGGCCCTCGAACTCGTCGGGCTGCCCGAGCCCGCACGGCGGATGCGGTGCTATCCGCACGAGCTGTCCGGTGGCCAGCGGCAGCGGGTGGTGATCGCCATCGCGCTGTCGTGCCGACCCGAGCTGCTGCTGGCCGACGAGCCCACCACGGCGCTGGACGCCACCGTGCAGAAGCAGATCCTCGACCTGCTGCTGGACATCAACGCCCGGCTCGGCACCTCGATCCTGCTGGTGACCCACGACTTCGGGGTGGTCGCCCATGTGTGCGACCGGGTCGCCGTCATGCGCCGCGGCGAGGTGGTCGAGACCGGCAGCACCGAGGAGGTGCTCAACCGGCCGCGCCACCCCTACACCCAGGGCCTGATGCGCGCGGTGCCACGGCTGCACCTCGACGAGGCCGCCCGGGCGGTACCGCGGGCGCAGCGCCGGCTGTTCGAGTTCCGGGACGGAGCCGAAAGGGTGGAGGCCGATGTCGCGTAGCGAACCGCTCATTCGGGTCCGGAACCTCACCAAGGTGTTCCCGGTCCGCGGGGCCGACGGGCGGCGCGGCACCTTCACCGCGGTCGACTCCGTCAGCTTCGACATCGGCCGCGGCGAGACCTTCGGCCTGATCGGGGAGTCCGGCTCCGGCAAGACCACGACCGGCCGCATGGTGCTGGCACTGGAGAAGCCGACCAGCGGGTCGGTGACCTTCGACGGCAACGAATTGGTGGGGCTGTCGGACCTCGATCTGCGCCGCTACCGCCGCGACATGCAGATCGTCTTCCAGGACTCCGGGTCGGCGTTCAACCCGCGCCGCAGCGTCGGCGAGCAGATCGCGTACCCGCTCAAGCTGTTCCGGATCGCCTCTGGTACCGAGGCGCGGCGGCTGGTGGTGGAACTGCTGGGCCGGGTGGGGTTGGCGGCGTCCCACTACGACCGCTACATCCACGAGTTCTCCGGCGGTCAGCGGCAACGCCTCGGCATCGCGCGCGCCCTGATCACCGACCCGCAGTTCGTCGTCCTCGACGAACCGACCGCCGCGCTCGACGTGTCGGTGCAGGCGCAGATCCTCAACCTGCTCAAGGACATTCAGCAGGAGCGCCGACTCACCATGTTGCTGATCACGCACAATCTCGCCCTGGTCGAGCACATGTGCTCGACCGCGGGGGTGCTCGACCGCGGCCGCCTCGTGGAGTACGGGCCGGTCGACGACATTTTGCGCACCCCGGCCACCGACATCACCCGAAAGCTCGTCGACGCCGTGCTCGAGCCGGCCCTGCCGACCGGGCGGTGATCGGACGACCATGACCCGGACAGCCATGACGAACGCGATCCGTGCCGGCACCATCCCGACCCTGCGGGCAGCGATCGAAGCCGGCACAGTCGATCCCGTCGACCTCGTCGAGGCGGCCCTCGACCGCATCGACGCCGTCGAACACCGGATCCGGGCCTTCGCGGAGATCTTTGCCGCCGAAGCCCGCACCACCGCCCGGCAGCGCCGCGGCCACCCCGGGCCGCTGGCCGGAATTCCGATCGTGGTCAAGGACATCTGCGACGTCGCCGGGCACCGCACCGGGAACGGGTCGGCCGGGACACCGGACCGCGTCGCCACCGCGGACGCCACCGTGGTGCGGCGGCTGCGCGCGGCCGGTGCCGTCGTCCTCGGCAAGGCCACCACCCATGAGTACGCCTTCGGTGTCGCCACTCCGCCGACCCGCAACCCGTGGTCGACCGACCGCGTCCCCGGCGGATCGAGCGGGGGCACCGGCGCGGCCGTCGCGGCGCGGGTGGTCACCGGCGGGGTGGGCACCGACACCGGCGGTTCGATCCGCATCCCGGCGGCGCTGTGCGGGGTCACCGGGCACAAACCCACCTTCGGCCTACTCGACCGGCGCGGCATCAGCGAACTGAGCTTCACCCTCGACCATGCCGGTCCGCTCGGCCGCACCGTCGACGACACCGTCGCGCTCCTGGAGGCCATGGCCGGCGTCGACGGCCTGCGGGCCGAATTCGACCGCGGCCTGGCCGGATTGACGATCGGGGTGGCCGAACGCTATTTCTGTGACCGCCTCACCGCCGACGTCGCCGCCGGCTTCGAGGCCGCCGTCGGCATGCTGGAACGGGCCGGCGCCCGCATCCGACCGGTTGACTTCCCCGACGTCGAGCTGTGCCCGCACATCGTCGACGTGGTGGCCGGGGTGGAGGCCGCCGCCTGGCACGCCGCACAGCCCGACACCGATCCGCGGGCCTTCGGCGCCGACGTGCGCGCGGCACTGGACAAGGGGGCCCGCTACACCGGAGTCGAGTACCTGGCCGCGCTGGGGGACCGACAGGCGGTGATCGCCGGCATGCGAGAGGTGTTCGGTGCGGTCGACCTGCTCGCCACCCCGACGACCGCGATGACCGCGCCGCCGGTCGGCACCGACGAGGTACCCCTGGGCGGGCAGCCCGTGTCGCTGCTGCACGGCCTCAACGCGCTGACCGTCCCCGCCAACGTGACCGGCATGCCTGCCCTCACCGTTCCGGCCGGGTTCGGCAGCGACGGGCTGCCGATCGGGCTGCAACTGATGGGGCCGCCCGGCGCCGACGCCACCGTGCTGGGCGCCGGACGTGCCTTCGAGGAGATCGCCGCTGTCGTCAACGTCCCACCACCGCTGTGAAACCGAGGAGAGCAAATGCCCGACAACCCATTCCAACCCGACCAACAACAGCTCGACGTCGTGTTCGGCTACGTCGGGCTGCCGCTGAGCGGAGACCGGCTTGCGGCCAACTACGACGACTACGCGTCGACCCTGGCGCTGATCCGCTCGGTCTCCGCCGTCGACCTGGGCGAAACCGTGCCCGCGGTCGGCTTCAACGCCCGCTGGGAATGACATACCGACGAAAGGTCGCTGCCGTGCAACTCTACGAACTGTCCCTGACCGAGGTCGCCGAGAAGATCCGGACCCGCGAGGTGTCGCCGGTCGAGGTCACCGAGTCGGCGCTGACCCGACTGGAGGAGACCGAACCCGTCCTCAACGCCTTCGCCACCACCACCCCCGAACTCGCGCTCGAGCAGGCCCGCGCCGCCGAGCAGGAGATCGCCGCCGGGAACTACCGCGGACCCCTGCACGGGATTCCGATGGGGGTCAAGGACCTCTACGACACCGCCGGGGTGGCCACCACCTCCAGCTCGGCCCAGTGGGCCGACCGGGTGCCCGACACCGACTCGGCGGCGGTCGCCAAGCTCTATGCCGCCGGGATGATCCTGATCGGCAAGACCCACACCCACGAATTCGCCTACGGCGCGACCACACCCACCACCGGCAACCCGTGGGCTCCGGACCGCACCCCGGGTGGGTCCAGCGGCGGGTCGGGGGCGGCGGTCGGCGCCGGGGTGGTCCACGTCGCCCTCGGCAGCGACACCGGCGGCTCCATCCGCATCCCGGCGGCGCTGTGCGGCACGGTCGGGCTCAAGCCCACCTACGGGCGGGCCTCCCGGGTCGGAGTGGCCTCGCTGTCCTGGTCGCTGGACCATGTCGGACCGTTGACCCGCAACGTGGTCGACGCCGCCCTGGTGATGACGGCCATGTCGGGCTACGACCGGCGCGACCCGGCCACCGCCGACGTCCCGGTACCGGACATGGCCGCCGGGATCGACGGCGGCGTCGCCGGGCTGCGGATCGGCATCCCCGCCAACTACTACACCGAACGCCTCGAGCCGGCCAACGCCGCCGCGGCCGCCGCCGCCGCGACCACCCTGCAGGGGCTCGGCGCCGAACTCGTCGAGGTCACCGTCCCGATGACCGACCATATCCTGGCGACCGAGTGGGCCATCCTGATGCCGGAGGCCGCCGCGTACCACAAAGACCGGATGTGCAACGCCCCGGAGTTGTTCACCGACGAAACCCGTACCCTGCTGGAGGCCGGTGCGGCGCAGCCGGCCACCGACTACATCAACGGCCTGCGGATGCGCACCCTAATCCAGGCAGCCTGGCGGGACATGTTCGACGACATCGATGTGCTGCTGGCCCCGACCCTGGTCGCCGGACCGTCGCTGCGCACGGACCCGTTCGTGCGCTGGCCGGACGGTACCGCCGAGTCTGCGACCAACGCCTATGTGCGCTACTCCGCGCCGGCGAACGTGACCGGACTGCCTTCGCTTTCGGTTCCGGCCGGGTTCACCGACGACGGCCTGCCGGTCGGAGTGCAGATCATCGGCAAACCGTTCGCCGAACCGCAGATCCTGCGCGTCGGCTACGCCCTGGAACAACACACCGACGCGGTGGGGCGGATCGCGCCGGTGAGCACCAAGGCCGCCGCGTGATGACGGTTCGCACCGGCCCGCGGATTCTCGACGGCATCGTCGGGTGGGCCACCGAGGCCGCCGTCACCGACGCGCTGCACCGGCTGCGTCACACCGGCACGGTGGAGACCATCCACCTAGCGGCCGCCGATCTGCAGCGTCGGCGACTGCGGGTGGTTTCCGACGCCGGCACCGACTACGCCATCGCGCTGCCCCGCGGCAGTGCGCTGGCCGACGGGGCGGTCCTGCTGCTGGAACCCGACCGGGCGGTACTGGTGCGCGCCGGTACGCCCCGTCGAATGGCATTGCGGTCCAATGAAATCGCAGCGGCCATTCGGCTGGGGTTGGTGGCCGGGCACCTGCACTGGAAGTGCGATCAGCACGGCGACACCCTCGTCGTCCACCTCGACGGGCCGGAGGAGCAGTACCGCAAGCCCATCGCCGGCCTGCTCGCCGACGGTCGGATCGAGCTCGCCGACACCCCGCCGGATGGCTGACCAGGTCCAGTTGCTGACGGCGATGCGCTTCGGCGACAGCGCATTTCCGTCCGGTGGATTCGCCTTCTCGTCCGGTCTGGAAGGCGCCCACCGCGACGGCTGGATCGACGACGAATCCGACGTCGCGGCCTTCGTCGCCGAGCAACTCGCCGATCGGTGGCATCGCTGCGACCGGGTGCTGCTGTGCCGAGCCTGGTCCGCGCCGGACCCGGTCGCCGTCGATGCGCTCGCCGAGGCACACGCGGTGATGTCGGTGCTGCGGCAGGCCTCCCGCCGCGCCGGTGCGGGCCTGCTCAGCACCTTCGCCGCGGTGCCGGCAACGGCCGCCGACGAGCGGTTTCGCCGCTACCGTGACCGGGCCCGCGCCGGCACCACCCCCGGTCACCTGCCGGTGGTGCAGGCGGTGGCGCTGCGGTCGGCCGGGCTATCGCTGACCGCCGCCGAGGCGATCGCCGCCTGGCAGGTGGTATCCGGTATCACCGGCGCGGCCCTGCGACTGGGCATCTGCGGACACCTCGGTGCCCAGCGCGTCATTGAGCGGGCCATCCCGCTGGCCCGGGACCTGCTGAGCCGACCCGCACCGCAAACACCCTCCGCGTTCACCGCATTCGCCGACATCGCCGCCCAGCGCCGCGACGGCGACGTGCGACTGTTCGCCAGCTGAAGGAGAACCGCGTGAACCTGACCCCGACCGAGATGGAACGCCTGACCGTGTTCCTGGCCGCCGAACTGGCCCGCCGCAACCTGCGCGAGGGCATCCCGCTCAGCCACCCCGAGGCGGTCGCATTGTTGACCGACGAGGTCATGTGCGCCGCGCGGCGCAACCTCGACTACGACGAGGTCATCGACCACGCCGGCCGGGTGCTCACCGCTGCCCAGTGCGAACCCGGGGTGCCCGGCATGCTGCGGCTGATCGCGATCGACGCCCCGTTCCCGTCCGGCACCAAGCTCGTCACCCTGGTCGACCCGGTCAAACCGGACCCGGGCGACATCCAGCCCGGCGAGATCGTCGTCGGCACGCAACCGGTGGAGCTGTTCCCGGGCGCCGACCGGATCACCCTCACCGTGGTCAACCGCGGCGACCGCGACATCCAGGTGCGCAGCCAGTCCCACTTCTACGAGGTCAACCCGGCGCTGGAATTCGACCGGCGCGCGGCCTGGGGCCGCAAGCTCGACGTGCCGTCCGGATCCGGGGTGCGCTTCGAGCCCGGCGTGCCGGTGTGCGTCGGCCTCGTCCCGATCGCCGGAAACCGAGTTGTGCACGGCTTTTCCGGGGCGGTGAACGGATCCCTGGACGCCCGGGCGGTGACCCGGTGACGCACATCGACCGGCGCAGCTACGCCCGGGTCTTCGGGCCGACGGCCGGCGACCGGATCCGGCTGGCCGACTCCGACCTGTTCATCGAGATCGAGCACGACCACACCGTGCCCGGCTACGAACTCCTCAGCGGCGCAGGCAAATCCTTCCGCGACGGGGAAGGCTACCGGCCGTCGGCCAAACCCTCCGACGGGGCGCTGGACTGCGTCATCACCAATGCCGTCATCGTCGACGCGGTCACCGGAATCGTCAAGGCCGACATCGGGATCCGCGGCGGCCGGATCGCCGGCATCGGTAAGGCCGGCAACCCGGACACCATGCCCGGGGTCACCCCGGGCCTGGTGGTGGGCACGTCCACCACGCCCATCCCGGGCGAGGGGATGATCGTCACCGCCGGGGCCATCGAGACCCACGCACACCTGATCTCGCCGCAGCAGACCGAACACGCGCTGGCCACCGGAACCACCACGCTCATCGGCGGATCCCCGGGCCCGGCCTTCGAGGTCGCCAGCGGTAGCCCGCGACACCTCGGCCTGTTCCTGCAAGCCGGGGAATACACCCCGATGAACTACGTGGCGTTCGGCCGCGGCTCGTCGAATCCGGCCGCGGTGCTGGAATCGGTGGCCGCCGGAGCCGGCGCGGTCAAGATCCACGAGGACTTCGGCGCCGCGCCGGCCGTCATCGACGCGACCCTGCGCGCCGCCGACTCCGCCGACTTCGCGGTCCACCTACACACCGACTCGATTAACGAATTCGGGTTCAGCGAAATCACATTCGCCACGATCGGGGATCGGACCATCCACATGTACCACGTGGAGGGCGCCGGCGGTGGCCACGCCCCGGACCTGATCCGCTGCGTGGGGTACCCCAACGTCATCCCCGGCACCACCAACCCCACCAACCCCTACACCCGGGCCGGGCTGGACGAAGGCGTGCCCATGACCATGTTGGCCCATCAGATGAACTGGGAGGCCCCCGAGGACGTCGCCTTCGCCGAGGCGAGGATCCGGCCGCAGACCATGGTGGCCGAGGACTTCCTGCACGACATGGGGGCGATCTCGATCTTCGGCAGCGACACCCAGGGGATGGGCCGGCTGGCCGAGAACATCACCAACTGCTGGCAGCTCGCCGCGGTGATGAAACAGCGCACCGGCCGGCTCCCGGAGGAGCAGACCGCCGCGGCCGACAACGAGCGGGTCAAGCGCTACATCGCCAAGCTCACCGTCAACCCTGCGATCTCGGTCGGCATCGACGCCCACGTCGGCTCCGTGCAGCCCGGTCGGATCGCCGATCTGGTGATCTGGCAGCCGGCGTTCTTCGGGGTCAAGCCGAAGATGGTGCTCAAGAACGGCGTCGTCGCCTGGGCCGCGCTCGGGGACGCGGCGGGATCCGTCGCCGCATCCGAACCGGTTCTGCAGCGGCCCAACTGGGGTGCGTTGGGGGATGCCGCGGCCGAACTGGGATTCGTGTTCATGTCCCGGCTCGCCATCGACGCCGGGGTGCCGCAGCGGCTCGGGCTGCGCAAGCGGGCGCTGCCCATCGCCTCGGTGCGCGGGCTGCGCAAGACCGACATGATCCGCAACGACGCCATGCCGCATGTCGAGGTCGACCCGCGCACCTTCGAGGTCCGCGCCGACGGGGTGCTGTTGGCCGCCGAACCGGCCGTGACCGTGCCCTTCTCGAGAAAGTATCTGCTGCGATGACGCTGCGGGCCGCGCGGGTGGGCATCGGTGGACCCGTCGGATCGGGCAAGACGGCGCTGGTCGAGGCGCTGCTGGCCGGCTTCGCCCGGCGCTCCCGCTCGGTGTGCGTCATCACCAACGACCTGGTGACCGCCGAGGACGCCGAGCGGGTTCGGCGTTCCGGGCTGATCGACCCCGCCCGGGTGCGGGCGGTGGAGGCCGGTGCCTGCCCGCACACGGTGATCCGGGAGGACCCGTCACTGAACATGGCCGCGGCCGACGCGCTGGAGGCCGAGTTCCCGGACGCCGAGCTGATCCTGCTGGAATCGGGCGGGGACAACCTGGCCTCCACCTTCTCCCGGGACCTGGTGGACTACTGGATGTTCGTCATCGACGTCGCGGGTGGGGACGACATCCCCCGCAAACGCGGACCGGGGGTGCTGCGCTGCGACCTGCTGGTCATCAACAAGGTCGACCTCGCCCCGCACGTTGGGGCCGACTTGGCCCGGATGCGCGCCGAGGCGGAGCAGGTGCGCGCGGGGCGGCCGGTGCTGACCACCAGCGTCCGCTGCGGTACGGGGATCGAGGAGCTGATGGACCACCTCGAACGCGACGTGCTGTTCGTGTGACCGCCCCGGCGCTCGATCTGGTGTTCGCCGCCGGCGCCGGGCACACCGCGCTGAGCCGGCGCCGCCACCGCTGGCCACTGCTGGTCGGGCGGGTGTTCGGCCCCGAACCGCCGTGCCGGTACGCCACTGTGATCATTCAGAACGCCGCCGGTGCAGTGATCCCCGGGGATCGCATCGTGCAGCGGTTCACGGCCGTCGACGGGGCTGTGATCGCGGTTCGCGGCCAGGGTGCCACCACGGTCACCGGGGTGCCGGGCGGGCCGCCGGCCGCCGAGGAGGCCGTCATCCACGTCGACGCCACCAGCCGGCTGGTGTTCGACCCGGGGCCGCGCATCCTCACCCCGCACGCACGGTACCGCCAGCAGCTGCGTGTGCACGTCGCCCCGGGCGGGTGTGCGGTGGTCGTCGACGCGGTGGTGCTGCACCCCGACCTCACCGACGACAGCTTCGGCCGCTTCGAGTCGACCGTCGTGGTGGCGGGGGGCGGCCCGACCCCGCTCGCCGTGGACGCCCAGGTGCTCGAGACGCTGCCGCGGCCGCGCCGCGCCCCGACGGCGTTTGCCTCCATATATGTCGTCGGCGCCGAGGCGGTGGCGACGACGGCGCCGCAGGCCCCGGCCGACCGGCGGGTCTATCTGGCGGCCAGCGAGCTGCCGAACGGGGCCGGCGGGCTGGTGCGCGTCGCGGCGGCCGACGGCGGGGCGCTGCGGGAGGCGGTCGCGGCGATCCGGGCCCGGCTCGCGTCGGACACCGCGGCGACGGCCGACGGCGCCCGGTGACCGGGTGGGGCAGTGGTGCCGCCACGCCATGCCGACCACTGTGTCCCCGGCCACGCATGCGGGGGCCGCCGCCGCCTACTGTTACTCTCGTAGACTGTTTGAACGCGTGACTTGAGCAGGCCGTGGCCTGCGCGGGCGCCGCACCAGACTTGACCGTAAGCGCTGGCACCAGACCAGCCCCATTTGGCACGCCGCGATTTGAGGTCGGCTGCAGGAGGAAGAGTTGCTCTCGGCTTTCATCTCGTCGCTGCGGACGGCCGACCTGAGGCGCAAGATCCTGTTCACGCTGGGCATTGTGATCCTCTACCGGGTCGGCGCGGCCATCCCGTCCCCGGGGGTCAACTACCCCAACGTGCAGAAGTGCATCGAGCAGGTCGCCGGTGGTGACTCCGCACAGCTGTACTCGCTGATCAACCTGTTCTCCGGCGGTGCGCTGCTGCAACTGAGCATCTTCGCGGTCGGCGTCATGCCCTACATCACCGCGAGCATCATCGTGCAGCTGCTGACCGTGGTCATCCCGCGGTTCGAGCAGCTGCGCAAGGAGGGCCAGGCCGGCCAGGCCAAGATGACGCAGTACACCCGCTACCTCGCGGTGGCGCTGGCACTGCTGCAGGCCACCTCGATCGTGGCGCTGGCCGCCAACGGCGGCCTGCTGGTCGGGTGCACCCACGAGATCATCCACAACCAGTCCATCTGGGCGCTGGTGGTGATCGTCATCGTGATGACCGCCGGCGCGACCCTGGTCATGTGGATGGGCGAGGTCGTCACCGAGCGCGGCATCGGCAACGGCATGTCGCTGCTGATCTTCGCCGGCATCGCCGCCCGCATCCCGGCCGAGGGCCAGATCATCCTCGAGGACCGCGGCGGGTTCGTGTTCACCGGGGTCTGCGTGGCCGCGCTGGCGATCCTGATCGGCGTGGTCTTCGTCGAGCAGGGCCAGCGCCGCATCCCGGTGCAGTACGCCAAGCGCATGGTGGGCCGCAAGATGTACGGCGGCACCTCGACCTACCTGCCGCTGAAGGTCAACCAGGCCGGCGTCATCCCGGTCATCTTCGCCTCGTCGCTGATCTACATCCCGCAGCTGATCACCCAGCTGATCCGCAGCGGCAGCTCCGACCCGGGCACGGGCTGGTGGGACCGTTTCGTCGCCGAGCGGCTCACCGACCCGTCCGACCCGGTCTACGTCGCGATCTACTTCGGGCTGATCGTGTTCTTCACGTACTTCTACGTGTCGATCACCTTCAACCCCGACGAGCGCGCCGAGGAGATGAAGAAGTTCGGCGGGTTCATCCCGGGTATCCGGCCGGGCCGGCCGACCGCGGACTACCTGCGCTACGTGCTGAACCGGATCACCCTGCCGGGGTCGATCTACCTCGGCCTGATCGCGGTGTTGCCGAACCTGTTCCTGCAGGTGGGCGGTGGCGCCTCGCTGCAGAACCTGCCGTTCGGCGGCGTCGCGGTGCTGATCATGATCGGCGTCGGCCTCGACACCATGAAGCAGATCGAAAGCCAGCTGATGCAACGTAACTACGAAGGGTTCCTGAAGTGAGAGTTGTTCTGCTCGGACCGCCCGGCGCGGGGAAGGGCACACAGGCGGTGCGGCTGTCCGAGAAGCTCGGGATCCCGCAGATCTCCACCGGGGACCTGTTCCGCAAGCACATCAGCGAGGGCACCGAGCTCGGCCTGGAGGCCAAGCGCTATCTCGACGCGGGCGACCTGGTGCCGGCCGAGCTGACGAACCGGCTGGTCGAGGACCGCATCGACCAGCCCGACGCGGCGGCCGGGTTCATTCTGGACGGCTACCCCCGATCGGTGGCGCAGGCCGAGGCGCTCGACGAGATGCTGCGCAGGCGCGGCCTGCAGCTCGACGTGGTGCTGGAGTTCCAGGTCGCCGAGGACGAGCTGTTCACCCGGCTCAAGGGCCGCGGCCGCGCCGACGACACCGACGAGGTGATCCGCAACCGGATGCAGGTCTACCGCGAGGAGACCTACCCGCTGCTGGAGTACTACCGCGACCGCAACCTGCAGACCATCGACGCGGTGGGCAGCCTCGACGAGGTGTTCGAGCGCGCGCTGCGGGCGCTGGGCAAGTAGTCGTGGCCGGGCTCCGACTGCGCCGGGTGGTGCCGCAGCGCAGCGCCGCCGAACTCGACGCCATGGCCGCCGCCGGCGCGCTGGTGGCCCGGGCGCTGCGCGCGGTGCAGGAGGCCGCCCGGCCCGGTGTCACCACCAAGCAGCTCGACGAGATCGCCGAGACCGTGATCCGGGAGGGCGGCGGGGTGCCGTCGTTCCTCGGCTACCACGGGTATCCGGCCAGCATCTGCTCGTCGGTCAACGACCGGGTGGTGCACGGCATCCCCTCGGAGACCGAGGTGCTCGCCGAGGGCGACCTGGTCTCCATCGACTGCGGCGCCATCCTGGACGGCTGGCACGGCGACTCGGCGGTCACCTTCGGGGTGGGCGCGCTCAGCGCCGCCGACGCCGCGCTGAGCGCGGCCACCCGGGCCGCCCTGGAGGCCGGCATCGCCGCCATGGTGCCCGGCAACCGGCTCACCGACGTCTCGCACGCCATCGAGACCGAGACCCGCGCGGCCGAGCGGCGCGACAACCGCCGCTACGGGATCGTCGCCGGCTACGGCGGGCACGGCATCGGCCGGCGGATGCACATGGACCCGTTCCTGCCCAACGAGGGCGCCCCGGGCCGCGGCCCGCACCTGGCGCCCGGCTCGGTGCTGGCCATCGAGCCGATGCTGACCCTGGGCACCACCGAGACCGTGGTGCTCGACGACGAGTGGACCGTCGTCACCGCCGACGGCTCGCGCGCCGCGCACTGGGAGCACACCGTCGCGGTGACCGAGGACGGGCCCCGCATCCTGACCCTCTGACCGCCCGCCGGGCGCACCGGCGGATGCGGTATGAAATGGCGTATGGAACGGCCGGCCGCGCAGCACATCCCCGACGACGAGCCGGCCACGCGTGACCCGATCGCCCTGGCCCGGCGCAACTGGGAACGGGCCGGCTGGGGGGAGGTCGCCGACGGGATGGTCGCGGTCACCTCGGTGATGCGCGCCCACCAGATCCTGCTGGCCCGGGTCGAGGCCGCGCTGCGGCCCTACGACCTGAGCTTCTCCCGGTTCGAGCTGCTGCGGCTGCTGGCGTTCAGCCGCACCGGGGCGCTGCCCATCGCCAAGGCGTCGGCCCGGCTGCAGGTGCACGTCACCAGCGTCACCCACGCCATCCGGCGGCTGGAGGCCGACGGGCTGGTGGAGCGGCTGCCGCATCCCACCGACGGGCGCACCACGCTGGTGCGGATCACCGAGCTGGGCCGCTGCACCGTCGAGGACGCCACCGCGACGCTGAACCGGGAGGTGTTCGCCGACATCGGCATGTCGCCGCAGGAGTGCCGGCAGCTGTCGGCGTGCATCCAGACGCTGCGCCGCAACGCCGGCGACTTCTAGCCCGTTCTCCCGCGAGCAACTGCGCACCCCTCCGGTTCGGCGCGGATCAGGGGGTGGTCACGTCTGCTCGCGGGGTGGGGTGAGGGGGATGGTGGCGATGACGGTGGTGCCGGCGCCGGGCCGGGACCGGATGTTGAGCCGGCCGCCGACGATCTCGGCCCGCTCGGCCATCGACAGCAATCCGTAGCCGCCGGTCTCCTCCGCGCCGAGCGGGTGCTCGAAGGTGTCGAACCCCACCCCGTCGTCGGCGATCTCGAGCCGCGCCACCCCGTCGTCGACGGCGAACGACAACCGCGCGGTGTGCGCCCGGGCGTGCTTGACCACGTTCTGCAGGCACTCCTGCGCGATCCGGTACAGCGCCAGCTCGATGTGGTCGGGCAGCCGCACCTCCGCCAGCGCGACCTGCACCTCCACCCCGGGCACCGACCGGGCCAGGCTGGCCAGCCCCCCGGCCAGGCCCAGGTCGTCGAGCACGGGCGGGCGCAGCCCGCTGATCGCCGCCCGCGCCTCCTGCAGCGTCAGCTCCGCCAGCTCGCGCGCCTTGGCCAGCTGCTCGGCCACCGTCGGCGGGTCGTCGAGCGCGCGGATCGCCGCGTCCAGCCGGTAGGACAGCGTCACCAGCCGTTGCGAGATGCCGTCGTGGATGTCCCCGGCCAGCCGCCGCCGCTCCAGTTCCTGGGCCTCGATGACCTGCTCGACGAACATCTCGTGGGCCCGCTCCCGGGCCACCAGCTGCCGGTGCAGCCGGGCCTGGTGCATCGCGCCGGCGATGAGCCGGCCGATGGTCAGCAAAAGCTCCACGTCGCGGTCGGTGAACTCCCGGCGCGCCGCGGTGTGCACGTTGAGCACCCCGACCAGCCCGCCCGGGTCGGTCTCCATCGGCACCGACACCATCGAGGTGAAGTCGCGGCCGCGCAACGACTGGAACGGCACGTAGCGCGGGTCGGCCTCCTTGTTCTCGGTGATCACCACCGGCTCGCGGTGGCTGGCCACCCAGCCGGAGATGCCCTGGCCCAGCGGCAGCCGGATCTTGCCCACCTCGCTGTCGAACGGCGGGGTGGCCCCGGCCAGCGTCAGCGACCGCTCGGTGTCGTCGAGCACGTGCACGAAGCAGACGTCGGTGCCGGTGGCGGCGGTGATCATCCGGGCCGCGGCCGCGGCCAGCGGCTCCACCCCGGGCCCGCGGGAGGCCGCCTGGATCAGCTCGCGCAGCAGCGCCAGCTCCCGGTCGGCGGTGAGCGCCGGGCGGGACGCCGTCATCGGTAGATGCCCTCACGCAGCGCGTAGGCCACCGCGCCGGTGCGGTCGCCGACCCCGAGCTTGCGGTAGATCGACCGCAGGTGGCTCTTGACGGTCTCCTCGCCGATCACCAGCTTGTTGGCGATCCCGCGGTTGGACAGCCCGTCGACCACCAGCGCCAGGATCTCGCTCTCCCGCTGGGTCAGCCCCTGCCGCGCCCCGGGCCAGAACTCGTCGCGCTGCAACCGGGCGGCGGTGTCGGCGGCGCGTGCGGCCATGCCTGGGTCGAGGGCCATCTGGCCGCGGTGCACCTGCTCGAGCTGGCGCACCAGCTCGTCGCTGCCGATGCTCTTGAGCAGGTACCCCGAGGCGCCCACCCGCAGCGCCTGGAACAGGTACTGCTCGTCGTCGTAGACCGACAGCATCACCACCTTGCGCTGCGGGTTGCGCTCCCGCAGCGCCAGGCACAAGTCCAGCCCGCTGGCCCCGGCCATCCGCACGTCGCACAGCACGATGTCGGGATCGAGTTCGGTGACCACCGACAGCGCGCGCTCGGCGCCGACGGCGTGGCCCACCACCTGCACCCGGTCGGCGTACGAGGCCAGCATCGCCTTGAGGCCCTCGATGACCATCTCGTGGTCGTCCACCAGCACGATCCGCACGGGCGCGTCCACTTCCATGCCTGACACTGTATGGCCGTCCCGAGGGCCGCCCGGCCGATCTGCCCCCGGCTCTCCCCCGAACGGGGGAGGCGCACCGATGTGATCTGCGCCACTCTTGGGGCGTGGCACCGACACGCAACACCTGGCGGGCGGGCCGGTTCTGGTGGGAGCCGGCGCACGGCGCCGCCCGGCCCGCCGATCCCTATCCGCTGCAGGCGCTGGTCTTCGACCTCGACGCGCTCACCGACATCGAGTGCGACGGGCACCGCGTGGTGTTCAACGCGGCGTTCGCCGCACACGGCCTCGACATCGCCTGGACCCCGGCCCGCTACCGGCGGCTGCTGGCCCTGCACGACGAGCGCCGGCGGGTGGCCGCCGAGCTGCGGGCCCGTGGCGTGTGCACCGAGTGCGACGTGCTGTTGAACCTGCTGGCCGACGAGATCGTCGACACCAAGCAGATGATGTTCGAGGAGATGATCCTGGCCGCCGACCTCACCCCCCGCCCGGGGCTGGCCGACCTGGTGGTCGAGGCGTTCGCCGAGGGCATCTCGGTGGCGGTGGTCGCCGACGGGCAGCGCCGCTGGGTCGAGCCGCTGGTACGCGAGCTGGTGGGGGAGGGGCTGGTCACCACCCTGGTGACCGCCGACGACCTGGCCGAGCCGATGCGCCCGGCCGACGGCCACCGGCTGGCGCTGGCCGACCTGTGGGTGCCCGCCGGGCGGGTGCTGGCGTTCACCGGATCGGCCCACGGGCTGCGCACCGCGACCGCGGCCGGGCTGGCCACCGTGGTGGTCACCGGGGCCGGCCGGCCGGAGCTCGCCGGGGCCGCCGCGACCCGCCCGGACTACGCCGCCCCGGCGCCGCTGCGCGTCGAGGACTGCCGGGAACTGGCGGCGAACTGGTGGACCGGCCACAAACCGCTGATCGCCGCCTAGCCGGCCGGTCTAGCCGCGCAGCAGCTCGATGACGGCGCTGAAGTCCTTGTCCGCGTTGGCCTTGGCGAACTCCGCGTAGATCTGCGCGGCGTGGCTGCCCAGCGGGGCGTTGGCCCCGGTGGAGCGGACCGCGTCCATGGCCAGGCCGAGGTCCTTGTTCATCAGCGCGGTGGCGAAGCCGGGTTTGAAGTCGTTGTTGGCCGGCGACGTCGGCACCGGGCCGGGGACCGGGCAGTTGGTGTGCACCGCCCAGCAGTTGCCGGTGGCCCCGGTGATCACGTCGAACAACGACTGCGCCGACAGCCCCAGCTTCTCGGCCAGCACGAACGCCTCGCCGACCGCGATCTGCTGCACCGCGAGCACCATGTTGTTGCACAGCTTGGCCGCCTGGCCGGTGCCCGGCCCGCCACAGTGCACGATCTTGCCGGCCATCGGCTCCAGGACCGGCCGGGCGCGCTCCACCGCCTCGGGCTCACCGCCCACCATGAACGCCAGCGTCCCGGCGGTCGCCCCCTTCACCCCGCCGGACACCGGGGCGTCGAGTTGGGCGCAGCCGCGCTCGGCGGCCTGCCGGTGCACCTCGCGGGCGTCGTCGACGGAGATGGTGGAGGTGTCGATGAACAGCGTGCCGGCCGCGGCGGCGGGCAGCACCTCGGTATAGCAGCTCCTGACCACCGCGCCGTTGGGCAGCGAGGTGATCACCACGTCGGCCCCGGCCACCGCGGCCGGGGCGCTGTCGAACACCCGAAGCCCCTTTTCGGCTGCGGCACTGCGTAGTTCGGGCACCGGGTCGAACCCGTGCACGGTGAACCCGCCCTTGACCAGGTTGGCCGACATCGGGCCGCCCATGTTGCCCAGGCCCAGGAACGCAATGGTCGTCATGTGTGTCTCCTCATGCTGATGCCGCGCGCGCCCTGGCCGCGGCCGCCCGCCCGATGACCACCCGCATGATCTCGTTGCTGCCCTCCAGGATGCGGTGCACCCGCAGGTCGCGGACGATCTTCTCGATGCCGTACTCGCGCAGGTAGCCGTAGCCGCCGTGCAACTGCAGCGCCTTGTCGGCCACCTCGTAGCAGGCGTCGGTGACGTACAGCTTGGCCATCGCGCACAGCTCGACCTTGTCGGGTGCGTCGGCGTCCAGCGCGGATGCGGCCCGCCACAACATCATTCGCGAGGTCTCCAGCGCGGTGGCCATGTCGGCCAGGGTGAACCGGATGGTCGGCTCGTCGAGCAGGCTGCCGCCGAAGGCGTGCCGGTCGGCGAGGTAGCGGGCCGCCTTGTCGTAGGCGGTCTGCGCCCCGCCGAGCGAGCAGGCCGCGATGTTGATCCGCCCGCCGTTGAGCCCGTTCATCGCGATGCCGAAGCCCGCACCCTCGGCGCCGGCGCCGCCGAGCATGTTCTCGGCCGGCACCCGCACCCCCTCGAAGACCACCTGCGCGGTGGGCTGGGCGCTCCAGCCCATCTTCTGCTCGTTGGCGCCGAAACTCAGCCCCGGCGTGTCCTTCTCGACCACGAAGGTGGAGATGCCCTTCGGGCCGTCGACGCCGGTGCGGGCCATCACCACGTACACGTCGGAGGCCCCGGCGCCGGAGATGAACTGCTTGACCCCGTCGAGCACCCAGTGGTCGCCGTCGCGCACCGCACGGGTGCGCAGCGCGGCGGCGTCCGAGCCCGCGCCGGGCTCGGTGAGGCAGTAGCTGGCGATGGCCTCCATCGACGCCAGCCGCGGCACCCAGGTCTTGCGCTGCTCGGGCGTGCCGTAGGTGTCGATCATCCACGCGCACATGTTGTGGATGGACAAGAAGGCCGCCACGGTGGGGTCGGCGGCGGCGAGCGCCTCGAAGATGCGCACCGCGTCGAGCCGGCGCAGCCCGCTGCCGCCGACGTCCTCCCGGCAGTAGATGGCGGCCATGCCGAGCTCGGCCGCCTCGCGCAGCACGTCGGTGGGGAAGTGCTTGTCGGCGTCCCACTCCAATGCGTACGGGGCGAGGCGTTTCTCGGCGAAGGAGGCGGCCGTCTCGGCGATCACCCGTTCGTCGTCGTCGAGTGTCAGGAAGTCCATCCGCGTCACTTCATCGTCGGGATGACGAACTCGGCACCGTCCCTGATGCCCGACGGCCAGCGCGAGGTGACCGTCTTGACCTTGGTGTAGAACTGGATCGAGGCCGGCCCGTGCTGGTTGAGGTCGCCGAACGCCGAGCGCTTCCAGCCGCCGAAGGTGTGGTAGGCCACCGGCACCGGGATCGGCACGTTCACGCCGACCATGCCGACCTGCACCCGCGAGACGAAGTCGCGGGCGGCGTCCCCGTCGCGGGTGAAGATCGCCACGCCGTTGCCGTACTCGTGCTCGCTGGGCAGCCGCAGCGCCTCCTCGTAGTTCCTGGCGCGCACGATGCACAGCACCGGGCCGAAGATCTCGTCGGTGTAGATCGACATGTCGGTGGTGACGTGGTCGAACAGGGTCGGCCCGATGAAGAAGCCGTGCTCGAGGTTGTCGTCGCCGAACTGCAGCTCGTCGGCGCCGCGCTCGCGGCCGTCCACGACGAGTTCGGCCCCGGCCGCCACGCCCTGGTCGATGTAGCCGCGGACCCGGGCCAGGGCCGCGCCGGTGACCAGCGGGCCGTAGTCGGCCTTCGGGTCGAGGCTGTGGCCCACCCGCAGGTTGCGCACCCGCTCGGCCAGCCGGTTGCGCAGCCGGTCGGCGGTCTCCTTGCCGACCGGGACCGCGACGCTGATCGCCATGCAGCGTTCCCCGGCGCTGCCGTAGCCGGCGCCGACGAGCGCGTCGACGGCCTGGTCGAGGTCGGCGTCGGGCATCACGATCATGTGGTTCTTGGCCCCGCCGAAGCACTGCGAGCGCTTGCCGTGCGCGGCCGCCCCGGCGTAGATGTACTGCGCGATATCCGAGCTGCCGACGAAGCCCACGGCCTGGATCACCGGGTGCTCGAGGATGGCGTCGACGGCCTCCTTGTCGCCGTGCACCACCTGGAACAGCCCCGGCGGCAGGCCGGCCTCGAGGAACAGTTCGGCCAGGCGCACCGGCACCGACGGATCGCGTTCGCTGGGCTTGAGGATGAAGGCGTTGCCGCAGGCCAGGGCCGGGCCGGCCTTCCACAGCGGGATCATCGCGGGGAAGTTGAACGGGGTGATGCCGGCGACCACGCCGAGCGGTTGGCGGATCGAGTAGACGTCGATGCCGGGGCCGGCGCCCTCGGTGTACTCGCCCTTGAGCAGATGCGGGATGCCGGCGGCGAACTCGATCACCTCGATGCCGCGCTGGATGTCGCCCTTGGCGTCGGCCAGCGTCTTGCCGTGCTCGAGGCTGAGCAGCTCGGCGAGCTCGTCGACGTTGTCGTTGACCAGGTCGATGAACCTCATCAGCACCCGGGCCCGGCGCTGCGGGTTCCAGGCGGCCCATTCCCGCTGGGCCTCGGCGGCCCCGGCGACCGCGGCGTCGATGTCGGCGGCGGTGCCCATCAGCACCTGTGCCTGCACCGCGCCGGTGTTCGGGTTGAGCACGTCGGCGGTGCGGGTGGACCGCCCGGCGGTGTGCTTGCCGTTGATGAAGTGCTGGATCTGCCTCATGACTTCCGTCCAGGGATCGGGGTGCGCGGACCGTTCGCTCGGGTGTGACCCAAGATACTTGGAGATCCTAGTAATTGTCCCGAGCCGGAGGCAAGGGCTCGTCGTCTCCTCCCGCGGGGTGACCGGGGCCGGTCAGCCCAGCCGGGCGCGCAGCTGCTCGACGAACGCCTGCGCCTCGTCCCAGCCGGGCAGCAGCCCGGCGGCGCGCACCGTGGCCAGATCGGGGGCCGCGGCGTCGCGCTCGGACAGGATCGGCTCCCCGACGTCGGGCCAGGCGATGCCGATCGCCGGGTCGGTGGGCCGCACGGTGTGCTCGCGGGCCGGGTCGTACTCCGCCGAGCACAGGTACATCACCGTCGAATCATCCTGCAGCGCAAGGAATCCGTGCGCCAGTCCGGCGGCCAGGTAGACCGAGCGGCGGTCCCGGTCGTCGAGCAGCACCGCATCCCAGCGGCCGTAGGTCGGCGAGCCGACCCGGATGTCGACCACCACGTCCCACACCGCGCCGCGCACGCAGGTGACGTACTTGGCCTGGCCGGGCGGCAGCTGGGCGAAGTGCAGGCCGCGCAGCACCCCGCGGGCCGACACCGAGCAGTTGGCCTGCCGCACGTCGAACCGGTGCCCGGTCAGGCCGCGGAACCCGGCGTCGGTGAACCACTCGAAGAACAGGCCGCGGGCGTCGGTGTGCAGGGTGGGGGTGAGTTCCCAGGCGCCGGGGACCGCCAGTTCGCGGGACCTCACCGGCCGCGCTCCGCGTAGGCGGCCTCGGCGGCGTCCTTGAGCGGGGCCCACCAGGCCTCGTTCGCGCGGTACCACTCGATGGTCGCGGCGAGGCCGGCCTCGAAGTCGGTGTGCCTGGGCCGCCAGCCCAGTTCGCGCTGCAGCGGGGTGGGGTCGATGGCGTAGCGCAGGTCGTGGCCGGCCCGGTCCGGCACCCGGTCGAAGTCGTCCGGGTCGCGCCCCATCAACCGCAGGATCGTCTGCAGCACAACGAGGTTGGACCGCTCCCCGGCAGCCCCGATGAGGTAGGTGCGGCCGGGGACGCCGGCGGTGAGGATGCGCCACACCGCGGCGTTGTGGTCGTCGACGTGGATCCAGTCGCGCACATTGGCGCCGGTGCCGTACAGCTTGGGCCGCCGGCCGGTCAGCACGTTGGTGATCTGGCGCGGGATGAACTTCTCCACGTGCTGGTACGGGCCGTAGTTGTTGGAGCAGTTCGAGATGGTGGCGGCCACCCCGTAGGACCGCACCCAGGCGCGCACCAGCAGGTCGCTGCCGGCCTTGGTCGCCGAGTACGGGCTCGACGGGTTGTACGGGGTGGCCTCGGTGAACCGCTCGGGGCCCTCCAGCGGCAGGTCGCCGTAGACCTCGTCGGTGGAGACGTGGTGCAGCCGCACCCGGTGCCGGCGCACCGCCTCCAGCACGGTGAAGGTGCCGACGACATTGCTGTGCACGAACGGCGCCGGATCGGCCAGCGCGTTGTCGACATGGGTCTCGGCGGCGAAGTGCACCACGGCGTCGGACTCGGCCACCAACCGGTCCACCAGCGCGGCGTCGGTGACGTCGCCCTCGACCAGGCGGACGGCGTCGGCCACCGGTGCCAGCGACTGCCGGCTGCCGGCGTAGGTCAGGGCGTCCAGCACGGTGACCGCGACGTCGGGCCGCTCGCGCACGGTGGCGTGCACGAAGTTGGCGCCGATGAAGCCGGCGCCCCCGGTGACCAGCAACCGCATGCTGTGCACCCTAACGGCGCGTCGAGATCGACGTTCTGGCGGGATCTTCTCGCACTTTTCCGCCCGTTTGCGCGTTTGGGCGCGGTGGGGGTGGGCGCTACGCGCGGGGCTGCAGGCCCAGCGGGCCGGCCAGGGCGGTGAGCGTGGGCAGCAGCTGCTCCCAGCCGCCGAGCACCTGGATGCACACGTGATCGGCGCCGCGGTCGAGATGCTCGGTCAGCCGGCCGGCGATCTGCTCGGCGGTGCCGTGGGCGACCACCGCGTCGATCAGCCGGTCGCTGCCCGGCCGGGCCACGTCGGCGTCGGTGAACCCGAGCCGCTTCCAGTTGTTCAGGTAGTTGCTCAGCCCGAGGTAGAAGTCCACCGCCTGGCGCCCCACCGCGCGGGCCGCCTCGGCGTCGGTGGACAGCACCACCTTGTGCTCCGGCGCCAGGAACACCGACGGGCCGACCAGCTCGCGGGCCCGGGCGGTGTGCTCCGGCGTGGTCAGGTACGGGTGCGCGCCGGCGGTGCGGGCCGCCGCCAGCTTGAGCACCTTCGGCCCCAGCGCGGCCAGCAGCCGGCGGCTGTTGGGCACCCCGGCGGCGTCCAGCGCGTCCAGGTAGCCCACCAGCGCGTCGTAGGGGCTGGCGTACTCGGCGGTGTGCTCGGGGTGGCCCACCCCGACCCCGAGCACGAACCGGCCCGGGTAGGCCCGCTCGATGCGGTGGTAGGAGTCGGCGACCTGGTCGGCCGGGGCGGTCCAGATGTTGACGATCCCGGTGGCCACCTGCAGCCGCTCGGTGGCGGCCAGGATCGGTTCGACGGACTCCAGGTCGGCGTTGGGGGAGCCGCCGATCCACACCGCGCCGTAGCCGAGCCGTTCGATCTCGGCCGCCTGCTCCGGGCGCACCGACCCGAAGGTCCACACCCCGAACCGGCCGAACTCGGGCTTGAGCGCCACTCCCTCGGTCATCGCAGTCCCTTCCGTGTCATGTCAGGCCAGGCCGAGTGCCCCGGCCAGCTCGGTCAGCGCCGGCACCAGTCCGTCGGTGCCGGTCAACACCTGCACCGGCACGTGGTCGGCCCCGGCGTCGCGGTGCTCGGCGAGCCGGGCCGCGATCGCCTCGACCGGCCCGTGGGCGACGACGGCGTCGACAAACCGATCACTACCCGGTTTCGTCAGATCCTCATCATCGAAGCCCAATCGTTTCCAGTTGTTCCGGTAATTCGCCAAACCGAGGTAGATGTCCAGGAACCGGCGGCCGACGGCGCGGGCCGCCTCGGCGTCGGTGGTCGGCACCACCTTGTGCTCCGGGGCCAGCAGTGCCTCCGGGCCGATCAGCTCGCGGGCCCGGGCGGTGTGCTCCGGTGTGGTCAGGTAGGGGTGCGCGCCGGCCGCGCGGTCGGCCGACAGCCGCAGCACCTTCGGCCCGAGGGCGGCCACCACCCGGCGCTCGCGCGGCACCCCGTGCGCGTCGAGCACGTCGAGGTAGTCGTTGAGCACCGCCAGCGGGCTGCGGTACTCCTGGTGCGCCTCCGGGTGCCCGACGCCGATGCCGAGCACGAACCGGCCGGGGTGGGCCCGCTCGATGCGGCGGTAGGAGGCCGCCACCTGCTCGGCCGGGGCGGTCCAGACGTTGACGATGCCGGTGGCCACCTTCAGCGACGTCGTCGCGGCCAGGATGGGGTCCACCCAGTCCAACTCGGCCGGCGGCGACCCACCGGCCCAGAGGGCGCCGTAGCCCAGCGCCTCGATGTCGCGCAGCTGTTCGCCGGACAGCTCGGCGAACTGCTTGTAGAAGCCGAACACCCCGTACGCGCCCAGATCCGGTTTCGTCATACCGGGTGCAACCGGGCCGGTCGGCGCGACTATTCCGGCCCGGTTGCCCCGCCGGACGCCTCGGCCGGGGCCGGAGCGGCCAGCGGCAGCGTCACGACGAACCGGGTGTCGCCGGGCCGGGAGCTGACCCGGATGTCGCCGTGGTGTTTCTCGACGACGATGCGCCGGGCCAGGTCCAGGCCCAGCCCGGTGCCCTGCCCGACCGGTTTGGTGGTGAAGAACGGGGTGAAGATGCGGTCGAGGTGCTCGGGGGCGATGCCCGGCCCGTCGTCGCAGATCTCCACCCGCACCCGGTCCGGCTCGGTCGCGGTGCGCACGGTCAGCGTGCCGCGGCCGGCCATCGCCTGGATCGCGTTGTCGATGAGGTTGGTCCACACCTGGTTGAGATCGCCCGGGTAGCAAGCGATCTCGGGCAGTTCCGGGTCCTTCTCCCAGACCAGCCGGACCGGTTTGCCCTTGCCCACCCGGTCGCCGAAGATGGTCCGGACGGTCGAGAAGATCAGCTCGTGGACGTCGGCGTTCTGGTAGTCGCCGCGATCCATCTGCGAGTACTGCTTGGCGCCGGCCAGCAGCGCCGAGATCCGGGCGCTGGCCTCGGCGATCTCGCTCATCCGCAGCTCGGCGTCGATGGTGTACTTCAGCCAGCCCAGCGCGCTGGTCAGCATCGCGCCGTCGCCGTCCATGGCGTCGACGATCTGCGCGGCGATGCGGTCCAGCCAGGCCACGTCCAGCCCGGCCTCGACGAAGGTGGGCGCGTACTCCCAGGCGGTGGCGAAGCCGCGGTCCTCCAGCCAGCCGCCGACCCGCTCCTCGCGGTCGGCGAGCTCGAGCGCGGTCCCGTCCTGGCTGCGCGCCTTGGGCACCTGCTGGGCCACCTCCTCCTGGACGGTGACCAGCACCTGCAACGCCTCCGGCCGGAACCTGCCGCCGGCCAGCATGGCCAGCTTGGAGCGCATCTTGCTGACGTGTTCGCGCAGGTCGGCGACGGCCCGGGCGGTGGCGGCGGCCGGGTTGTTGAGCTGGTGGGTCAGCCCGGCGGTGATGGTGCCCAGCGCCATCAGCTTCTCCCGCTGGCCCAGCAGCTGGTTCTCCCGCCGGCCGCCCACCTTGTGCCCCTCCAGCAGGTGCACCGCCATCGGGAACTGCGAGTGCATGAACCGGGCGAAGTCGTCGGCGTCGAGCACGAACACCCGCGACGGCCGGGTCAGCCGCACCGAGGCCTCGTAGCGGTGCTCCTCGTCGGGGATGTAGGCCGACCAGGCGCCGAAGTACACCCCGCGCTGGGCGGTGCGGCCGGTCTGGATGTCGACGTCGCCGGAGCGCTTGCTCATCACCAGTTCGCCGTCGATGAGCACGTAGAAGCAGGTGGCCGGCTCGCCCTCGCGGCACACCGGGCCGGCCGGCAGCGCCTCGATGCGGCCCGCCTCGCACAGCATCCGCAGCTGCTCGTCGCTGAGCGCCTCGAACAGAAACAGGGTGCGCAACTCCTCGGGCAGGCACGGCTCGGCCATCTCGTCCCCTCTCAGGCTTCCGCCAGATAGCGGTGCACGAGCATCACCGCCATCGAGCCCTCGCCGACGGCCGCCGCCACCCGTTTGGCGGAGCCGGCGCGGACGTCCCCGGCGACGAACACCCCCGGCACGCTGGTCTCCAGGTGGTGCGGCGGCCGGTCCGCCAGCCAGCCCGACACGTCGCGCAGGTCCGGGCCGGCCAGGATGAACCCGTGGTCGTCGCGCACCACCACCCCGTCGAGCCAGTCGGTGCGCGGTTCGGCGCCGATGAACACGAACATCCGCGCGCAGGCCACCTCGGTGCGTTCGCCGGTGTGCAGGTGCTCCAGGCAGACCCGTTCCAGCCGGCCGTCGCCGCGGACCGCGTGCACCACCGTGTGCGGCACGACGGTGATCCGGTCGCTGGCCCGGATCTGCTCGACGAGGTAGTGCGACATCGACTCCTCGAGCGGGCGCCGGCACACGATGTGCACCGCCGCGGCGGCGCGGGCCAGGTGCACCGCCGCCTGGCCGGCCGAATTGGCGCCGCCGACGACGAACACGGTCTCGCCCGCGCAGTCGTCGGCCATCGCGGTGGCCGCCCCGTAGTGCACCCCGGCGCCGGTCAGCGCCGCGCAGCCCTCGGCCGGCAGCTGCCGGTAGGACACCCCGGTGGCCAGGATGACCGCGCGGGCCCCGACGGTGCGGCCGTCCGACAGCCGCACCAGGCGGGCGGCGCCGTCCACCTCCAGGGCGGTGGCCTCGGCGGCGGTGATCAGTTCGGCGCCGAACTTCTCGGCCTGCCGGCGGGCCCGCTCGGCCAGCTGCGCGCCGCTCACCCCGTCCGGGAAGCCGAGGTAGTTCTCGATGCGCGAGCTCTGGCCGGCCTGCCCGCCGGTGGCGGTGCGTTCGATGAGCACGGTGCGCAGCCCCTCGGAGGCGCCGTAGACCGCCGCCGCCAGCCCGGCCGGCCCGCCGCCCACGACGATCAGGTCGTAGAAGTCCCCGGAGGGGGTGGTGGACAGCCCGAGCACGCCGGCCAGTTCCACGTCCGACGGGGCGACCAGGGTGCGGCCGTCCTCGGCGATCACCACCGGCAGGGTCAGCCCGTCCAGCCCCGCGGCCTCCAGCAGGCGACGGCCCCGCGGCTCGTCGGCGCGGAACCAGGTGTAGGACAGCCGATTGCGGGCCAGGAACTCGCGCACCTCCGCCGAGCGCCGGTTCCACGGGTGGCCGACCACCTTGGTGTGCGGGACGGCCCGGTCGCCGGAGGCGCGCCAGGCCTCCAGCAGCGCGTCGAGGACCGGGTAGAGCTTCTCCTCCGGCGGGTCCCACGGTTTGAGCAGGTAGTGGTCGAGGTCGACGACGTTGATCGCGTCGATGGCGGCATGGGTGTCGGCGTAGGCGGTCAGCAGCACCCGGCGGGCCAGCGGGTAGAGGTCCATCGCCTGCTCGAGGAACTCGATGCCGCTCATCAGCGGCATCCGGTAGTCGGCGACGAGCACCGCCACGGCCTCCCCGCGCAGCTTGAGCTCGCCGAGCGTGTGCAGGGCGTCCGGGCCGGATTCGGCCCGCACGATGCGGTGCTGCTCGCCGTACCGGCGCCGCAGGTCCCGGGCGACCGCGCGGGAGACCGCGGGGTCGTCGTCCACGGTGAGGATGACGGGTTTCCGGGACTGCCGGGAGGGGCCGGTCATTGGCCCCAGTATGCGCCGGACCGGGTGGCGGCGCGCGCCGAACGCCCGGGCGCCTAGACTGCCCCGCCGTGAGTGAACCCCGCTATTCGGAGTCGGTCGACATCGCCCGCGCCCCGCACGAGGTCTACGCCCTGGTGTCGGACGTGACGCGGATGGGGCGGTGGAGCCCGGTGTGCAAGGCGTGCTGGTGGGACGAGGGGGCCGGCCCGCAGGTCGGCGCCTGGTTCACCGGCCGCAACGAGACCCCGGAGCGCACCTGGGAGACCCGCTGCCGGGTGGTCGCCGCCGAGCCCGACCGGGAGTTCGCCTGGGAGGTCGTGGTCGAGGGCACCGGCTGGGTGCGGTGGGGCTTCACCGTGGAGCCGCTGGCCCCGGCGTCGGCCGGGGAGTCGGCGGGGGCGGGCACCCGGCTGACCCAGCACTGGCACTTCCTGCCGGCCGGGCTGGCCGGGTTCCGGGAGCGGTTCGGCGACCGCGCCGACGCCGAGATCGCCGCGCGCACCGAGGCCGCCCACGCCGGCATCCCGGCCACGCTGGCCGCCATCAAGGCCGACGCCGAGCACGCGGCCTGATCCGGCCCCGCACCGGCGTACCCTGAGGGCATCCGGCCGCCGCGATTTTGGGCATCGCGTCCCAGCGAGTAGTATGGATCAACGGTGCGGCACCCGCGCCGGCTCCTGCGTGCCTTGTCCTGGAATTTCTCACTTCCGGCTCACGTTATGTAGTCGGAGCGGCGCTGTGCCGAACGGCGCCAGAGTAGGGACGACGGAGGATATGGCCAAGAAGGACGGTGCCATCGAGGTCGAGGGCCGAGTGATCGAGCCCCTGCCCAATGCGATGTTCCGCATTGAGCTGGAGAACGGTCACAAGGTGCTTGCCCACATCAGTGGCAAGATGCGGCAGCACTACATCCGCATCCTGCCCGAGGACCGCGTCGTGGTGGAATTGTCCCCCTACGACCTGTCCCGGGGCCGCATCGTTTACCGGTACAAGTAAACAACCCGTGGCGGGCGGAATGCGCACGTCAACCGAGCAACACAGAAGGATCGAAGAGCCGTGAAGGTGAACCCGAGCGTCAAGCCCATTTGCGACAAGTGCAGGGTGATCCGCCGGCATGGGCGGGTCATGGTGATCTGCTCCGATCCGCGCCACAAGCAGCGGCAGGGCTGAGCGCTCGGCGCTGTTGCACAACTGAATCGGAACCATCCCAGTACCCGTGGGCGGCGTGAGTCGCCCATGGCACGCCCGGAACGGAGGCCGGGCCCCGGCGCGCGTGCGCGGACGGGAACGGACTGGGACCAGACCTCCGCGATGAGAAGGAACACCGCCTGATGGCACGTCTCGTGGGTGTCGATCTGCCGCGCGACAAGCGCATGGAGATCGCGCTGACCTACATCTACGGCATCGGCCGTACCCGCTCGAGGGAGATCCTCGAGGCGACCGGGATCTCGAAGGATCTGCGCACCAAGGATCTGACCGACGAGCAGCTGACCAAGCTGCGCGATTACATCGAAGAGCACTACAAGGTGGAGGGCGACCTGCGCCGCGAGGTGCAGGCGGACATCCGCCGCAAGATCGAGATCGGCTGCTACCAGGGCCTGCGCCACCGCCGCGGGCTGCCGGTGCGCGGCCAGCGGACCAAGACCAACGCGCGCACCCGCAAGGGTCCCAAGCGCACCATCGCCGGCAAGAAGAAGGCCAGGTAAGACATGCCACCAGCAAAGAAGGCTGCCGCCAAGGGCCAGAAGCCCCGTCGTCGCGAGAAGAAGAACGTCCCGCACGGCGCCGCGCACATCAAGAGCACGTTCAACAACACGATCGTGTCCATCACCGACCCGCAGGGCAATGTCATCGCCTGGGCGTCGGCCGGCCACGTCGGGTTCAAGGGTTCCCGCAAGTCCACGCCGTTCGCCGCGCAGCTGGCCGCCGAGAACGCCGCGCGCAAGGCGCAGGAGCACGGCGTGAAGAAGGTCGACGTGTTCGTCAAGGGCCCGGGTTCGGGGCGCGAGACCGCGATTCGCTCGCTGCAGGCCGCCGGCCTCGAGGTGGGCACGATCGCCGATGTCACCCCCCAGCCGCACAACGGTTGCCGTCCGCCCAAGCGGCGCCGGGTCTAGTAGCACGAGGAGAGATTTCGGACCATGGCTCGTTACACCGGACCCGCAACCCGCAAGTCGCGCCGCCTCGGCGTCGACCTGGTCGGTGGTGATCAGTCCTTCGAGAAGCGTCCCTACCCGCCCGGCCAGCACGGCCGCGCCCGGGTCAAGGAGAGCGAATACCGTCTGCAGCTGCAGGAGAAGCAGAAGGCGCGCTTCACCTACGGCGTGATGGAGAAGCAGTTCCGCCGGTACTACGAGGAGGCCGTGCGTCGCAAGGCCGTCACCGGTGAGGAGCTGCTGCGCATCCTGGAGAGCCGGCTGGACAACGTCGTGTACCGCGCCGGCCTGGCCCGCACCCGCCGGCAGGCCCGCCAGCTGGTCAGCCACGGCCACTTCCTGGTCAACGGCAAGAAGGTGAACATCCCGAGCTACCGGGTGTCGCAGTACGACATCATCGACATCCGGGACAAGTCGCTCAACACCGTGCCGTTCCAGATCGCCCGGGAGACCATGGGCGACCGCCCGGTGCCGGGCTGGCTGCAGGTGGTCGGGGAGCGGCCGCGCATCCTGGTGCACCAGCTGCCCACGCGCGAACAGATCGACGTGCCGCTCAACGAGCAGCTGATCGTCGAGTTCTACTCGAAGTAAGACGTTTCCGGGCCGTCCCGACGGCGGCCCGGATTCCCCGGCCCGGTCCGGGGAGCAACGCGGCATCATATGGCGGTTGCCGTGAAGGAGGAATAGGAACCCATGCTGATCTCTCAGCGCCCGACCCTGACCGAGGAGCAGGTCTCCGAGTACCGGTCGCGGTTCATCATCGAGCCCCTGGAGCCGGGCTTCGGCTACACCATGGGCAACTCGCTGCGGCGCACCCTGCTGTCGTCGATCCCCGGCGCGGCGGTCACCAGCATCCGCATCGACGGTGTGCTGCACGAGTTCACCACCGTGCCCGGGGTGAAGGAAGACGTCACCGAGATCATCCTCAACCTCAAGGGGCTGGTGGTGTCGTCCGAGGAGGACGAGCCGGTCACCATGTACCTGCGCAAGCAGGGCCCGGGCGAGGTCACCGCGGGGGACATCGTCCCGCCGGCCGGCGTGACGGTGCACAACCCCGAGATGCACATCGCCACCCTCAACGAGAAGGGCAAGCTGGAGGTCGAACTCGTCGTCGAGCGTGGCCGCGGCTACGTGCCGGCCGTGCAGAACAAGGCGTCGGGGGCTGAGATCGGCCGGATCCCGGTGGACTCGATCTACTCGCCGGTGCTCAAGGTCACCTACAAGGTGGAGGCCACCCGCGTCGAGCAGCGCACCGACTTCGACAAGCTGATCCTCGATGTGGAGACCAAGCCGTCGATCAGCCCGCGCGATGCGCTGGCGTCGGCCGGCAAGACCCTCGTCGAGCTGTTCGGCCTGGCGCGCGAGCTCAACGTGGAGGCCGAGGGCATCGAGATCGGGCCGTCGCCGGCCGAGGCCGATCACATCGCCGCCTTCGCGATGCCGATCGACGATCTGGACCTGACCGTGCGCTCCTACAACTGCCTCAAGCGCGAGGGGGTGCACACGGTGGGCGAGCTGGTCTCGCGGACCGAGTCCGACCTGCTCGACATCCGCAACTTCGGCCAGAAGTCGATCGACGAGGTCAAGATCAAGCTGCATCAGCTCGGTCTGTCGCTCAAGGACAGCCCGCCGACGTTTGATCCGACCACGGTCCAGGGGTACGACGCCGCGACCGGTACCTACGATTCCGGGTACGACGCGGACGACAACCAGGACTACGCAGAAACCGAACAGCTTTAGTACCACTCGTTTCCACCTAGGAGTTCGCAATGCCCAAGCCCACCAAGGGCCGTCGCCTCGGCGGGTCGTCCTCGCACCAGAAGGCGCTTCTGGCCAACCTGGCGACATCGCTGTTCGAGCACGGCCGCATCAAGACGACCGAGCCGAAGGCCCGGGCACTGCGGCCGTACGCGGAGAAGCTCATCACCCACGCCAAGAAGGGCACGCTGCACAACCGGCGTGAGGTGATGAAGAAGATCCGCGACAAGGATGTGGTGCACACCCTGTTCGCCGAGATCGGTCCGTTCTACGCCGACCGCAACGGCGGGTACACCCGCATCATCCCGGTCGGGAACCGCAAGGGCGACAACGCCCCGATGGCGGTCATCGAGTTGGTCCGGGAGAAGACGGTGACCGACGAGGCCGAGCGGGCCCGCCGGGCGGCTGCCGCCCAGGCCCAGGCCGAGGAGGCGAAGGCAGAAGAGGTGAAGGCGGAGGAGACCGCCGAGGCCGAGGAGACCACCGAGGCCCAGGCCGGGGAGGCCGCCGCGGACACCGCCGAGGGTTCGGACGCTGACAAGTCCTGACACCGTGAGCATCGACCAGCCCGCCATTCGCGAGAGTGGCGGGCTGGTCCGTCTTCGCCTCGACATCGCCTACGACGGCACCGACTTCGCCGGCTGGGCGGTGCAGGCCGGGCAGCGCACGGTGGCCGGCGCCGTCGAGGAGGCGCTGGCGACGGTGTTCCGGGTGCCGGTGCGGGTGTGGGCGGCCGGGCGCACCGACGCCGGGGTGCACGCCACCGGGCAGGTGGCCCACGTCGACGTGCCGGCCGACGCGGTGCCGCGGGCCTATCCGCGGACCCCGCGGCCGGGGGAGGCCGAGTTCACCCCGCTGGTGCGGCGGCTGTCGCGGCTGCTGCCCAGGGACGTCCGCGTGCTCGACGTGGTGCGTGCCCCGGACGGGTTCGACGCCCGGTTCTCCGCGCTGCGCCGCCACTACGTCTACCGGTTGTCCACCGCCCCGTACGGGGTGGACCCGCTGCAGGCCCGCTACGTGGTGGCCTGGCCGCGGCCGCTGGATCTCGACGCGATGACCGAGGCGTCGCGGATCCTGCTGGGGCTGCACGACTTCGCCGCGTTCTGCCGGCCGCGCCCCGGCGCGACGACCATCCGCGAACTGCAGCGCTTCGAGTGGACCGCCGACGGGCACCTGGTCACCGCGCACGTCACCGCCGACGCGTTCTGCTGGTCGATGGTGCGCTCCCTGGTCGGCGCGGTGCTCAAGGTCGGCGAGCACCGGCAGGACCCGGCCTGGTGTGCCGGGCTGCTCGACGCCACCGGGCGGTCCAGTGCGTTCCCGGCCGCCCCGGCGCACGGGCTGGTGCTGGTCGGGGTGGACTACCCGCCCGACGACGAACTGGCCGCCCGGGCCGCGGTGACCAGGGGCGTGCGGGCGCTGGACTAGCCGGCCGGCCTAGATCCGGGCGGCGACGAAATCGACGGCCTGATCGACCATCCCGGAGTTGATGTAGGCCGGCGCCAGGTGGTCGCCCCAGAAGGACGCCCAGTTCTCCGGATCGGTGGGCACGCAGATCGGATCGGCGCCGTGGCACAGGTCGATGGTGCGGCCGGCGTAGACCGGGTTGAACTGGCCGAGCTGGCCCACCCAGGCGATGCCGTTGCCGAACAGCGCGACCGCGGCGATGTGCCGGTCGGCGGCGGCCGGCAGCGGGTTCTTGAACCCGAACGCGGTGAACGGCACCGCCAGCACGACGTCGGTGACCGCCGCGCCCAGCGAGTAGCCGCCCAGCACCAACCGGGTGTCCGGGCAGGAGCTCATCATGTACTGGATGTGCGAGCTCATGTCGTTGGCGCCGAGGTCAACCTCGGTGTTGGCCGGGTAGCGCACCGAGTAGAGCCCGATGTTCTTGCCGGTGCGGTTGCGCAGTTTGGTGACGAAGGCGTCGCCGATCGCACCGGGCCCGGGCGGCTCGAAGCGGCCGCGGGCGAAGATCACCTCGACCGGCGGACAGGGCTGGGCGGCGGCCGCCGGCACGAGATCCCGCGCGGTCTGCTGGAGCAGCGGGGGAGTCGCCACCAGGCCCGCCGCCACGAACACGGCGGCGACGACGATCACCAGGAATCGGCGCGCCCGGGCCGTGCGCTCAAGATCGCTACTCACCCAGCCGATGATAACCACCGGGCCGGGATGCGAACTCGATTCAGGGCAGTGGCTCTCGCCTCATCTTGCCTGGTCAAGAACCGTCAGAGCCGGCCGATGATGAAGTCGGCCGCCGCCCCGATCAGCGGGGAGGTCTCGTAGTTGGTGTGCGCGAACGGATTGCGGCCGTCGGAGCAGATCGGGTCGCCCTGGCTGCACAGGTCGATGCCGCGCCCGCCGAAGACCGGGCTGTTCTGCAGCGGGATGCCGAACTTGGCCGACGGGTTGCCGAACACCGCCAGGGCGGCCACCTGCGGCGCGAAGTCGGAGGCCAGCGGCGCCCCGACGTGGCCGACCCGGTTGCCCAGCGGCGGCACCCCGGCCAGCATGTCGACCACCGCCGCGCCCTGCGAGTAGCCGCCGAGCACGATCTTGGTGTCCGGGCACTGCTGGGCCATGAACTGGATCCGGTTGGCCGCGTCCACCGCACCGTCGGTGCTGGCCAGGAAGTCGTAGGTGGCCGGGTAGTTCACCGGGTAGATGCCCAGGGTGCGCTCGCCGAGCTGCGGGCGCAGCGCGTCGGCCAGGGCCTGGCCGACGCGGCCGATGCCGGGCGGCTCGCTGGTGCCGCGGGCGAAGATGAGCTCGACGTCGGGGCAGGGCTGGGCGGCGGCCACCGGGGCGCCGAACGTCGCACCGAGCACGCCGGTGCCGAGGGCCAGCACGGATGCGGCCGCCGCAGCGGCCCGCCGAACGCACACGCCAAGCAGACTCACGCCGCACATCGTCACATAGCCCGCCTAAGCGGGGCCAGTCGTGGGGTGCCGATCGGCCGGCAGCGGGGCGGCGTCGAGCTCGGGCCGCGCGTCGGAGCGGTCGCCGTAGCGGGCCAGCGCCAGCCCGGCGAGCACGATCAGCCCGCCGACGGCCTGCGCCGCCGAGATCGCCTCGCCGAGCAGCACCCAGGCGGCGAGCGTGGCGAACAGCACCTCGGAGAGCCCCACCATGGAGGCGAACCGTGGCTTGAGCCGGGCGATGCCGAGGATGCCCAGCACGTAGGCCATCGCGGTGGACACGACCGCGATCGCGACGGCCGGCACGAACCAGGGCACGGCGTGGCCGGCCAGCACGGTGTCGGCGGTGACGAAGGTCAGCCGCAGCACCCCGGTGGCGCCGAGCAGCCCGACCAGAACGGTGCCGACGACGAGGCCGGCGGCGGTGAGGGTGACGGCGTCGAGGCCGTCGTCCTCGTCGCCGGTGTCGGACATGACGAAGAAGCACGCCACACACACCGCGGCGGCCATCGCCCAGGCCAGGCCGACGAGGTTGAGGTGCACCCCGCTGTAGATGTCGAGCACCAGGGTGGTTCCGGCCAGCGCGATCGCCACCCCGGCCAGGGTGGTGTTGCTCGGCCGGCGCCGGGTGGTGGCCCACATCCAGGCCACGACCAGGATGGGCGCGGTGTACTCGAGCAGCAGCGCCACGCTCACCGACAGGTGCTCGATCGCGCTGTAGTAGCACAGCTGGGTGCCGGCGACCGGGATGATGCCGTAGCCGATGACGGTGCGGGGGTGCCGCAGCGCCTCGCGCACCCAGCCGCGGCGCAGCAGGGTGGCCGCCGCCGCCATGACCAGCGCCGCGCCGGCCAGGCGCAGGAACACCGCGGCCGCCGGCGTCCAGCCGATGTTCAGCAGGGTCTTGCCGAACGAACCGGAGGTGCCGAAGCAGACCGCGGACGCGATGGCGAAGCCCAGACCGGCCCGGAACCGCTGGGAGCCGGCCTCGGGGTGGGCCATCGCTTCTCCTTCGAGGACGCAGAACCGTGCTGTCATGAGTAAACTAGCCGACGGTACTGACAGCGGGCGCAGGGGGTCATCGGTCGAGGTGCGCTTCACGCATGACACCGCGGTCGTCCTGCGCGCCGCCTGCGCCCTGGTGAACAGCGACCGCGTCGACGGGGACCGGCTCGGCGACGCCGCCGCCCTGGACGCCTTTCTCGAGGAGTTCCGCTGGACCGGGGTGCGCCGCGACCGCGACGCCGCCGAGTTGCGCGCGGTGCACCGGCTGCGCACCCGGCTGGGCCGGGTCTGGGCGGCCGCGGGCGACGAGGAACGCGCCGTCGCCGAGGTGAACACGCTGCTCGCCGACACCCGGGCCACCCCCTGGCTCACCCGCCACCCGGAGGTGCCCGAGTGGCACCTGCACATGACCACCCCGGACGCGCCGCTGTGGCAGCGGCTGGGGGCCGACATGGCGATGGCGCTGGCCGACCTGATCCGGGCGGGGGAGCTGCGCCGGCTCAAGACCTGTGCGGCACCGGACTGCGACGCGGTGGTGGTCGACCTGTCGCGCAACCGGTCACGGATGTTCTGCGACACCGGCAACTGCGGCAACCGGCTGCACGTGGCGGCCTACCGCGAACGCCGGAGCCGGTCGGCCGACGCGCGGTAGCGTCACCGCATGGGCGGCGGGGGGCGTGATCTCGACATCACGATCTACGGCGCCACCGGCTTCGTCGGGCGGCTGGCCGCCCGGTACCTCAGCCGGGTCGGTGCCGGGCTGCGGATCGCGCTGGCCGGGCGCGACGAGGCGCGGTTGCGCGCGGTACGAGACGCGCTCGGGCCGCGGGCGGCGGGCTGGCCGGTGCGGACCGCACCGCTGACCGAACCGGATGCGTTGCGCGCGTTGGCCGGCGGTACCCGGGTGCTGGTCAGCACCGTCGGACCGTGCAGCCGCCACGGGCTGCCGCTGGCCGCCGCCTGCGCCGAGACCGGCACGGACTACGCGGATCTCACCGGTGAGGTGCCGTTCGTGCGGGCCTGCGCCGACGCCCACCACGAGCGCGCCGCGGCGGGCGGTACGCGGATCGTGCACTCGTGCGGATTCGACTCGGTGCCATCGGATCTCACCGTCTGGGCGCTGCACCGCCGGGCCGCCGCCGACGGTGCCGGGGAGCTCGGCGACACCACCATGGTGCTGCGCGCCTACTCCGGCGGATACGCCGGCGGGTCGATCGCCACCATGCTGGAGCTGATGCGGTTGGCGGCGGCCGATCCGCAGGTGCGCCGCCGGTTGGACGATCCGTACAGCCTCAGCCCGGACCCGGCGGCCGAGCCCGACCTCGGACCCCAGCCCGACCTGCCGCTGTGCCCGGGGGCGGCGGTGGCCCCGGAACTCGACGGGCTCTGGCTCGGCGGCTATCTCATGGCGCTGTACAACACCCGCTGTGTGCGGCGCAGCAATGCGCTGCTCGGTTGGCGGTACGGCCGGCGGTTCCGTTACCGCGAGGCGCTGACGATGGGTTCGGGCCCGCTGGCCCCGATGATCGCCGCGGCCTACAACGCGGGCCTGGCCGGGGCCGCCCACCACGGTGGCGACCTGCTGCGCCTCGTCCCGCCCGGGCTGCTGGAGCGGATGCTGCCCGCGCCCGGCACCGGCTATGACGCCGGGATGCGCGGCCACTACCGCGTCGAGACCTACACCACCACGACCTCCGGACGCCGGTACGTGGCCGCCATGGTGCAGCAGGGCGATCCGGGCTACACCGCGACCGCGGTGCTGCTCGGCGAATGCGCCCTGGCGCTGGCCCGCGACCGCGACCGGTTGCCGCGGCGCGCCGGGGTGCTCACCCCGGCCGTCGCGTTCGGGGACGTGCTGCCGGCACGGCTGGCCGACGCCGGGGTGCGCCTCGAGGTGCGGGAACTGTCCTAGCGCGTGGGGCGCGGCGGTGGCGCTCGATGCGAGAGCCGCCCCCGGCGGCC
>NZ_CALDGS010000089.1 GCF_937941905.1 uncultured Mycolicibacterium sp. | reverse complement strand
CCCATGAGGACGGTCGAGTAGCTTGCGGATCGACCCATGAGGACGGTCGAGTAGCCTGCGGATCGACCCGACGAAACGGTCGAGTAGCTTGCGGATCGACCCGTCGATCCCCCACCACGTGGCAGGGCTCGCTTCGGCCCGTATGACCACGATTCCAACGCGACACAGATTGGAACCCTGAAATGAGCAAGAAGAGCAAGGCCTACCGGGAAGCCGCGGCCAAGGTGGACCGCGAGCGCCTCTACACCCCGCTGGAGGCCGCCCGCCTGGCCAAGGAGACCTCGTCGGCCAAGACCGACGCCACCGTCGAGGTGGCCATCCGGCTCGGCGTGGACCCGCGCAAGGCCGACCAGATGGTGCGCGGCACCGTGAACCTGCCGCACGGCACCGGTAAGACCGCCCGCGTCGCGGTGTTCGCCGTCGGCGAGAAGGCCGACCAGGCCAAGGCCGCCGGCGCCGACATCGTCGGCAGCGACGACCTCATCGAGCAGATCCAGGGCGGCATGCTCGACTTCGACGCCGCCATCGCCACCCCGGACCAGATGGCCAAGGTCGGTCGCATCGCCCGCATCCTGGGCCCGCGCGGCCTGATGCCGAACCCCAAGACCGGCACGGTGACCGCGGACGTCGCCAAGGCCGTGCAGGACATCAAGGGCGGCAAGATCAACTTCCGCGTCGACAAGCACGCCAACCTGCACCTGGTCATCGGCAAGGCCTCGTTCGACGAGAAGGCGCTGGCCGAGAACTACGGCGCCGCCCTCGAGGAGGTGCTGCGCGCCAAGCCGACCGCGTCCAAGGGCCGCTACATCAAGAAGGTGGTCATCTCGACGACCTTCGGCCCGGGCATTCCGGTCGACCCGGCGATCACCCGGAACTTCGCCGAGGCCTGATCCTCGGACGCAGGACTGCGCGAGGCCCCCGCTCCGCTACGGCGCGGGGGCCTCGTCGTTGTCGGGGTCCGCCGGCGCGGCGGACGCGACGGGCAGGAACCGCAGGCTCGTCCGCAGCGTGCGGAAGGCCCACTCCCCCACGGGCGGGCGCGACTCCCTACGATGGGCGCGTGCCGGATACAGACCGCCTCTACTTCCGTCAGCTGCTGTCCGGGCGGGACTTCGCCGCCGGCGACGTGATCGCCCAGCAGATGCGCAACTTCGCCTACCTCATCGGGGATCGCGAGACCGGCGACTGCGTCGTCGTCGACCCGGCCTACGCCGCCGGCGATCTCGTCGACGCGCTGGAGGCCGACGGGATGCACCTGTCGGGCGTGCTGGTCACCCACCACCACCCCGACCACGTCGGCGGCACGATGCTGGGCTTCACCCTCAAGGGCGTCGCCGAGCTGCTGGAACGGGTGCAGGTCCCGGTGCACGTCAACAGCCACGAGGCGGACTGGGTGTCGCGGGTGACCGGCATCGCGCGCAGCGACCTGACCGCCCACGAGCACGGCGACAAGGTGGCCGTGGGCGCGATCGAGATCGAACTGCTGCACACCCCCGGCCACACCCCGGGCAGCCAGTGCTTCCTGCTCGACGGGCGCCTCGTCGCCGGCGACACCCTGTTCCTCGAGGGCTGCGGCCGCACCGACTTCCCGGGCGGCAACGTCGACGACATGTTCCACAGCCTGCAGGCCCTGGCCAACCTGCCCGGCGACCCGGTCGTGTTCCCGGGCCACTGGTACTCGGCCGAACCGAGCGCGAGCCTGTCGGAGGTGCGCCGCACCAACTACGTCTACCGCGCCAGCAACCTGCAGCAGTGGCGGATGCTGATGGGCGCCTGAACCGCGCTCCGGCGCGGGCCCGAGCCCGACTAGCGAAGTTTTTCCCGGTCAACGCCCGGCCCCACACGGTGCCGGGCGTCGCCGTATTCACCGACCATTTGCCACTTCAAACACGGATTCGTCGCACTTAGGCGGCCTACACAACTGAATCCGCGCCCGACGCCAAATCATCGCGCGGATTCGGTGACATCGGACGATAATTCTGGCAAACTTCCGCATCAGGCGTCGTTCGCCGTCGGGGTTGGGGGGACCACATGAAGAACATCGTCGTGTGCTTCGACAGCACGCCACCGTCGGCCACCGCCGGCCCGACGAACGTCGCCGCGCTGCGCGCCCTGCTCGACGACACCACCGACCAGCCCGGCTGGTATCACCCCGGGCTGCCGGCCTCGGGGTGGCCCGCACCCGGGCGGCGCCGGGCCATCGCCGAGGCCCGGGCCGGCGTGCTGGACGCCTACCGCTACCTGGCCGGGGCCTGGCGGCCCGGCGATCGCATCCATCTCTTCGGCGCCGGCCGCGGCGCCTACTGCGCCCGGGCGCTGACCCGGCTGCTCGGCACCGTCGGCCTGCCCGGCGACGCCGCCGTGCCGGTGCTCGACTACGTCCTGGCCACCTACGCGCTGCCCCGCACCACCCGCACCCCGCAGGAGTGGCGTCGGGTGCGGCGGCTCACCGCGCGGCTGGCCGGCCGCGACGAGGCCGCGGTCCCGGTGCACTACCTGGGGTTGTGGGACACCCTGCCGGTGGCGGGCCTGCCCCGGCTGTCCGGCGCCGAACTGCCGACCAACGTGGGTACCGCCCGACACGCGGTGGCCATCGACGGCCGGCCGGCCACCGAACCGCTCACCGACACCGCCCCGGGCCGCATCGAGCAGGTGTGGTTCCGCGGATCCCACCGCGACATCACGGGAGATCCGGGGGCCAGCCGCCCGCTGGCCGGCATCGCACTGGACTGGGTGCTCGACGGTGCCGAGCGCGCCGGGCTGGCGCTGCGTCCGCAGCGACCGGCCCCGGTCGAGTTCGACGCGCTGGCCGGTAGTGTCCGACCGCTCGCGTTGCGCCGGTTGCCGCGCGGAGCCGCCGTGCACGCCAGCGTGCGCCTGTATGTGCACCAGCACCCGCAGTACTGGCGCCGGCTGCCGGCCCGGTTCGACTGGGCCGACCTGGACTGGGCCGCCCGCGGCGAGCGGCTGGCGGCGGCCGCGGCCCCCGCCGGCCCGGTGCCGGCGGCCCGACCGGCTGCGGCCCTCGCCACCCCGGCACTGGCCGTCGCGCACCGCTGAGCCCACGCGCCCCGGGCGCTGGCGCCCCGTAGGATCCGGAACCGATGAAAGCCCCGGTGCAGTACGAGTTCGCGGCCGACGTCGCGGCCGTCACCATGGACGACGGCAAGGTGAACGCCCTGTCGCCGGCGATGCAGCAGCAGCTCAACGCCGCCCTCGACCGCGCCGAGCGGGACGGGGCCAAGGCCGTGGTGGTGGCCGGCAACGCGCGCACGTTCAGCGCGGGCTTCGACCTGAGTGTGTTCGCCGCCGGCGACGTGGCGGCCGGGCTGGCCATGGTGCGGGGCGGCTTCGAGTTGGCGGTGCGCTGGCTGACCTTCCCGGTGCCGGTGGTGCTGGCGGTGACCGGCCCCGCCGTGGCGATGGGCGCGATGCTGCTCACCGCCGGGGACTACCGGGTGGGCTCGTCCGCGAGCCGCTGCCACGCCAACGAGATCGCCATCGGGATGACGATGCCCGCCGCGGCCGTGGAGCTGATGCGGATGCGGCTGTCGCCGTCGGCGTTCCAGCTGGCCAACTCGATGGCGACCCCATTCAGCGGCGAGGCGGCGGTCGCCGCGGGCTGGCTCGACGAGTGCGTCGCCCCCGACCGGGTCCTCGACCGCGCCCGGCAGGTCGCCGCGGAGGCGGCCGGACTGAACCTGCGGGCCCACCGGGCCAGCAAGCTCAAGGCGCGGGCGGCCGCGCTGGCGGCGATCCGCGCCGGGATCGACCAGCTGCCCGGCGAGATCGGCCGCTAGCGCCGGCCGGTGTCGCCGGGACCGGTGCCCTCCCGGCGCGAGCCAAATACTTCTATGTGCTATGCATATTGGCGTGTCGGCCCCCTCTCATCCACCCCGGCGGGCTGACGCGCACCCCCGCCCCCGCGGCGCGCTGAAACTCCTGGTCGACCCGGCGTTCGGCGGTCTGTTCTGGGGCAAGATGTTCTCCGTCGTCGCGGTGTGGATCCACAGCATCGTGGCGGCCATCGCGATCTACCAGGCCACCGGCTCGGCGCTGATGGTCGGTCTGATCGGCGTCGTGCAGTTCGCCCCCCAGCTCATCGGCAGCCCGACCAGCGGCAAGTGGGCCGACACCGGCGACCCGGTCCGCCAGATCATGCTCGGGCGGGTGCTGTGCGTCGCCGGCTCCGGCCTCGTCGCCGGCTGGCTGTTCGTCGACCCCGGCGACGTGGTCGTGCCCGTGCTCATCGGCACGGCGCTCAGCGGCATCGGATTCACCGTCGGCGGTCCGGCGATGCAGTCGATCGTGCCCAGCCTGATCCGCCCGGGCGAGCTGTCCACCGCGATGGCGCTCAACAGCATGCCGATGACCATCGGCCGCATCGCCGGGCCGCCGATCGGCGCGTTCATGGTCGCCCAGCTCGGCGCGGTGCCGGCGTTCGGCGTCAGCGCCCTGTTGCATCTGGTGTTCCTGGTGATCCTGGTCGCCGTGCGGTTCCCCCGGCCGCAGCGACGCGATCCCGACGCCGACTACCGGGTGCGCGCCGCGCTGCGCTACGTCTGGCGGGACAAGCCGCTGCTGCTGGCGCTGCTGGCGGTCGCCACCGTCGGGGTGGTCTCCGATCCGACCATCACGCTGACCCCGTCGCTGGCCGCCGAGCTGCACGGCGGGGCGCACCTGGTCGGTGTGCTGTCCATGCTGTGCGGCATCGGCTCCGGGCTGGCCATGGTCGGCCTGGCCGTGCTGCGCGGGCGTATCCCGTCGGTGTGGGTGTCGTCGGCGGGGCTGTGGGCCCTGACCATCGGGTCGGCGGTGCTGGCCTTCGCGGCCTCCCCGGCCGTCGCCGCCGCCGGCTATCTGCTGTCCGGGCTCGGGTTCGGGCTGTGCATGACGGGGCTGTCCACGGTGGTGCAGGAGCGCGCCCCCGACGAACTGCGCGGCCGCATCATGGCGCTGTGGCTGGTCGGGTTCCTCGGCTCGCGGCCCATCGCCGCCGCGCTGCTCGGCGGCGCGGCCGACGTGGTGTCGGTGCAGGCGGCGTTCCTCATCGCCGCCGCGCTGGGGCTGGTCGTCACCCTCGCGTGCCGACCTGCCACGCTCACCGGCGCCCGACCCGCATGATGGTCTGGTGACCCACATCCGCGGCCGGGTCTGGCGGACCGGCAAGCCGTGCGACGACTTCACCTTCTCCGCCCTGGCCGACTACCTCGCCGACGGGGACACCCTGGTGTGGGTCGACATCTACGACCCCGACCACGAGGCCCTGCACGAACTCGCCGTCGATCTGGGGCTGAACGTGTGGGCGGTCGAGGACGCCGTCGCCGCCGCCGAGCGCACCAAGGCCACCGCCTACGCCACGCACACGTTCTTCACCGTGTATGCGGTCGACACCGGCGGACCGTCGCACGGCGGGCACACCCGCTCCACGCTCACGCTGCACCGCATCTCGGCGTTCGTACTGCCGCGGGCGCTGATCACGGTACGGCTGGCCCCGGACTTCGACATGGACGCCGTGTCCCGCCGGTTCGACGACCTCGGCGGGCAGGAGTACGGGGTCGGTGCGCTGGTGCACGGCCTGCTCGACGTCGTCGTCGACGGCCACTTCGACGCGGTCCAGGCGCTCGACGACGAGATCGAGGCGATCGAGGAGGCCCTGTTCGACGGCAACGGGCTGGACGGCACCATGCAGCGGCGCACCTTCCGGTTGCGCAAGGAACTCGCCGAGCTGCGCCGCGTCGTGCTGCCGATGCGCGAGGTCATCAACACCATCCAGCACCGCCGCCAGGAGCGCATGGTGGCCCCGGAGCTCGACCCGCTCTACGCCGACCTGTACGACCACGTGCTGCGCGCCGCGGAGTGGACCGAATCCCTGCGGGACATGATCACCACGGTGTTCGAGACCAACCTGTCCCTGCAGGACGCGCGGCTGAACACGGTGATGAAGAAGCTCACCGGGTGGGCCGCCATCATCGCCGTGCCCACCGCCATCACCGGCTTCTACGGGCAGAACGTGCTGTTCCCGGGGATCGACACGGTGGCCGGGTTCGTCGTCAGCACGACGCTCATCGTGCTGCTGGTGGTGATCCTCTACGTCGCGTTCCGGCGCCGCGACTGGCTGTAGGGCTCAGGCCGCCGAGCCGTGCAGGTTCCGGTGGTGCCGGTGCCGGCGTTCCCACTCCCGCTCGGCGCGCAGCACCCGCTGGTGCTCCAGCACGATGAGCACGAAGCCGGCGGTCACCACCGCCCCGGTGACCAGTGCCAGCGGCAGTACCAGGTCGGGACGGCCGTAGGCGGCGGCCGCGACGATCGCGGCCAGGCCCGCCACCCCCAGCGCGATGAGGATCAGGCCCGGGAACAACCGGGTGTCGATCATCCCCTCGCCGGAGTGCGGCAGCGTGGTCCGGGCGTGGTCGACTGGATCGCGATATGCACCCTTCATGGCGCATCTCCTCACCTCGTGATGTGATCCAGATTACACCCGGGCGGCGCCGCCCACAGCTCCCGGACCGTGTCGGAGCTGCCGTTTATCGTGGCCAGCGATGGCACTGCACTACCACCGGGCCGAGCGCACCGACCTGTTGGCCGACGGGCTGGGCGCTCTGCTCTCCGATCCCCTCGACGACCCGTTCGCCGAGGAGCTGGTCCTGGTCCCGGCCAAGGGCGTGGAGCGCTGGCTCAGCCAGCGGCTCAGCCACATCCTCGGCCGTGGGCTCGGTGCCGACGGGGTGTGCGCCGGTGTCGTGTTCCGCAATCCGCACTCGCTGATCGCAGAGATCACCGGCACCGAACGGAACGACCCGTGGGCGCCCGACGCGCTGGTGTGGCCGCTGCTGGAGGTCGTCGACACCGCCCTCGACGAGCCGTGGTGCGCACCGCTGGCCGAGCACCTCGGGCACTTCGCCGACGGTGCGGAGCGCGAGCTGCGGCTGGGCCGCCGCTACGCGGTCGCCCGCCGGCTGGCCGGGCTGTTCGCCTCCTACGCCCGGCAGCGCCCGCGGCTGCTGGCCGACTGGTGCGCCGGCCGCGACGACACCGTCGACGAGGACCTGCGCTGGCAGCCGCCGCTGTGGCGGGCGGTGCTGGCCCGCATCGACGCCGACCCGCCGCACGTCCGCCACGACCGCACGGTCGAGCGGCTGCGCTCCGGCCCGGTCGACACCCTGCCGCCGCGGCTGTCGCTGTTCGGCTACACCCGGCTGCCGGTCACCGAGATCGAGCTGCTCGAGGCGCTGGCCACCCACCACGATCTGCACCTGTGGCTGCCGCACCCCAGCGACGAGCTGTGGAACAAGCTCGTCCCCTACCACGGGCCGGTGCCACGCGCCGAGGACACCAGCCACCGCGACGTCGGCCACCCGCTGCTGGCCACCCTGGGCCGGGACGTGCGCGAGTTGCAGCGCGGCCTGCCCGCCGATCCGGCCACCGACGAGTTCCTGTCCGGCACAACGTATCCCGACACCCTGCTGGGCTGGCTGCAGAGTGACCTGGCGGCCAACGCGGTGCGCCCGGACGGCCGCCGGCACGACCCACGGGACCGCAGCGTGCAGGTGCACTCCTGCCACGGTCCGGCCCGCCAGATCGAGGTGCTGCGCGAGGTGCTGCTCGGGCTGCTCGCCGACGATCCCACCCTCGAGCCGCGCGACATTCTCGTGATGTGCCCGGACATCGAGACCTACGCGCCGCTGATCGTGGCCGACTTCGGCCTCGGCGACGTGGTGGCCGACGGGCACCCCGCGCACCGGCTGCGGGTCAAGCTCGCCGACCGGGCACTGACCCAGACCAACCCGCTGCTCGGGGTGGCCGAGCAGCTGCTGGCCCTGGCCGGCGGCCGGGCCACCGCAAGCGAGGTGCTCAACCTGGCCCAGACCGCGCCGGTGCGGGCTCGGTTCGCCTTCACCGACGACGACCTGGAGGACATCACCACCTGGGTGCGCCAGGCCAACATCCGGTGGGGCTTCGACCCCGAGCACCGCCGCCCCTACGGTGTCGAGTTCATCCAGAACACCTGGCGTTTCGGGCTGGACCGGGTGCTGGCCGGGGTGGCGATGAGCGACGACGCCCAGGCCTGGCTGGGCACCACGCTGCCGCTGGACGACGTCGGCAGCAACCGGGTGGAGCTGGCCGGGCGGCTGGCCGAGTTCGTCGAACGGCTGCAGCGCGCCGTCGCCGCGCTGTCCGGCGTCCGCCCGCTGGCCGAGTGGCTCTCCGGTCTCACCGCCGGCATCACCGCGCTCACCCGCGTCGACGACGAGGACGCCTGGCAGCTCGCCCAACTCGAGCGGGAGTTCAACGAGGTGCTCGAGCTCGCCGGCCCGCGCGCGGACATCCCGCTGCGGCTGCCCGACGTCGTGGCGCTGCTCGGCGGCCGGCTGGCCGGCCGCCCCACCCGCGCCAACTTCCGCACCGGCACGCTGACGGTGTGCACCATGGTGCCGATGCGCTCGGTGCCGCACCGGGTGGTGTGCCTGGTCGGTCTCGACGACGGGGTGTTCCCCCGTACCGGGGTGGTCGACGGCGACGACGTGCTGGCCCGCAATCCGATGACCGGTGAGCGCGACATCCGCTCCGAGGACCGGCAGCTGCTGCTCGACGCCATCGGCGCGGCCACCGAGACGCTCGTCATCACCTACACCGGCGCCGACGAGCGCACCGGGCAGGAACGCCCGCCCGCGGTGCCGCTGGCCGAGCTGCTCGACGCGCTGGACGCCACCACCGAGACGCCGGTGCGCGAGCACATCGTGGTGCAGCATCCGTTGCAGCCGTTCGACTCCCGCAACGTGGTGCCCGGGGCGCTGGTGCCCGGGGTGCCGTTCACCTTCGACCGCACCGCCCACACCGCCGCCCGGGTCGCCGCAGGCGAGCGCGGCGAGCGACCGCCGCTGCTGCGCGGCCCGCTGCCCGACCCCGGCGGCGACGACGTGGAGCTGGCCGAGTTGATCGCGTTCTTCCGCGACCCGGTGAAGGGGTTCTTCCGCGCGCTGGACTACACGCTGCCCCGCGAGGTCGAGGACGTGCACGACGCCATGCCGGTCGAGATCGACGCGCTGGCGCAGTGGCAGGTCGGCGACCGGATGCTGCAGGACATGCTGCGCGGCATGCACCCCAGCGCCGCCTGCCAGGCCGAGTGGCGCCGCGGCGCGCTGCCGCCCGGGCAGCTGGGCTGGCGGCAGGCCGGCGAGATCCGCGAGCGCGCGGCGAGGCTGGCGGCCCTGGCGCTGGACCGCCGGGGCGGTGCGGATCCGCAGGCCCACGACGTCGACATCCACCTCGGTGCCGGGCGGCGGCTGACCGGCACCGTGTCGAACGTGTTCGGCGACCGGCTGGTCTCGGTGACCTATTCCAAGCTGCACGGCCGGCACCTGCTCGAGGCGTGGATCGCGCTGCTGGCGCTGACCGCCCAGCAACCGCGGCGCGGCTGGGAGGCGGTGTGCATCGGCCGTTCAGGCGACGGCGCGGAGGCGATCGACCACCGGCTGCGCGGTCCGGACGAACCGGCGCTGGACCTGCTGCGGGATCTGGTGGCGGTCTACGACGCCGGCCGGCGCGAGCCGCTGCCGCTGCCGCCGAAGACGTCGTACGCCTGGGCCACCGCCGTCCACACCGGCCGCAAGCCCGAGTTCACGGCCGGCCGGGACTGGAGCCCGCAGAACTACGCCGGCGAGAACGCCGAGCCGGCCTGCGTCCGCGCGTTCGGCAAGGACGCGCCGCTGGAGGTGCTGGTCCGGCGCGGCATCGACGACTACGCGCGCCGGGTGTGGCTGCCGCTGCTGCGTGCTCAGGAGGGCATGTGATGGAACGCTTCGAGCTCACCGGCCCGCTGCCGCGGCCCGGCAGCACCACGGTGCTGGAGGCCAGCGCCGGGACCGGCAAGACGTTCGCGCTGGCCGGGCTGGTCACCCGCTACATCGCCGAGGGTGTGGCGACGCTGGACCAGATGCTGCTCATCACCTTCAGCCGCGCGGCCAGCCAGGAACTGCGCGAGCGGGTGCGCCGCCAGCTCGTCGAGACGCTGCAGGCGTTCCGGGACGGCCGGGCGCCCAACGAGTTCGTCCGTTCGGTGGTCGACGGCCCCGACGCGGCGGCCCGCCGCGACCGGCTGCGCGACGCGCTGGCGAGCTTCGACGCCGCCACCATCGCCACCACCCACCAGTTCTGCCAGCTGGTGCTGCGCTCGCTGGGGGTGGCCGGCGACACCGACGCCGGGGTGGAGCTGGTCGAGGACCTCAAGGACCTCGTCGCCGAGATCGTCGACGACCTGTACCTGCGCCACTTCGGCGGCGAGCGCGATGACCCGGTGCTCAGCTACGCCGACGCCACCCGGCTGGCCCGCGAGGTGGTGGCCAACCCGGCCGCCGCGCTGCGCCCGCGCGACCCGGAACCGGGCAGCGCCGCCGCGGTCCGGCTGGCCTTCGCCGGGGAGCTGCTCGCCGAACTCGACCGGCGCAAGCGGCAGCGCCGCATCCTCGGCTACGACGACCTGCTCGGCCGGCTCGCCGACGCCCTGGAGGATCCCGGGAGCCCCGCCCGGGCCCGGATGCGTCGGCGTTGGCCGGTGGTGATGGTCGACGAGTTCCAGGACACCGACCCGGTGCAGTGGGCGGTGATCGACCGGGCGTTCTCCGGCCACTCCACGCTGATCCTGATCGGCGACCCGAAACAGGCCATCTACAACTTCCGCGGCGGCGACATCTACACCTACCTGCAGGCCGCCGAGACCGCGGGCACCCGGATGACGCTGGGCACCAACTGGCGCAGCGACGCCGCGCTCGTCGGCCGGCTGCAGGCGGTGCTGCGCGGCGCGCAGCTCGGCGACGAGCGCATCGTCGTGCACGACGTCGAGGCCCGCCACCAGGGGTCCCGGCTGGCCGGGGCGCCCAGTACCGAACCGTTCCGGCTGCGGGTGGTGTCCCGGGAGCCGTTCGGCGTCGCCGCGGAGAAGACCGTCAGGATGGACCTGCTGCGCCGGCACATCGGCGCCGATCTGGCCGGCGACGTCGGGGCGCTGCTGGCCTCCGGGGCCACCTGGGACGGCAGGCCGCTGCAGGCCCGCGACGTCGCGGTGCTGGTGGAGAACCACCGCGACGCTCGCGCGATCTACGACGCGTTGTGCGACAACGGGATTCCCGCGGTGTACACCGGCAACATCGACGTGTTCGACTCCGACGCCGCGGCCGACTGGCTGTGCCTGCTGGAGGCGTTCGACCAGCTGCACCGGCCGGGGATGGTGCGCGCGGCGGCGACCACGATGTTCTTCGGCCACACCGCCGAGGATCTGGCCGCCCGCGGCGACGAGCTGACCGACCGGGTCGCCGAGACCCTGCGCGAGTGGGCCGGGTTCGCCCGGGAGCGCGGAGTGGCCGCGGTGTTCGAGGCCGCGCAGCTGGCCGGCATGGGGCAGCGGATCCTCACCTGGCGCAACGGCGAACGCCACCTGACCGACCTGGCGCACGTCGCGCAGTTGCTGCAGGAGGCGGCGCACACCGAACGGCTCGGCCTGCCGGCGCTGCGCGACTGGCTGCGCACCCGGCGCGAGGAGCGCGCCGACACCCCGGAGCGGGCGCGCCGGCTGGAGAGCGACGAGGCCGCGGTGCAGATCATGACGGTGTGGGCGGCCAAGGGGCTGCAGTTCCCGGTGGTGTACCTGCCGTTCGCGTTCAACCGGTATCTGCCGTCCGACGACATCGTGTTGTTCCACGACGACACCGGCGCCCGGAGCCTGTACATCGGCGGCAAGGGCTCGCCCGGGATCGAGGACGCGCGCCGGCGCGGCCGCGCCGAGGAGGCCGCCGACGTGGTGCGGTTGGCCTACGTGGCGCTCACCCGGGCCCAGTCGCAGGTGGTGGCCTGGTGGGCGCCGTCCTGGGACGAGCCCAACGGCGGGCTGTCACGGCTGCTGCGCGGCCGCCGGCCCGGGCAGGCCGAGGTGCCGACCCGGTGCACACCGGCGGTGATCGACGACGCCGAGGCGATGCAGCGGCTGCGGGCCTGGGAGGCGGTGGGCGGGCCGGTGCTCGAGGAGTCGGTGATCCGCCCGGTACCGCGGCTGCCCCGGCCGGCACCGCCGGCCGAGATCGCGGTGCGCCACTTCCACCGCGGCATCGACACCTCCTGGCGGCGCACCTCGTACTCCGGGCTGATCCGTGCGGCCGAGGAGACGCCGGTGAGCTCCGAGCCGGAGGTCGCCGAGCTCGACGACGAGGTGGCCGAGATCCCGCTCGGCACCACCGCCGCCGGGTCCGATGTGGTCTCCCCGATGGCCGACGTGCCGACCGGGGCGCGGCTGGGTTCGCTCGTGCACGCGGTACTGGAGACCGCCGACCCGTTCGCGCCGGACCTGGCCGCCGAACTCGAGGCGCGCATCCGTGAGCACTCGGTGTGGTGGCCGGTCGACATGCCCGCCGAGCAGCTCGCCGCCGCGCTGGTGCCGCTGCACGACACCCCGCTCGGCCCGCTGGCGCCCGGGCTGACGCTGCGCCGGATCGGGCTGCGCGACCGGATGTGCGAGATGGAGTTCGAATTCCCGCTGGCGGGTGGGGATCTGCGTGCCGCGGCACCGGATATCCGGCTGGCCGATGTGGGGGCGCTGCTGCGCACCCACCTGCCCGCCGACGATCCGCTGGCCTGCTACGCCGACCGGCTGACCGATACCGCACTGGGTGGGCAGCCGCTGCGCGGCTATCTGTGCGGATCGGTCGACGCGGTGCTGCGCACCGGCGACCGGTACCTGGTGGTGGACTACAAGACCAACTGGCTCGGCGAACCGGACCGGCCGCTGACCGCCGCCGACTACGCCCGGCCCCGACTGGTGGAGGCCATGCTGCACTCCGACTACCCGCTGCAGGCGCTGCTGTACTGCGTGGTGCTGCACCGGTTCCTGCGCGGCCGACTGCGCGACTACGACCCGGACCGCCATCTCGGCGGCGTGCTGTATCTGTTCCTGCGCGGCATGTGCGGGCCGGACACCCCGGTCGTCGACGGCCATCCGGCCGGGGTGTTCGGCTGGCAGCCACCGGTCACGTTGATCACGGCACTGTCGGACCTGCTCGACGCGGGGCGGGTGGCGGCATGACCGAACCGCTGACCACCGAACGCCTCGCCGAGCAGGATCCGCACACCTGGCGCCGGCCGGTCACCGCGACCGGCCTGCTCGCCGCGTTCGTCGACGCCGGGGTGATCGACACCCCGGATGTGCATGTGGCGCAACGGCTCTGCGCACTCGGCGAGGAACCCGACGAGCGGGTCGCGCTGGCGGTGGCGCTGCTGGTGCGCGCCCTGCGCGGCGGGTCGGTGTGCATGGATCTGACCCGGGTGGCCGAGCAGACCGGGATCGAGGCGCCGTGGCCGGAACCGGCGGGATGGGCGGCGGCGGTGGCGACCAGCCCGCTGGTCGCAGGCGAGCCTCCGGTGCTGCGCCGCTACGGCGAGCTGCTCTACCTGGACCGGTACTGGCGCGAGGAGGAGCAGGTCTGCGCCGATGTGCGGGCGATGACCGCCGCGCGGCCCACGACCGCCCGGCCGGACACCGGGGATCTCTTCGAGTCACCCCGATTCGACGAGCAGCGGGCCGCGGCGGAGATCGCGCTGTCGCACAGGTTCACCGTGCTCACCGGTGGGCCGGGCACCGGAAAGACCACCACCGTGGCGCGGCTGCTGGCGCTGCTGGCCGAACAGGCCGCGCTGGAGGGCCGGCCACCGCTGCGTATCGCGCTGGCCGCCCCCACCGGCAAGGCGGCGGCCCGGCTGCAGGAAGCGGTGCAGGAGCAGATCCGCGAGCTGTCGGAGCGGGATCGACAGCGGCTGGCCGGGCTGCAGGCCACCACCCTGCACCGGTTGCTCGGGCGGCGGCCGGACAGTTCGTCGCGGTTCCGCCACCACCGGGGCAACCGGCTGCCGCACGACGTGATCGTCGTCGACGAGACCTCGATGGTGTCGCTGACGATGATGGCGCGGCTGTTGGAGGCGGTCCGCCCGACCGCCCGGCTGCTGCTCGTCGGCGACCCGGATCAGCTGGCGTCGGTGGAGGCCGGGGCGGTGCTGGCCGACCTGGTCGACGGGCTCGATCCGCAGGTGGTGGCGGTGCTGCGCACCTCGCACCGCTTCGGCGGCGCGATCGGGGCGCTGGCCGACGCCATCCGCACCGGGGATCCGGACGCCACCGTCGCGGCACTGCGCAACGGTGGCTCGGAGGTGGTCTGGTTCGACACCGACAACCCGGCCGAGGTGCTGCGCAAGACGCTCACCGACCACGCCGTCGAGCTGCGGCGGGCCGCGCTGCTCGGTGACCACGTGGCCGCGCTGCAGAAGCTCGAGACCCACCGGCTGCTGTGTGCGCACCGGCGCGGGCCGTACGGGGTGACGCACTGGAACCGGCAGGTCGAGCGGTGGCTGACCGAGGCGACCGGCGAGCCGATCTGGTCGGCCTGGTATCCGGGCCGGCCGGTGTTGGTGACCGCCAACGACTACGGGCTGGGGCTCTACAACGGGGACACCGGGGTGACGGTGCGCGGCGAGTCCGGGCTGCGGGTGGTGATCGCCGGCGCGGGCAAGGTCTCGGAGTTCGCGGCCGGCCGGCTCGCCGAGGTGGACACCATGCACGCCATGACCATCCACAAGAGCCAGGGCAGCCAGGCCGACGAGGTGACCGTGCTGCTGCCGCCGCAGGACTCGCGGCTGCTGTCGCGGGAGTTGTTCTACACCGCGGTGACCCGCGCCCGAGAGAAGGTGCAGGTGGTGGGACCGGAGGCCGCGGTGCGCACGGCGGTACAGCGCCGGGTGGTGCGGGCGTCCGGGCTCAGCCGGCGGTTGCGGGACTGAGTCAGGTGGTGAGCAGGCCGACCACCACGGCGGTGGTGAGCAGGCCGATGATGTAGGCGACGGTGGTCTCGCCCATCGTCAGCGCGACGGCGAACGCCGCCACGGCGGTGAGGAAGGCGATGATGCCCAGGATCGTCATGATCCGGGCGCGGTCGAGCACGCGACCGCGGCGTGCGGAGACGTCGGAGTAGTTCAGCGGACCGTCGACTGCGCCCATCGGCTACGCCCCCTTCGTTGTGGTGACGGACACAATGTAGCGGCATTGTGTGCTGCGTCACGCATTTTTGGGACTTTCCGCCCTGTGCCGCGCCCCGCCCCCGCTCCCCGCGGGGTGCGGAACAATCACCCCCGAGATGACCGAGCCCCACCCCCACCCCCGCTGGCCCCATCTGGTCCGACTGCTGGTGTTCGCGGCGTTCCTGATCGCGTTGTTCTACCTGGTCGCGGTCGAGCGCGTCATCGACGTCACCGTGGTACGGGAGGCCGTCGCCGCGGCCGGGCCGGCCGCCCCGCTGGCCTACATCGTGGTCTCGGCCGTGCTGGGCGCGATCTTCGTGCCCGGCCCGCTGCTGGCGGCCACCTCCGGGCTGCTGTTCGGGCCGGTGCTGGGCACCTTCGTCACCCTGGGGGCCACCGTCGGCACCGCCACCGTGGCCTGCCTGCTGGGCCGGCGGGCCGGCCGGGCCAGCGCCCGCGGGCTGCTCGGCGCCGAGCGGGCCGACCGGCTCGACGCGTTGATCGACCGCGGCGGGCTGTGGGCGGTGGTCGGGCAGCGCTTCGTCCCCGGGCTGTCGGATGCGCTGGCCTCCTACGCGTTCGGGGCGTTCGGGGTGCCGGTGTGGCAGATGGCGGTGGGGGCGTTCATCGGGTCGGCGCCGCGGGCGTTCGTCTACACCGCGCTGGGCGCCTCGATCGGGGACCTGTCCGCCCCACTGGCCTACGCCGCGATCGCCGTGTGGTGCCTGACCGCGATCGTCGGCGTGCTGGTGGCCCGCCGCGGCTGGCGCACCTGGCGAAATCATCGCGCCCGTAACACCCCGTGACCCGGGCGCGATGTCCCCAGCGGTAGCACCGGATTCCGAACACCGCGGAGGACGCATGGGTAGGCGACTGAGAACCGTCCTGGTTGCGCTGGCCCTCGCGCTGGCCGCCGCACTGACCGTCGAGCTCGCCCCGGCACAGGCCCAGCCGGTCGGCGCCCCGGTCACCAAGGACTTCTCCAAGCCGGCGATCGTCATCCTCGGCTACGGTCTGAACCCGGACGGCACCATGCGGCCGGTGCTGCGCCGCCGGGTGCTCGCCGGCCTGGCGGTGGCCCAGTTCTTCCCGCAGTCGCCGGTCATCGTCACCGGCGGCAACCCGCGCAACGGCGTCACCGAGGCCGCCGCGATGCGCCGCATGCTGACCTTGCTGGGCTTCCCCGACCACCGGATCATCGTCGAGGACAAGGCCAACAGCACGGTGCAGAACGCCCGCTTCTCGATCCCGCTGGCCGAGCAGGCCGGCACCACCGGGATCATCCTGGTGACCTCGTCGAGCCACCAGGACCGGGCCGACACCACGTTCATCAACCACGGCGCCAACATCCTGGCGACGGTCAGCTACCCGGACGGCGATCCGCAGGTCAACGCGATGCAGTTCGCCAAGGACGTGGTCAGCCCCTTCGTCGCGGTGCGCTGACCCCGGCTTTCGGCCCCGCACCGGCGGCGCGGCAGGGATATGCGCCATCCGGCCGTCGCGGCTGGTTAGGTTGACTGCGAACCGTCGACCGAGTGAGCGGAGCCGAAACCGAACATGGAGATGCGAGTCGACGGGCGCATCATCACCGTCGTCGGCGACCTGCTGCAGCCGCTGACCCGCCGCACCAACGACATCCTGCGCGTCGTCACCGCGGCGGTCACGCTGGCGCTGGTGGTGACGAGCTCGCTGATCACCCGCCCGGAGTGGGATGCGCTGGAACGCTCCATCTCCGAGATCGTCGGGGTGCTCACCCCGACCCAGTCCAACCTGGTCTACCTGGCCTACGGGCTGGCGATCGCGGTGCTGCCGTTCATGATCCTGGTCGGGCTGCTCGCCGCCCGGCAGTGGAAGCTGCTCGGCGCCTACGCCGCCGCGGGCGGGCTGGCGTTCCTGGCGCTGTCCGTCACCGGCAAGGGGATCGCCGCCCCCAGCTGGCATTTCGACCTGTCCGAGCGGCTGGCGACCGTCACGTCCCAGTTCCTCGACGACCCGCGCTGGATCGCCATGCTGGCCGCGGTGCTGACGGTGTCGGGCCCGTGGCTGCCGGCCCGGTGGCGGCGCTGGTGGTGGACGCTGCTGCTGGCGTTCGTGCCGATCCATCTGCTCATCAGCGCGGTGGTGCCGGCCCGTTCGCTGGTGGGGCTGGCGGTCGGCTGGTTCATCGGGGCGCTGGTGGTGCTGCTGGTGGGCACCCCGGCGCTGGAGGTGCCGCTCGACGGTGCGGTGCGGGCGCTGTGGCGGCGCGGGTTCGACGTCACCCGGCTCACCGTGGTGCGCCCGGCCGGGCCCGGGGCGCTGGTGCTGCGCGCCGACGCCCCGGACGACACCGCGATCGTCGAGCTCTACGGGCCGCACCAGCGCGGCGGCGGGGCGCTGCGCCAGTTGTGGCGCAAGCTGCGGCTGCGCACCACCGAGACCGCACCCCTGCACGTCTCGATGCGCCGCGCGGTCGAGCACCGCGCCCTGATGGCGATCGCGGTCGGCGAGCTCGGGCTGGCCAACACCACCACGCTCGGGGTGGCCGCCCTGGAACGCGGCTGGACGCTCTACGCCCACACCCCGGCCCGCGGTACCCCGCTGGCCGACGCCCCCGAGGGCTGCGCGCCCGCGGCGGTGTGGCAGGCGCTGCACACCCTGCACGCCCACTACATCTCGCACGGCGACCTGCGGGCGCGGGCGGTGACGGTCGCCGACGGCCGGGCCCTGTTCGGGGGGTTCGGCAGCGCCGAGTACGGCGCCACCGACACGCTGCTGCAGTCCGACATCGCCCAGCTGCTGTTCACCACCAGCGCGCTGTACCGGCCCGAGCGCGCGGTTGCCGCCGCCATCGCCGTCTTCGGCACCGACGCGGTGCTCACCGCCTCGCGCCGGCTCACCAAGGCCGCGCTGCCGCAGCGGGTCCGCGACGCCGTGCCCGACGCCGGCGCGGTGATCACCGCGACCCGCGACGAGGTGATGCGCCAGACCGGCGCCGACGAGATCCGCACCGCGACCATCACCCGCTTCAGCCGGGCCCAGCTCATCCAGCTGGTGCTGCTCATCGCGCTGGTGTACGTGGCCTACCCGTTCCTGTCGGCCGCGCCGAGCTTCCTCGACGAACTGCGCGGCGCCAACTGGTGGTGGGCGCTGGCCGGGCTGGCGGTCTCGGCGCTGACCTACCTGGGGGCGGCGGGGTCGCTGTGGGCCTGCGCCGACGGCCAGGTCCGGTTCGCCCCGATGGTGGCGATGCAGCTGGCAAACAAGTTCGCCGCCACCACCACGCCGGCCGGGGTGGGTGGGCTGGCGCTGTCGGCGCGGTTCCTGCAGAAGGGCGGGCTCTCGGCGCTGCGGGCCTCCACCGCGGTGGCGTTGCAGCAGTCGGTGCAGGTGATCACCCACATCGGGCTGCTCATCCTGTTCAGCACCGCCGCCGGGGCGTCGGCGGACCTGTCCCGGTTCGTGCCGACGACCACCGTGCTGTACCTGGTGGGCGGGGTGGCGCTGGGCATCGTCGGGGCGTTCCTGTTCGTGCCGAAGCTGCGCCGCTGGCTGCGCACAGCCGTCCGGCCGCAGCTGCAGGAGGTGACCCGCGACCTGGCGGCGCTGGCGCGCGAGCCGCGGCGGCTGGCGGTGATCGTGGCCGGGTGCGCGGCGACGACACTCGGTGCGGCCCTGGCGTTGTGGGCGTCGGTGGCGGCGTTCGGCGGCGGGGCGACGATCATCACCGTCACGGTGGTGACGATGGTCGGCGGCACGCTCGCGTCGGCGGCCCCCACCCCGGGCGGGGTCGGGGCGGTGGAGGCCGCGCTGATCGGCGGCCTGGCGGCGTTCGGCGTGCCGGCCGCAGTGGGGGTGCCGTCGGTGCTGCTCTACCGGGTGCTGACGACCTGGCTGCCGGTGTTCGCCGGCTGGCCGGTGATGCGCTGGCTCACCCGCAACGACCTCGTCTGACTCCCGGGCTCGCCCAAACGCACCTTTGGGCGGAAAAGTGCGAGAAGCACGCGCCATTTCGTCGATCTCGGCGCGGCCCCCGCGGGTCAGCAGAGCAGGCCGGCGAAGAACGCGCCGCTCACCAGGCCGATGATGAGTGCGACCGTGGGCTCGCCCATCGCCATCGCCGTGGCGACCGCGCCGACCGACAGCAGGGCGAGTAGGAACATGAAGGCCGCGAGGACCCACGAAGTGCCGCGCCGGGTGGGCCGGCGGCCGTCGACGTGATCCATGGCGCCCCCTTCGGAGTGATCCATCACACATTCATCATCTTCGTGTGAGTCATATCACACTTTGCTGCGGATGGGTGCCACGGACACCCGACCGTGACATTGAGCGGGCCGCCACGACGTGCGAGCATGCGCGGGTGGAACCGCACGACGACCCCGAAGCGCGGCTGCGCGAACTCGAGCGCGAGTTGATGGATCGGGCGGCGGCGGCCGAGGCCGGCACCCGCCCAATGGGTGTCGAGGGCAGTCCGCGCCCGGGGCGCCCGTCGGTGAGTGTGGGTTATCCCAGCCCTCCGAGCTCGGGAGGATTCCCGGCCCCGCCGCCGGCGGCACGCCCCCGGGCCCGGCTGCAGTGGGGTGGGCTGGTCGCCGGGGTGGCCCTGGTGGTGGCGGCGATCGCCGGTGTGATCGTCCTGCTGAGCAGCAAGGCCGGCGAGCGGGACGCCGGGATCGTCGGTGCCGGTGGCGCATTCGATCCCGGGGCCGGCGTCGACGACTCCCCGACCCCGGTCGCGCCCACACCGCCGATCGGTCAGCCGACCCGGACCGCGGCGGCCCCCGGCGAGCAGATCAGCGTCTCCGGGTTCGACCGTGACATCGAGATCGCCTGCGAGTCCTGCATCGTCACGGTCAGCGGCAAGTCCAACCGGGTGACCATCACCGGACACTGTGCCGCGCTGACGGTCTCCGGGGTGCAGAACGAGGTGATCCTCGATTCCGTCGACAGCATCGGGGTTTCGGGCATCGAGAACCGGGTCAACTACAACGGCGGTGATCCCGAGGTGCGCCAGTCCGGGTTCGACAACGTCGTCGAACAGCACTGAGCGTCACTCGATACCGAGCCGGTGCGCCACCTCGGGGCCGCCGACCTCTCGGATGAACGCCGGGTCGCCGCAGACCACGAGCTGATCGCGGGCCCGCGACAGCCCCACATAGAGCCGCTCGCGGGACCGCTCGAACTGCTTCTCCTCGTTGACGACGAGCACCACGCAGCGCCGCTCGAGGCCCTTGAACCCGAGCACGTGGCCGTAGAAGACCTGCTCGGTGTCCCAGAAGGTGTCCCAGTAGGCGCGGTGCCCGGCCTGCTGCCGGGCGACCTGCTCGGGATGGCGGCTGCCGGTGGTCAACAGCGCCACGTCCTCCGGCCGCCACCCCTCGTCGAGCAGCCGCTCGACCTGGTCGTCGCCCACACTCACCGCGTCCTCCCGCCGGCAGGGCACGAAGGTGACGGCCGGCCCGTCCCCGCCCAGGGGCCGCATCGGGTGGTCCACCAGCGGCTGGAAGGTCCGGGCGATCTGGCGGGTGTTGCGCAGGTTCTGGTCGAGCACCAGCGGCACGAGCGGCACCGGCGGTGAGCCGTGCCGGTCGAAGACCCGCTGCCCCTCGTCGCTGAACACGTACAGGCCGCTCTCTTCCGGGTCGCGTAGGGCGGCCAGCAGCGGGTCCCACCACGCGTCGGCGAAGTCCTGGGCCTCGTCGACGACGATGGCGTCGAACTTGTGGCCGGGCGGGAGTTGCTCGGCGAGCTCGACCATCTGGGCCGGCAGGTCGTGCTCCCAGAACCTGACGGTCTCCTCGGTGCGCAGCGCCTCGTCGGGCCCCTCCGGGGCGCCCCACTGCATACCGAGGGCGTGGAACTCCCCGACGTAGGCCGGCCGCTGCCGGCGCGGCCAGGTGGCCGACACCCGCTCCAGGTAGGAGGCCAGACCGTGCGAGTAGCACACCAGCGCAACCCGTTTGCCGTCGGCGGCCAGCCGCCGGGCCTGTTCCATCGCCAGGAACGTCTTGCCGCTACCGGCCCCGCCGCGCACCTCGACCCGGTTGAGCAGCCGGATCGCGTCGAGAATCACGGCCTGCTGCTGGGTGAGCGTGTCGGCGACGTCCTCGTTGGCCAGGGCACGGGCGACGACGTCGCGCTGCGGCAGGCCGCGTCCGCCGAGCACGAGGGCGAGTTGCTCGATGCCCTCCTTGGTCAGCAGCGGCCGGTCGAGCTCCTGGCGGATCAGCACCTCACGCAACCGGTCGACGAGCCGCGGCAGGTCGGTGCGGTCGATGACCTTCCAGCGCGGGCACTCCGGCAGCTCGAAGTCCGCGGGCACTTCGGTGTGCGGAAACACCACCAGGTGGTCCCAGCGCACCCGGCCCTGCGTCCAGCGCGGGTCGTATTCGACGAAGTACCGCAGCGCGTAGCAGGCCTCCCGCACCTGCCGGACCGGTTCGATGTCGCACTCCCGGCCGCCCCGAAGCTGGCGCCAGCCGGTGCCGTCGTGCCAGACCTCGCCGCCCTTGACCTCCAGGCAGGCGATGCCGGCCCCCTCGATGGCCACCACGAAGTCGATCTCGTGGTCCTTGAGATGGTCGGTGACCCGCTGGCCGGGCACGACCAGGTCGTCGGGCCCCAGCTGCTCGACCAGCACCTGGTAGGTGCTGCGCTCGCTGGACCTTAACCGGGGTTGCTCGTCGGACGGAGTTCGCACGGATGGTGAGGGTAGAGCACGGCGCCGACAGATTTGCCGATCCGACTGGCTAGCATGTCGGCTCGTGGCCGGCATCGTCATCACCGACGAGTTCCGCCACGCGCTGTCGCTGTTGGCCGACGGCACACACCTTTTCCTCACCGGCAAGGCCGGCACCGGAAAATCCACGCTGATCCGCCGCTTTCTGGCCGAGACCGACCGGAACGTCGTGGTGGCCGCGCCCACCGGGATCGCCGCGCTCAACGTCGGCGGGTACACCATCCACCGCCTGTTCGGGTTCCGCCCCACCACCGGCCTCGACGACGTCCGCTCCGGCGCCTACCGACCGGGCCGGTTCACCAGGACGCTGGCGTCGCTGCAGACGCTGATCATCGACGAGGCGTCGATGGTGCGTGCCGACGTGTTCGACATGGTGGCCGCCGCGCTGGAGCGCTTCGGCCCGGTGCCGGGCACCCCGTTCGGCGGTGTGCAGATCGTGCTGGTCGGCGACCTCTACCAGCTGCCGCCGGTGGTCACCGAGCACGAGGCGGCGTACTTCTCCAGCACCTACCGGACACCGTACTTCTTCTCCGCGCACAGCTTCGACAGCGACCGGTTCCCGGTGGTGTCGTTGTCGACGGTGTTCCGCCAGCGCGGCGACGATCGACTGACCGCCATTCTCAACGAGATTCGCGAAGGGGTGCTGCTCGACCACGCCCGCGAGACGCTCAACGCGCGGGCCGACCCGGATTTCGAACCGCCCGACGACGAGTTCTGGCTCACCCTGGCGCCGTCGAACCGGTTGGTCACCGCCCGCAACCGGCGCCAGCTCGAGCGGCTGCCGGGTGACGAGATGGTCCATCACGCACGGACTTCCGGGGATCTGTCGCTGTTCGACCCACCGGTCGAGGAGACGTTGCGGTTCAAGGTCGGCGCGCAGGTGATGATGCTCACCAACGACCCGTACGGCCGCTGGGTCAACGGCAGTCTGGGCCGGGTGGTCGGGGTCGGCTACGACCGCGACGGCGCGGTGGCCGAGGTGGAGTTCCCGGACGGCTCGACCGCCGAGGTCGCCCCGTTCACCTGGGAGGCCACCCGCCCGGTGCTGCACGGATCGACACTGGCGCGCGAGGTGGTGGGCACCTACACGCAGTTCCCGTTCAAGCTGGCCTGGGCCATCACGATCCACAAGAGCCAGGGCCAGACGCTGGACCGGGTGGTCGTCGACCTCACCGGCGGCACGTTCTCCCCCGGGCAGCTGTACGTGGCGCTGAGCCGCTGCACGTCGCTGTCCGGGTTGGTGCTCAAACGCCCGGTGCTGGCCCGGGATCTCAAGGTGGACCGGCGGATCGCCCGGTTCCTGGTGACCGCCCGAGCCACCGGGCCCCAAGCCACCGGGCCGCGCCGCCGCTGCGCGATCGGGCTGCTCACCGTCGGCGAGGAGGGCCGGATGTCGCGGCCACGGCCGGTCGAGCTGGCGGTGGCGTTCGACGACGGCACCGGCGTCTCCACGCTGATCAATCCGCAGCGTGACCTCGCCGACGCCCGCGCCGCGTACGGCATCTCGGCCGCCGATGTGCTGCTGGCCCCGACCCTGGCCGAGGCGTGGTCGCTCATCGCACCGATGCTGACCGGCTGTGTCCCGGTCGGGCCGGATGTGGATGAGACGTTGGGGCTGATCGACTTCGAGCTCAAGCGGCTCGGCGTGGTGACCGCGATGCCGGTCGGGCCCGAGGCGCGCGGTGGGCGGGTGCACGGCCGCACCGCCCTGGAACGGGCCCGTGCGGCGCTGGACGCGGCCGATGCGGCCACCGCGGGCGGCACGCCGTTCGGCGAGCCGGATTCGAGCGGGCTGGCGGGGCTGCTGCTGACCCGTGACCCGGACGTGCCCGCACCACCCCTCGACCGGCTGCCCGGGCTCTCGGCGCTGCTGGCGGTGGGGCGCGCCGTGAGCGCGGTGCTGCTGGGGGCGCAGCCTCCGACCGGGGCCGCCGCGGACTGGGATCCGGCGGCCCGGCGGGCGGTGGCCGATCGGTTGCGCGCCGCGGCCGCGCGGGCGCCGCTGCCCGCCGAGCTGACCGACCGGTTGCGGGCCGTCTCGGCGCTGCTCGGCCGGGACGTGCTCGGCGGGGCGGCGGTGCGGGCCCGGCCCGATATCGCCGGGGTGCTGGTGCCGGGCGCACGGATCTGCTTCACCGGCACCGCGATCGACGCACACGGACGGGTGATCGAGCGCGCCGAGCTGGAGGCGCGGGCCGAGGCGGCCGGCCTGGTGCCGGTGCGCTCGGTGACCAGAACCCGCTGCGACGCGCTGGTGGTCGCCGAGGCCGGCACCCAGTCGGCCAAGGCCCGCAAGGCCGCCGAGTACGGCAAGCCGGTCCTCACCGCAGCGGAGTTCCTGGCCTTCCTCACCCCGCCCGCCGCCCCGCCCGCGGCGGAATAGCGTTCCCGGCGCTGACCCCACGCGGATCCCCGCCCCGGCTTGTCGCTCGCGGGCCCTGCCGGTGCGCGGTCAGTGCGGTCCGCCGGACCCCAGCGCCGCGTACACCGCCGCCTCGAACTCCAGCACCGTCCCGAACACCTTCGCGTCGAAGAACGGCAGCACCTGGGTGGCGAACACCGCCCCGATCCCGGCGGCGCGGTCGATCCAGAAGTAGGTGTTGAACAGCCCGGACCAGTCGGCCGACCCGGCGCGGCGCAGTCCGGGCAGATCGGCGTGGTACAGGTGGAAGCCCAGCCCCCAGCCCTGCGGCACGTCGAGGAAGCCGACCGGGTTCGACAGCTCGGGGACGGTCGGGGTCATCCCCTTCGGCAGCGGCACACCGTCGAGGTGGTCGGTCAGCGCGAGCTCGACGGTCTCGGCGGACAGGATGCGCTGCCCGTCGAGTTCCCCGCCGCGCAGCCAGGCCCGTACGAAGCGGCCGTAGTCGTCGACGGTGCCGTAGGAGCCGTGCCCCCCGGCGTCCCACTCCGGCGCGGCGGGCAGGTCGAGTTCGGTGGCCACCAGCGCGCCGTCGGGCGTGCGGAACCGCACCGGCAACAGCCGGGCGCGCTGCGCCGCGGTCGGCTCGAAGGTGGAGTCGGCCATGCCCAGCGGGCGGTAGACGTGCTCGGCGAGGTAGGCACCGAGCCGCTGCCCACTGACCGCCTCGACCACCAGGCCCAGCCAGTCGGTGTTGACGCCGTACTCCCAGACGGTGCCGGGGTCGTGCACGAGCGGGGCGCTCAGCCCGCGCTTGATCCCGTCCAGCGGGGTGGGGAATCCCAGCTCGGTGCAGTACCGGAAGAGCTTGTCGTTGAGGAAGTGGTAGCCGCAGCCGGCCGTGTGGGTCATCAGCTGCCGGATGGTGGGCTGCCGCACCGGCGGCCGCAGCACCGGCCGGCCGTCGGCGAACCCGTCGATCACCGGCAGCTCACCGAACTCGGGCAGCACCGACGCCACCGGGGCGTCCAGCGCCAGCCGGCCCTGCTCGACGAGCTGCAGCGCCGCGGTGGTGGCCACCGCCTTGGTCATCGACGCGTTGCGGAACATGCTGTCGGGCTTGACATCTCCGAACGCGCCCCGGTACAGCACGCCGTCGCCGGAAACCACGGTGGCGGCCACCCCGTGCACCGCGCCGTCGGCGACGGCCCCGGCCAGCAGTTCGTCGATGCCCCCGAATCCCATGCCCGGCTCCTTCCCGCTCGCGACCGCTGAGCATCGTCGCACGCGGTCCTGCGCCGCCGGAGCGGATTCGGGTGGCAGGCTGGAGCACATGAACAAGCGGACCCTGGCGGCGCTGGCGCCGGCGGTGACGGTGGCCGGCATCGCGTTGCAGGACCTGTTGCAGAAGGAACACGCACTGCGCCGGAACTTCCCGGTGATCGCCCGGTTCCGCTACCTGCTGGAGTCGATCGGCCCGGAGCTGCGCCAGTACATCATCACCAGCAACGACGCCGAGCGGCCGTTCAGCCGCGACCAGCGCGCCTGGATCTACACCTCGGCCAAGAACCGGAACAACTACTTCGCGTTCGGCACCGACAACGATGTCGAGCACGAGACCTACCCGATCATCAAGCAGGCCACTTTCGCCGACATCGCACCGGCGTCCCCGATCCACGGCCAGGACATCGACCTGCCCGGGGTCAAGGTGCTCGGTGGTCCGCGCGGCCGGCGGCACGCGTTCCGGCCGGCGTCGGTGGTCAACGTCTCGGCCATGTCGTTCGGATCGCTGAGCCCGCAGGCGATCCGGGCCATCAACATGGGTGCCAAGCTGGCCGGCTGCTGGCACAACACCGGCGAGGGCGGGCTGTCCGAACACCACCGCCAGGGCGGGGATCTGGTGTTCCAGATCGGCACCGGCTACTTCGGCTGCCGCGACGAGCACGGCGACTTCGATCTGGACCGGTTGGTCGACGTGGTCGGATCCGCGCCGGTGCGCGCCATCGAGATCAAGCTCAGCCAGGGCGCCAAACCCGGTCTGGGCGGCCATCTTCCGGGCGCGAAGGTGAACGCCGAGATCGCCCGGGTGCGGGGTGTGCCGGAGGGCCGCGACGTGGTCAGCCCGTCCCGGCACACCGCGTTCCGCAGCGTCGACGAGATGCTCGACGTGGTGGAACTGATCGCCGACGCCACCGGGCTGCCGGTCGGGATCAAGTCCGCGGTCGGCGAGATGGGGTTCTGGCAGGAGCTCGTCGAGCGGATGGCCGACGGCGGGCGCGGCGTCGACTTCATCACCATCGACGGCGGCGAGGGCGGCACCGGTGCCGCGCCGCTGGTGTTCGCCGATCACGTGTCGTTCCCGTTCCGGGTGGGCTTCGCCCAGGTGTACCGGCTGTTCGCCGAGGCCGGACTGGCCGACCGGGTGACCTGGATCGGGTCGGGCAAGCTGGGGCTGCCGGCCAATGCGATCGTGGCGTTCGCGCTCGGGGTGGACCTGATCGCGGTGGCGCGCGAGGCGATGCTGTCGATCGGCTGCATCCAGGCGCAGAAGTGCCACACCGACCGCTGCCCCACCGGGGTGGCGACGCAGCATCCGTGGCTGGCCCGCGGGCTGGACCCGGAGCAGAAGAGCCACCGCCTGGCCAACTACGTGCGCACGCTGCGGCGGGACCTGCTCAAGGTGTCGGAGGCCGCGGGCGTGGCCCACCCGGCGTTCCTGGGCCCGCAGCACGTGGAGATCCTCGACGCCGACCGCACGCACCGCCCGTTGGCCGAGGTGTACGGCTACCGGGACGGCTGGGGCATCCCCGACATCTCCGCCGTCGCCCCGAAGTAGCGCCGCCGGGATTATTGACGAATTTGCCAATATTGGCTCGTGACGTTGCTGCACAGCACCGCACCGCACCGGGCATCCCGCCAAGGCCCTGGCTGCCCGACAGGTTCCACACCGGCCCGATCACCCGTTACAGTTTTCCGGCAATCAAGATCGGGATTGCTGAATCTGTCGATCGGAGAACTCGGTTTGGACATCCCCACATCGCTCCTCCGGGCGCTCGCGGTCTCGGCGGCGTTGTGCGCCGCCGTCCTCGGGCCGGCCAGTGCTCCGGCCGTCGCCGTCGACGGCGACCGCAACGACGGCCGTCGTCCCGCCACCGGGCGTGACGACGCACGCCCGCACCTCGGCGACCTCACCCGCAGGCTCCGCCTGCCCGGCCCCGGCGCCGGCATCGACCGGCCGGGCCTGCCGCGCACCGGCATCGGGGTCCCCGGACACCGACCCACCCCCACCCCGGGCCCGCCCACGGACGCGACGGAGCCGGCCGACCCCGCCCGGCCCGCCGTCCCGGCGCTGCGCGTATGGCCCGCCCTGCTCGGCACCGCCCCCGACCGTCCCCCGGTGCCGGCCGGCGAGCCGTCCGACGACGGCCGCGACGGCGGGGCCGGATCGGTCGAGCCCGTCGTCGTCCCCGGCTGGGCCGGCCGGCCCACGCCGGACCCGGTGCTCGGCGCACTCACCACGGCCGACGCCGGTGGGGCCGCACGCTCCGGCCGTGCGGCGCCGTCGCCGTCGGAACCGCTGGTGGCCGACCCCGCCCCGGTACCCGCCGAGACCCCGGGCCCCGGCCTCCCGGCCGCGGCCGGCCACGACGTGGCCCTGCGCGGCGGCTCCGGTGACCTGCCGGCCAGCCCACCCGCGACCTGGGGCCAGGCGCTCGGTGTCGGCCTGGTCGCCGGCGGCGGCTACTACCTCGTCGCGCGGCGGCGCGAGGGCTGAGCGCGGCCACCCCCACCCGCACGCGCGCGCCGTCGGGCCGGTGGCCTATCTTGAACCGTCCGACGACGCGACGACCGACCCGAGGACTGCCAGGTGGACGACAACAGGGGGCTGTCGGCTGCTGACCTGCTCGAACTCAACCGGGAGCTGCAGGGATCGCGCGCCATCCGGCTGCTGGCCACCCACAACCTCGGCCTGTACGCCACGCTCATGGAGCGCCACCTGGCCGACGGGGTGATCGGCGAGACCGAGCTCGTCGTCCGCCTGGAGCGCGACCTCGACGAGCTCGACCACCCCGACGGCCAGAGCGGGCTGGCGCTGATCAAGAGCTGGGCCAGCCAGGGCTGGCTGCACCGCGTCGTCGACGAGCGCAGCGGCCAGAACGTGTGCTACCTCACCCAGGACGCCCGCCGGGCGCTGGACTTCCTGCGCGGCATGCGCCGCAACGACACCATCGCCACCGGCGGCTCGCTGCACGGCATCGCCGCCCGGCTCAAGCAGGTGGCGGTGCGGGTCGGCGGCGACCCGGCCCGCATCCGCAAGAGCATCGAGGCGCAGATCGCCGAGTTGCGGGCCGAGCTCGAGGCGCTCGACGCCGGGTACCGCCCGGAGCCCGACGTCACCGACTGCTACGACGAGGCACGCGCCATCGCGCTGCAGATGGAGCGGATCATCACCGACATCGGCCAGTACGGCACGATGATCGAGCAGGCCACCGCCGCACTGGACGAGCCGATCGAGGACAACGCCGACTACCGCGAGCGCCAGCGCCGGCTCTACGCCGACTACCAGGCGGCCTGGGAGTCGGCCGGCCGGGACTCGCACCGGGCGTTCCTGCGCATGGTCAACGACCCGGACCAGCGGGCCGAGTTCGAGGCCGACGTGGCCGCGGTCGCCTCGGCGCTGCCGGAGCTCGACCCGGCGCTGCGCAAGGTGATGACGAACTTCTTCGAGCTGGTCGGCCAGCAGATCGACGAGGTGGAGCGGATCCAGCAGCGCTGCGCCCAGCGGATCAAGCGGTTCACCGCGTTCGGCACCCTCGAGCAGAGCCGCGGCATCGCCCGCCAGCTCAACGAGGCCATCGCCGCCGCCCGGGCGCTGCTGCGCACCTCGCTGACCGACTCCCGGCTGGACATCGACGTGCCGCTGGCCCGCCACACCATCACCTCGGTCGGCGCGCTGAGCTTCAAGATCGGCGACCTGTCGGCGCCGAAGCCGGCCAGGCCGGCCACCGGTGAGGTCGATCTGACCAGCTTCGCCGCGCTCACCACCCAGGTCGACGCCCCGGCCATGGTCGAGCAGCTCAACGCCGCGATCGCCGCGGGCCCGGTGTCGCTGCCGGAGGCGGTGGCGCTCGTCGACCGGAACGGGCAGGGCGCCTATCTCGGCCACGTCATCGTGCTGTGGTCGTGGGCGACCAAGCAGCCCGACGCCGGCACGGCCGGCGAGTCGGTCCCGGTGCGGTTCCGCTCGCTGGACGGCCGCGACCTGGCGATCGAGGTGCCGGCCCTCGTCTTCACCGAACCGATCAGCCTGGCTGGAGCCGTATCGTGACGACCACCGATCCCGACATCGACTTCGACAAGCTGCCGGAGGTCGACCAGAGCGCCCGGCCGCCGCAGCAGCGCCGGCCCCGCTTCGAGGGCGACGTGTCGGAGCTGCCGGACCGGGCCTGCTGGGCGCTGCAGCACCTGCTGACCCGCCGCTACATCAGCAACGAGGCCGACCCCGACCTGTACGCCTGGGTGATCGAGTACCGCGACCTGCTGCGGGTGCGGCTCAGCGAGCTCGACCTGATCCTGCGCGTGGTCGACGGCCCGTACGAGAACGGCGGGGTGGCGTTCGTCGAGCAGGCCAGATACGAATCGTCAAGGGGCGCAAAGCTGCTGCGCCGCGAGCCGCTCGGCACCTACGACTCGATCCTGGCGCTGCACCTGGCCCAGATGATGCGCGCGGCCGGTGGGCAGCAGGTGGTGATCAGCCGGGAGGAGATCCACGCGCTGTTCGCCGGGGTGCGCAACGACACCGACCGCGACGCGGTCACGTTCGCCGCCCGCATCGACGGCGCGATCGCCCGGCTGACCGCGCTGGAGATCCTGCGCCGCAGCCGCGACGACGAGGACAGCTACACCATCAGCCCGGTGATCACCGCGATCATGACCGGCTCGGTGATCACGGAGTTGCAGCAGCAGTTCGAGCAGCTGATGCGCGGCGGACCGGCCGCGACCGACGCCGAGGCGCCCGAGGACGAGGAGGACGTCGCCGACGATGACGACTGACCAGTTCTATCTGTCCCGGCTGCAGGTCATCAACTGGGGCGTGTTCGACGGCTACCACTCGATCCGGTTCACCCCCGGCGGCGCGCTCATCGCCGGCGCCTCCGGCAGCGGCAAATCCTCGCTGCTGGATGCGATCTCGCTGGGCTTCCTGCCGTTCAACCGGCGCAATTTCAACGCCTCGGGCGACCAGACCGCGGCCGGCTCCAGCGCCGGCCGGCGCACCGTGGACAAGTACGTGCGCGGCGCCTGGGGCCAGCGCACCGAGAACGGCACCAGCCGCACCATGTACCTGCGCGGCGAGGGCACCACCTGGTCGGCGGTGGCGGTCAGCTACCGCAGCCACTCCGGCCGCACCGTCACCGGTCTGGTGCTCAAATGGCTGACCGGCGAGTCACGTTCGGACTCGTCGAGCCGGTTCGCGATCGGCGACGGGGAGCTGGACATCGAGGACGTGTGCAACCGGTGGGCGCAGCGCCGGTTCGACATGTCGGTGTTCAAGGAGGACGGCTGGCGGTTCACCACGAAGGTGGAGTCGCAGTACCTCGCCCAGCTGTACGCCACCATCGGCATCCGCGCCTCGGACGCCGCCCAGCAGCTGCTCGGCAAGGCCAAATCGCTGAAGAGCGTCGGCGGCCTGGAGCAGTTCGTCCGGGAGTTCATGCTCGACGAGCCGGAGAGCCTGGCCCGGCTGCCGGAGGCGCTCAAGCAGATCGACCCGCTGGTGGAGGCCCGTGAGCTGCTGGCGGTCGCACAGCGCAAGCGCAAGATCCTCGGCGACATCGAGAAGATCCAGCAGCGCTACGCCTCGGAGTCGAGCGACCTGGGCATCATCGACCTGGTCGACATGCCGACGGTGCGGGCCTACACCGACCATGTCCGGCTGGCACGGTGCCCGGAGCAGATCAGCCAGCTCGACACCACCATCGAGCAACTCGACACCGAGCACGAGGACGTCACTCGGCTGCTGAATCTGGCCAAGGCCGAGGCGGATTCGCTCAACGCGCAGATCAGCGGCTCGGCGGCGAACCTGGCGCCGCTGCAGTCGCAGCTGGCCGCCGCCGAGGCCGAGGCCGAGCAGGTGTCACGCCGCCGGGCGGCGTTCGAGGACCTGCTCACCGCGCACGGCATCGAGGTGCCCGAGACCGCCGAGGACTTCTGGAACCTGCGCGAGCGGCTGCTGGCCGAGGCCAACGAACTGCTCGCGCGGGTGGAGCGCCAGCGCGAGGCCTCCACCGACGCCGAGTACGCGCAGAAGGCGGCCCGCATCGCCCGCGACGAGGCGGCCAAGGAGCTGCGCCGGGTGGAGGCGGTGGGCTCGTCGCTGCCGGCCTTCGCGCTGGCCATGCGCGAGCAGATCTGCACCGCGCTCGGGCTGGACCCGTCGCAGCTGCCCTACGTCGCGGAGCTGATGGACCTGCGGCCGGACCAGACCCGCTGGCGGGTGGCGGTGGAGAAGGTGCTGCGCGCCCCGGGCCTGCGGCTGCTGGTGCCCGACGAGCACTGGGCGCCGGTGCTGCGCTACGTCAACGAGACGAACATGCGCGGCCGGCTCGCCCTGCACCACGTGCGGGCGAGCGCCTACGGCGTGCAGCCGACCGAGCTGGATCCGAAGACGTTGGCGGGCAAGCTGTTCGTCGTCGACCCGGGGCACCCGTGCGCGGCCGAGGCGGTCGAGGTGATCGCGCACGCCGGCGACCACATCTGCGTGGACACCCCCGACGTGTTCGGCCGGTTCCGCCGGGCGGTCACCGACACCGGCCTGTACAAGGACTCCGAACGGTTGGCCGTCAAGGACGACCGCCGCCCGGTGCGCCCGTCGGAGTACCTCTACCAGGGCGATGTGACCGCCAAGCTCAACGCGCTGACCATGGAGCTGGCCGCCGCCGAGGAGGCCTACCAGGCGGCCCGCCGCAAGGCCGACGACATCGCCGCGCAGCGTCAGCAGTGGCGGGACCGGGCCGCGGCGTGCAAGGCGATCTGCGAGCAGTTCGGCCAGTGGAGCCAGATCGACACCGAGACCGCCGACGGCCACGCCGACCGGCTGCGCGAGCAGTACGAGCTGCTGCTGGCCGAGAACCCGGACGTGGAGGCGCTCACCGCGCGGGCCGAGGAGTGCTGGGAGCAGATCCAGAAGCTGATGACCCGGCGCGGGCAGATCCAGACCCGCCGCGACGAGCTCGACCTGCGCCGCACCCGGCTGCTGGAGCTGGCCGAGCGGCTGGCCCCGGCGTTCGTCTCCGAGCCGCTGACCGAGCTGCTGAACCGCTACGCCGCCGAGCTGCCGGTGGCGCTGGATCTGCTCGACCCGGAGCCCTACCGGGAGGCGCTGTTCAACCTGATCAAGCGCGAGCGCGAGCAGCTGCGGGAGAGCCGGCGCCGCTCCTACGACGAGCTGGCCCGCATCCTGAACAACTTCGACACCGCGTTCCCGGACTCGATCCCCAACGACAGCAACAACTTCGACGAACGCGTCCACGACTACGTGGCGCTGTGCCGGCACATCGACGAGCGCGAGCTGCCGGAGGCCTACGAGCGGATGATGCGGCTGGTCACCGAGCAGGCGCCGGACGCGATCCTGTCGCTGCACCGGGTGGCCGAGCAGGAGGCCCGCCGCATCGCCGAGCAGATCGAGCGGGTCAACACCGGGCTGGGCGCGGTCGAGTTCAACCGCGGTACCCGCCTGACGCTGCGCGCCACCCCGCGCCAGCTGACCGCGGTGAGCGAGCTGACCGAGATCGTGCGGGCCATCTCGCGGCGCATCGCCGAGGTCGGGCTGGGCGACAAGCAGGCCATCATGGACCAGTACGCCGACATCCTGCGGCTGCGGAACCGGTTGGCGTCCAACAACCCCGAGGACCGGGCCTGGACCCGCGACGCGCTGGACGTGCGCAACCGGTTCACCTTCGACTGCGCCGAGTGGGACCTGGCGACCGGGGACCTGATCCGCACCCACTCCAACGCCGGGGACAACTCCGGTGGCGAGCAGGAGAAGCTGATGGCGTTCTGCCTGGCCGGCGCGCTGAGCTACAACCTGGCCAGCCCCGACAGCGACGACAACAAACCGGTGTTCGCCCAGCTGATGCTCGACGAGGCGTTCTCCAAGTCCGACCCGCAGTTCGCCCAGCAGGCGCTGCAGGCGTTCCGCAAGTTCGGGTTCCAGCTGGTGATCGTGGCGACGGTGCAGAACGCGACGACGATCCAGCCCTACATCGACAGCGTGGTGATGGTCTCCAAGACCGACGCGACCGGCCGCAACGCCCGGCCGGTGGCGTCGGTGACCACCCGCACCATCGAGGAGTTCGGCGCGCTGCGCAGGCAGATGAGCGCCAAGGTCCCTGCCGGGGTGTGATATTCGGATGCCGGCTCCGGCCCAGGCGGCTATGGTCGGTGGCCGTGGCGGAGCTGGTGGAGATCGGGGCCGACGAGACGGACCGGGCCGGTGCGGCGCTGCGGGCGCTGCGGCCGCGGTTCGCCTCGGCCGAGGCGGTGGTGGCGCTGGTCGACGAGCACCTGCGCCCGGCCGGCTACCGGCTGGTCGGGGTGTTCGAGGACGGCCGGGATGCGTTGTCGGTGATCGGGTTCCACCAGGCCTGGTCGACGGCGTGGGGCAAGCACATCTACGTCGGGGACCTGTCGACGCTGCCGCGGGCGCGGGGCCGGGGCTATGCCTCGATGCTGCTGGACTGGGTGGTCGCCGAGGCGCGCCGGCTGGGCTGCGAGGCGGTGCACCTGGACTCCGGGGTGGGCGCGGACCGCGCCACCGCGCACCGGCTGTACATGCGGCACGGGTTCCGGATCAGCTCGCACCACTTCGTGCTGGCGCTGTAGCGCGGCCTGCGGGGTGGACCGGAGGCCGTCGGGGCGGGGTGCGTGCTGCGCGGGACTTTGGTCCCATCCGCAGACGACCTTCGTCGCTGTTTCGGCCCGGTGCCGGGTCAGTAACTTTGCTGGGCAGAGGGCGGGTCGTCTGCAGGGGATAGCGCCGACGGCTGCCGGAGCGCTAGGTGGCGCTGGGGGTAACGGCCCGTCCTCCTCCAAAGACCTCCATACGATACCGGCCCCGGTTGTCGGCGTCGCTTCATACACTGCGGCTCATGAGCGGGGTCACACTGTCGGCCGCGCAGCGGGACCGGGCGGTCGGGGTGCTGCTGGGCACCGCCGCCGGGGACGCGCTCGGCGCCGGGTACGAGTTCAACGGGCCGCTGGCCGCCAACCACCCGGTCGACATGATCGGCGGCGGGCTGGGGTCCTTCGAGCCTGGTGAGTGGACCGACGACACGGCGATGGCCGTGGCGATCGCCGAGATCGCCGCCACCGGTGCGGATCTGCGCAGCGGCGCGGCCCTCGACGCGCTGGCGCGGCGCTGGTACGAGTGGTCGCGCACCGCGAAGGACATCGGGGTGCAGACCTCCTCGGTGCTGTCGGCCGCCGCACTGGAGGGCATGAGCGCCGACGCCGTGCGCGCGGCGTCGGCCGCCCTGCACCGGCGCACCGGCCGCACCGCCGGCAACGGGTCGCTCATGCGCACCGCCCCGGTGGCGCTGGCCTATCTCGGCGACGAGGCCGCGCTGGCCGAGGCGGCCCGGACCGTCAGCGAACTCACCCACTTCGATCCGGAGGCCGGGGACGCCTGCGTGCTGTGGTGCGCGGCGATCCGGCACGCCGTGCTGACCGGCGCCCTCGACGTGCGGGTGGGGCTGCCGCTGGTCGACGCCGGCCGGCGGGACCGGTGGGCGCAGCGCATCGCCGAGGCCGAGGCCGGGCGGCCGGCGGACTTCTCCGGCCGCAACGGCTGGGTGGTGGCCGCACTGCAGGGCGCCTGGTCGGCCATCGCGCACACCCCGGTGCCCGACGACGATCCGGCAGCCGACCGGTTCCGCGCCGACCATCTGCGGCTGGCGCTGGAAGCGGCGGTGCGCGGCGGCGGGGACACCGACACGGTCGCCGCGATCGCCGGTGGGCTGCTCGGTGCGGCCCACGGCGCGTCGGCGGTGCCGGCCGCCTGGCGGTTGCAGCTGCGCGGCTGGCCCGGGATCGGCACCCGTGAGCTGACCGGGCTGGCGGCCCGGATCGTCGGCGCCGCGGCGCCGGACCCGGCCGACGGCCGGCCCGCCGGCGCGCCGCTGCCCGCCCCCGTGCCGCACCCGCACGACGACGGGGTGTGGATCGGCGCCGCCGGGCACCTGGACCGGCTGCCCGACGGCGTCGGCGTGGTGGTGTCGCTGTGCCGGGTCGACCCCGGCCGGCTGCCCGCCGGGGTGTCGCACCTCGAGGTGACGCTCGCCGATCCGGAGCCGTCGGCGTTCGCGCTGGTCGACACCGTCCGCGCGATCGAGGCGGCGCGGGACTCCGGGCAGACGGTGTTCGTGCACTGCACCGACGCCCGCCGGCATACCCCGGCGGTGGCGGCGCTGTTCGCGGCGCGCCGGCGCGCCCTGGACGTCGAGCAGGCCCTGGCCGAGGTGTGCGCGGCGCTGGCCGCCGAGCCGGACGAGCAGCTGCGCGAACTGCTGCGCCGGCTGCACCGCGCCGGGGTGGCCGGCTGAAATCGCCTGCAGGTCGCCGGTTTTCCGACGCAAGCGGACGCGGGTGCCGGCCCCTACAATGCCGCCATGGAGCAACGACCGGCGGCGCTCGGTGCGCGGCTGCGCGAGCTGCGGCGTGAGCGCGGCCTGAGCATCCGCGGGCTGGCCGCCGAGCTGGGCTGCTCGGCCAGCCACATCTCACAGTTCGAGCGGGGTCTGTCCGAGCCGTCGGTCGGGTTGCTCACCGCGTTGGCCGCGGCGCTGGGTGTGCCGATGGATGCGCTGTTCCCCCGCCCGCAGGACGGCGCGGCGGAGGCCGACCGGCAGCCGCGGGTGCGGCGCGCCCACCGGCGTCCGGAGCGCACCGTCGGCCCCGGAGTGCGCGCACAGCTGCTCGGCCCCGAGGAAGACGGGCAGGCCGGGTTCTGCGAGTACGTCTACGCGCCCGGCGCCCATCCCCCGGCCGAGGCGGCCTCGGCGGGCAGGGTCTACGGGGTGGTCACCGAGGGCACGCTCGACGTCGAGTTCGCCGACCGGGTGGTCACGCTGCGCGAGGGCGATTCGATCGTGTTCGACCCGGCGCTGCCGCACCGGTTCCACAACCGCGCGCTCGCGCCGGCCCGGATGATCCGGTTCGCCCGGCCCTAGCGGTCCTGCCCCTGGCGCAGGTACTCCTGCCAGTCCATCCCGAGCTCCAGCGCGGCCGCCATCCGCACCAGCCGGATGACGTAGGCGCGCGGGAAGCCGGCGCGGCTGCTGACCATGCGCAGGCCGAGACCGTTGATCATGGCGGTGAGCCGGTCGGCGCTGGCCGCGGGATCGATGCACCGCACCTCTGCGGACTCGGCTCCGGCGGCCAGCAGTTCGCGGACGGTGTCGGCCCAGCCGTTGTCGAACCGCTCGGCGATCAGCGCGATCTCGTCGTGGCGCAGGCCCGCGCCCCACATCTCCACCCAGAGCCGCCAGTTCCAGTCGTCGCTGGAGATCGGCAGCGCCAGCCGGATGAGCCGGTCGAGCCGCTGTACGACGGTGCCGTCGCCGCGGGCGATCTCGCGGGCGCGTTCGACGTCGTCCTCGGCGGCGGTGCGCAGCATCTCGACGAGCAGCGCCTCCCGGGACGGGAAGTGGTAGTGCGCCAGGCCCTGGCTGCCGCCGGCCTCGGCGACGATGTCGGCGATGCGGGCCCGGTCGAGTCCCTGGCGCAGCACCACCTTGCGGGCGGCCTCGAGCAGCTGGGCCCGCCGGGCGGCGGCGCGCAGCGCCCGGGCCTGTACTGAACGATTGTTCATTCAGCCTCCTGATGTCGTTTGCCGATTCTGGGGCCGGTCCCGGTGTTCGACAAGTGCACCGCCGATCTCCCGACGCCACGTCGGTTTACTGAATATCTGTTCAGAATGGGCGATTTGTAAACTTTTGTTTCCTGGCGGCGACAACGCTGTTCCCGTCCGGTATCTCTCAAAACGGCTGTTGTACAGGCAATCCACCGACCACCCGGCCACCCGGACCCCGGCCACGACGCGCGACTCCGTCCGACCATCCGTTCACTGTTGATGAACACCAGGGGTTCGGGCCGGCCCGCCCACCGAGAGGAACCGCCATGACCGTCACCGATACCGCCGGCGTCACCGCCAAACCGCTCTACGCCGAGACCTTCGCCGAGGCCCTGCCCTCCGACGCCAAGATCGCCGAGGTGCGCGCCCGGCTCGAGGCGGCCGGCGTCAAGTACGTCATGGCCTGCTGGATCGACCTGTTCGGCATCCCGAAGACCAAGCCGGTGCCGATGAGCGACTTCGAGGCGCTGTGCAAGGGCAAGGGCCCGCAGTTCGCGGTGCACTCGGTGTCGTTCGTGCCCGAGTTGACCCCCGCCGACTCCGACCAGGTCGTCGTGCCCGACCTCGACGCGGTGTTCGTCTGCCCGTGGGATCCGACGATCGCGGTCATCATCAGCGACCTGTTCTGGGAGGACAAGCCCTACAACGTCTGCCCGCGCCAGGCGCTCAAGCGGGCGATCGCCGAGGCCGCCGAGCAGGGCTACCGCGGCTACGCCGGCATCGAACCGGAGTTCATCGTCATGCGCTACGACGAGCACGGCCGGCCGGTCAAGGCGTTCGACACCGACCCGCAGCAGCCCGGCGGGCTGCGGCCGCGCCGGCAGGCCTACGGCTACGACGCCGAGCACTCGCTGGACGCGATGCCGTTCCTCAAGGACCTGATGGACATGCTCGAGGGGCTGGGCTGGGGACTCAAGGACGTCGTCGCCGAGGGTGCGTACTCGCAGTTCGAGCTGGACTTCGGCTACACCCACCTGCTGGAGATGGCCGATCGGTTCATCTTCCTGCGGCTGGCGCTCAAGGAGGTCGCCAAGAAGCACGGGCTGTTCGTCACCTTCATGCCCAAGCCGACGATCGGCGACTGGCGCTCCGGCGCGCACATCAACTTCTCACTGCGCTCGCTGGCCAACCCGACGCAGAACCTGTTCGAGGACGGCAACGGCGGCTGGAGCGCCGAGTCCCGCCACGCCGTCGGCGGGCTGCTCGCCCACGCCGAGGCGCTCACCGCGATCACCTGCCCGACGGTCAACTCCTACAACGGCCTGGTGCCGCGGGTCGGCGGGTTCGAGGGCGGCACGGTGACCTGGGCCCCGACCAACATCACCTACGGCCACAACAACCGCTCGGCACAGTTCCGCCTGCCGCAGAACCGGTTCTGCATCGAGAACCGCGCGGCCGACATGTGCATGAACATCTACCTGGCGCTGGCCGCCACGCTGGCCGCCGCGGTGGAGGGCCTGGAGCAGGGCATCGACCCGGGCGAGCCGTCGGACTTCGACCTGTATGCGCTCTCGGAGGAAGAGGCCGAGCGGATCGGCATCCGCCGGCTGCCGCGCAACCTGTCCGAGGCGATCAAGGCGCTCAAGCAGGACCCGCTGTTCACCCACGTGCTCGGCGAGCAGATGCTCGCCTCCTACGTCGCCTACAAGGTCGACGAGTGGGAGCGCTACCACCAGGCGGTCACCGACTGGGAGGTCAACGAGTACCTGCGGCTGTACTGAGATCGCGGTGGACCACTCGGTTCTCGAACTCGGCGATGTCGCGCTGGACAGCGGCGAGACGCTGCTGTCCGCGCGGCTGGCCTACCGCACCTACGGCGAGCTGAACGCGGCGGCCGACAACGTCGTCGTGCTGCCCACCTTCTTCACCGGCACCCACCGGCGCAACGAGGGCTTCTTCGGCCCGGGCCGCGCGATCGACCCGGCCCGGCATTTCGTGGTGTCGGTCAACATGTTCGGCAACGGGTTGTCCACCTCGCCGAGCAACGCCGCCGCGCCGCAGCGCGGCCCCCGGTTCCCCAAGGTGTCGCTGGCCGACAATGTGCGCGCCGGGCACCGGCTGCTCTTCGAGCACCTCGGGGTGTCGCGGATCGCCCTGGTGGCCGGCTGGTCGATGGCCGGCTGCCAGGCCTACCACTGGGCGGCCATGTATCCCGACCTGGTCGAGGCGATCGTGCCGGTGTGCGCCTCGGCGCGGACATCGGTGAACAACCGGGTGTTCCTCGAGGGGATCAAGGCCGCGCTGCTGGTCGACCCGTACTTCTCCGCCGGGGGCGGAGCCCCGGTGGCCGGGCTCAAGGCGTTCGCCCGGGTCTACGCCGGCTGGGCGTACTCGCCGGAGTTCTTCCGCGACGGGCACTATCGGGCGTTGGGATTCGGCTCGGCGGAGGAGCTGCTCGTCGACTGGGAACGCGACCACGTCGACAACTGGGACGCCCACGACCTGCTGGCCAAGCTGTGGGCCTGGCAGCACGCCGACATCGGCGGCCTGCACGGCGGGGACCTGGTGGCCGCCCTGCGGGCGATCCGCGCCCGGGCGATCGTGATCGGCTGCCCGCAGGACAAGTACTTCTCGGTCGAGGACAACGCCTTCGAGGCCGAGCACATCCCCCGCGGCGAACTGCGGCTCTACCCCTCCCCGCTCGGGCACTGCGTGGCCGGCCCCGGCAACGACCCCGCCTTCGCAACCTTCTTCGACACCGCCGTGCGCGACGCGCTGGGTCCCTAGCCGCCGCCCAAACGCACCTTTGGGCGGGAAAGTGCGAGAGGAATGCGCCATTTCGTCGATCTCGGCGGGCGGTGGCCG